>CAWFOJ010000179.1:0-10071 GCA_963816585.1 uncultured Holophagaceae bacterium | reverse complement strand
CATCGCCGACCTGTACCGGAGAGCCGCCAGGCCATGGAGGCGATCCTGGAATCGCCCGAGGGGCGGGCGGCGGTGCGGGATGTGCCCAATTTCGCCACCGGAGGCGTGACGTTCGTTTACACGGACGTGGAGGAAGTCATCTGAAGCGAATCCGAGTCCACCACGGGGGCCAGGAGACCCCGCCCTTCCCCCCAGGGGAGAGGTGAAAAATAATGGATTTAAATAACGAAATCGAAGTGTTGAAACCTGAATTAATCAGGCTGAGAAGAGACCTCCATCAACATCCTGAGTTGGGATTTCAAGAGATAAGGACCTCGGGGATCGTTGAGAAGTACCTCAAAGAATGTGGACTTGAAGTAAGGACAAAAATTGCGCATACAGGGGTGGCCGGCCTGCTCAGGGGGAGGCACCCCGGGCGGACAGTCTTGCTCCGCGCTGATATGGATGCTCTTCCCATCCAGGAAGAGAACGATTTGCCGTATGCGTCGGTCTATGATGGCAAAATGCATGCATGCGGCCATGACGGCCATACCGCCATGCTTTTGATCGCCGCGAAGATACTGGCCGGGCATAAAGATGAAATTGAAGGGAATATCAAATTCGTTTTTCAGCCCAATGAAGAGGACGCGGGAGCCAAACAGATGGTGGATGAGGGGATCCTCGAGGATCCCCATGTGGACGCGTCCCTGGGGCTCCACCTGTGGTCCCAGATCGGAGCGGGGAAGATCGGCATCGCCCCCGGACCGATCATGGCGTCATCCGACTACTTCAAGCTGGTGATCCGGGGCAAGGGCGGACATGGCGGCGCGCCGCATGCCGCCGTGGACCCGGTCATCTGCGCGGCCAATGTGATCCAGACCGTCCAGACCATCCAGACGCGCGAGATAGATGCGATAAAGCCTACGGTTATCACCTTCTGCAAAATCCAATGCGGATCGTCGCCGATCATCATACCGGACAAGATCCTGTTGGAAGGATCGATAAGGTGTCTGCATAATGGCGCTGCTGGAGCCAAGGAACGATTTTCGAGGATCGTCGAAAATATATGTTATGCCCACAGGACTACCTTTGAACTGGAATTCAAGTGCGGCAACATCCTGCTTAATAATGATCAGGACATGACTGAGTTCATCAGCGGGATAGCCGAAAAGATGGTTGGCCCGGACCGCCTGGAAAAAAATATCAAGCTTATGGTTGGCGAGGACTTTGCTGAATTCAATAAGGAAATTCCCGGGGCCTTTTATTTTATTGGCACCGGCAATCAAGAAAAAAATACATGCTACCAGCACCATCATCCGATGTTTAATATCGACGAGGATTCGCTGATCGTCGGCGTGGAGATGCACGTCAGAACCGCGCTGGAATATTTATCGACCTGATGCGGCGCGGGTCTTCAGGCTTCAACCGGTATGCCGCACAGCCCTTCGGCCCCCCCACCCCTTGGAAAGGCTAAATAGCTGCTGATCGGTCCTGAGCGGGCCCTTCACCGCCCGGGCGCTGTTGAAACGGCTTCTCAATGGACTCCATTCTGCTACACTCCCCCCATGTCTCAGGAATTCAGCGGGAAAACGATCCTGGTCACGGGCGGAGCGAGTGGGATGGGCGCCGCGACGGCGCGCCTGTTCACGGAGGCCGGCGCCCGGGTGGCCATCGTCGATCACAATGCGGAACTTGCCGGCCGGACGGCCGCCGACCTGGGCTGTGAAGCCATCATCGGGGACGTCAGCCAGTCCGGCTTCTGCGCCGCCGCCGTCGCCCGCGCCGCGGCCACCGGGCGCCTCGACTGCCTCGTCAACGCCGCCGGCATCATCGTGCGCGCGACGGGGTTGGACACTTCCGATGAAGACTGGCAGCGCACCCTGAACGTCAACGTCAGCGGGGTGTTCTACATGTGCCGGGCGGCGATCCGCCTGATGAAGGGCCAGACGGCCGACGCGAACGGGGGACGGGGCGCGATCGTCAATTTCGGCAGCATCTGGGGCGAACTGAGCGGGAAGGGCGCCCTGGCCTACGCCGCCAGCAAGGGCGCCGTCCATCAGATCACCCGCACCTTCGCCATTGAACACGCCCGCGACGGCATCCGGGTCAATGCCGTCTGCCCCGGCGAGGTCGACACGCCGATGCTGCGCGCCGCCGGTCGGGCGCTGCCCCTGACCGACGAGCAGGCCCGGGAGATGGGCGAGCGGGTGGTGCCGATGGGGCGCCTCGCCCAGCCGGTGGAGATCGCCCGGATGGTGCGCTTCCTGTGCAGCGATGACGCCAGCTACATCACCGGGGCGATGCACTACGTGGATGCCGGGTATTCGGCGGTTTGACCGGCGGCGCACCGCGCGTCCCCGCGGAGTTGGGCCCCCGTGGAAGCGTCAGGGGACCTTCCCGACCGGCGTGAAGGGGTGCACGGCCGCCCCGAAGATCCACACCGCCGCGGACTTTTCCACCGTCCAGGCGCCGCCGGCCTTTTTCAGCAGGACCAGGGCGCCGTGGCCGTCCTCCAGCAGGGAAGAGAAGGACGCGTACATCAGCGCCTCGTCCCGCCTGGCGTTGAACCCGACCCGGCTGAGGGAGTAGACGTCCTTGCGGATGTACTGCGGGCTGTACTTGAAATCCCGCGGGAAACGCCGGCGGTCGACGGGCACCGGGAAGCGGTTGACGGCCACGAACTGCCGCACCAGCGCCGGATCCAGGGCGGTGCCGGCGAACTGCTTGAAGAAGCCGGAGATGTTCCCAGCGTCCTGGGGATCCACGTTGTAGATGAAGAAGATCCCGATCTTCTCGAACAGCGAGAAATCGACCTTCTCCGCGGCGGGGCTGCCCAGGTAGGCGCGCAGGACCTGGTACTCCTCCTCGCCGGCGGATCTGGCCACGGCGCCTGCGGCCAGGGCGGGGCCCCGGCCGGTGGCCAGCCCCGGCACGAGCAGGGCCGTCACCAGGATTGGAGCGGGGCGGAACCCGATGACCCGGCGCACCATCGGCAACCTCCGGAGCCAGGGTGCGACGCCCGCCGGGCGCCCACAAGGGCATGGGCGGACGAGAATGCGGCAATGGCCGCCAACCCCGTCCGCCATGGAGGGCGGGCCCGTTCAATACCCAGCCGCCTGGCCGTCCTTGCGGCTCTCGCTGGCGCCGAAGAACACCTTCTGCGCCGGATCCCACCGGATTCCCTGGTACCCGCCGTAGTTGCCCAGCGACCAGCCCACCTCGTGACCCATGTTCATCAGCTCCCGCACGGTTTCGTAGGGGAACCCGCTTTCCAGCTGGATCGTGCCCGGAAGGGCGCCCTTCGCGCCGGTGGGCTCCGGGGAACCTGTGTGGGCCATGCGGGGGGCGTCGCCGGCTTCCTGGATGCCCATGCCGAAATCCACGATGTTCATGACGATCTGCACGTGGCCCAAGGGCTGGAACATCCCGCCCATGACTCCGAAGCTCAGGAAGGGTTCGCCTCCCTTGGTGATGAAGCCGGGAATGATGGTGTGGAAGGGGCGCTTTCCTGGGGCGAAGGTGTTGGCCTGGCCTTCCTCGAGGCTGAACAGCTCGCCCCGGTCCTGGAGGCAGAAGCCCAGGGCCGGGGTCATGCCGCTGCCCATGCCCCGGAAATTGCTCTGGATCAGGCTCACCATCATGCCGTCCTGGTCGGCCGCCGTGAGGTAGATGGTGTCGCCGTCATTCAGGGCGGGATTGCCCGCCTCCAGGCGCCGGGAGGCCCGGTCCTCGTCGATGAGGGCGCGCCGGCGCGCGGCGTAGGCCTTGGCCAGCAGGCCCCGCACGGGCACCCGGGCGAAGGCGGGGTCCCCGTAGAACTTCGCCCTGTCCTCGAACACCAGCTTCTTGGCCTCGGTGAACAGGTGCACGTGGCGCGGGCTGCCGAAGGGGATCCGGGAGAAATCGTAGCCTTCCAGGATGTTGAGCATCTGCAGGGCCGCGATCCCCTGGCCGTTGCCGGGGAGTTCCCACACGTCGTAGCCGCGGTAGCCCACGCTCACGGGATCGACCCACTCCCCATGGTGGGAGGCGAGGTCCCCGAAGTTCGAGGAACCCGCCCTGGGCTTTCATGTAGGCGTCGATCTCCCGGGCGATCGGACCCTGGTAGAAGGCGTCCCGCCCCTCATCGGCCAGGAGGTCGAGAGTCCTGGCCAGCCTGGGGTTGCGCCAGACCTCTCCGGCCCGCGGCGCCCGGGTGCCGTCCACGGAGAAGGTTTCCAGGAAGCCGGGGTATTCGCCCAGGACGGCCAGGCCCTGGGCCATGCCCCAGGCGATGACCTCCGAGACCGGGAACCCTTCGTCGGCATAGCGGATGACCGGGGCCAGCACGGTCTGCATGGGCAGCTTGCCGAACTTGGCGTGAAGCTCGAACCAGCCGTCCGCCGCACCGGGGACGGACACCGGCAGGGGACCCCTGGGGGGGATGCGCTCGACCCCCAGCTTCTGGAAGTGCTCAAGGGTCAACGACCGGGGCGACCGGCCGCTGGCGTTGAGCCCGTGCAGCTTCCGGGCCTTGGGGTCCCATACCAGGGCGAACAGGTCGCCCCCCAGCCCGGCGCCCGTGGGTTCCATGAGCCCCAGGGCCGCGTTGGCGGCGATGGCCGCGTCCACGGCCGACCCCCCCTGCTTCAGGAGATCCAGGGCCACCTGGGTGGCCAGGGGCTGGCTGGTGCAAGCCATGCCATGCTGCGCGGCGACTTCCGAACGGGTGGCGAAAGCCCGCCCCGTGACTCGGTCCATGGGAGCGACCTCCAGAGGATCTATGGTAACTAAGGATTCTGACCTTCTTTGACGGCCTTGCGCACCCGGTTCATGGCCTCCTGCAGCCGGGTCCGGCGGACCCAGTCGTCCACCAGCTGGGCCACCGTCAGCCCCTGCTCGGCGGCCATGACCCGCAGCATCTTGGCCGCATCGGTGGGTATGACCACCGACACCTTGGTGGTCGGCCCGGTGAAGGTCCTGGGGCGTCCGATCGCCATGACGCGCCTCCTGTTTGTGTATTTTATTTCTTTTTGCGCCGAAAAGGCTAGCGCAACGATCGACCATTCGTCCCTATTTGAGGATAGGCTAACCATTCCCAATCGTTGGATGGGCCTCAAAGCCACGGCCCGGTGGTGCACGTCACCTGCATGCCCCGCCTGCGCATCTCCCGGGCCAGGATCTCGAAGGGCACGTCCCGCACCGGGGACAGCAGGCCCCTGCGGGCCATCTCGCCGCTGCCGATGAGCTGGGCGCCGATGCTGGCGGTGTAGCCCACGGTGCGGGCCATGGCGGTGAAGCCGGAGGCCAGGTCCCGGTAGTCCACGCACTGGGTGAGCACCCGGGTGCGCCGGCCGTCCTTGAGGCCCCGGGCCTCCACCCGCAGCACCGCCACGTCCCGCTCCCCGGGGCCGTACTGCAGCTGGGGCTCCAGGCTGGCGCACAGGAACCGGCGCCGGTCCACGGGGTGGCCGTCCACCAGGACACTGCCTTCGTCCAGGAGGCGCAGGTCCACCAGGGTCTTCCAGAAGGCGCTGTGGCCGGGCCAGCGCAGCGACGTAGCGGCCCATCTGGCGCAGGGCGCCCCGGTCCAGCTCCAGGAGGTCCGCGTACTTGAGGGCGTCGCCGTTGGGGAACGCCTCCAGCCGGCCCAGGCCTTCCAGCTCCAGGTCATGGAGATGCTCGGGACTGAACATCTCCCGCTCGGGGATCTCCACCACCCGGCCGCCCCGGATCACCCGGCCGCCCCGCAGGTACGACTTCAGGACCCCCTCGAAGGTCCAGGTGACCTTGTAGCGCAGGGGGTTGCCCGACGCGGCCGGCTCCGGGAAGCCGGCGCCGTAGCTCCACACCTCCTCCACCCGGTCCAGGGCCCGCACCGTGTGGCCCAGGAACACCAGGTCGATGCCCGGGTCCATGCCGAATTCCGGCAGGATGGTCACCCCGGTCCGGGCGGCTTCCGGGGCCAGGGCGCGGATCCGGTCATCCGGGTAGAAGGTGTTCACCACATGGACCCGGTGCTTCACCCCCAGAGCCGCGATGTCCGGGCAGAAGCGGGCCGGGAGCAGGTCGATGACCACGTCCGGACCGGCGCGCAGGAGCCGCTCCACGGTCTCCGGCAGGGAGGCGTCCACGGGCTCGCAACGCACCCGCGCGGCCCAGGGGTGCTGGGCGCAATAGGCCTGCAGGCCCTGGAAATCCACGTCCGCGGCGGTGATGGCCTGCACCTGCGGGCTGCGGGCCAGGTCGTGCAGGGCGGCCTTGCCCTGCATGCCGATGCCAAGCACCAGGATCTGCATTCGTGCCTCCTTCCGGGACCGGGGAACAGCAACGCATGGATTATTGAATGAACTGATTATCCAGCCCCTGGCCTCCGGGTCAAGGGTCCCGGTTACACTTGACCGATGACTCCGAGCACCCTCCGCGCCGTCATGTCCGCCCTCCTCACCCCCGGGAGCGGCTGTCCCTGGGACCTGAAGCAGACCCACCAGACCCTGGCCCGCTACCTGCGGGAAGAGGCCGGGGAAGTGCTGGACGCCCTGGCGGCCCACGTGCCCGGGGACCCGGAGCGGGAGCGCCACCTGTGCGAGGAGCTGGGGGACCTGTGGCTGCAGGTGGCGTTCCACGCCCAGCTGGCCCGGGACCGGGGCGCCTGGGACCTGCACGACGTGGAGGCCATGGTGGTGGAGAAGCTGGTGCGCCGCCATCCCCACGTGTTCGGGGAGACTTCGGTGGCGGGCGCCGAAGAGGTGCTGGTGAACTGGGCCGCCATCAAGAAGGACGAGAAGGCGGCCCGGGGCGTCGAGCCGGCCCCCGGGCTGCTGGACGGGATCCCCCACAGCCTGTCCCCGGTGGACGCGGCCCTGGAGGTGGGCCGGCGCTGCGCCAAGGTGGGCTTCCAATGGCCGGACCTGGACGGGGTGCTGGACAAGGTGCGGGAGGAGGTGGCGGAACTGCAGGCGGAATCCGACCTGGACCGGGTGGAGGCGGAGTTCGGCGACGTGCTGTTCAGCCTGGTCCAGTGGGCCCGGTACAAAGGCGTCGATCCGGACCGGGCGCTGCGCCGGCAGCTGGCCCGGTTCCAGGAGCGTTTCCGCCACGTGGAGGCCTTCGCCCAGGCCCAGGGCGGCTGGGACCAGGTGGACCTGGAGGGGATGGAATCCGCCTGGCAGGCCGCCAAACGCGCGGAGCACGGTTCGTGATGGAGCCCCATCCGTTCTACTTCGTCCCCCTCACCCACGCCACCTGGGAGGAGGCCCTGGCCTGCGCCCGGGCGCTGCCCCCCGAGGCCATGGGCGAAGTGCGCCTGGACCTGTTCCCCGGGGAAGATCCGGAAGGGATGGTGCGGGCTCTGGGCCGCCGCTGCCTGGTGGCCTGCCGCCGGGTCGAGGAGGGAGGGGCCTGGAGGGACGGCGAGGCGGCGCGCCTGGAGCGCCTGGCCCAGGCCGCCCGGGCCCGCCCGGCCTGGGTGGACCTGGACTGGGACCTGCCGGTGCCGCCGGCCCTGGGCGAATGCCTCACCCATGTGCGCCTGCTGCGCTCGGCGCACGTGCCGCCCGGGGTGTTCGACCTGGACGGGCGCCTGGCGGACCTGCCCCAGGGGGATGCGTACAAGTGGGTGGGCCATGCCGCCACCCTGGCGGACAACGCCCGGCTCAAGGGCCCCCTGGGCTGGGCCCGGGACCGGGGCGTGCGCCTGTCGGCCTTTCTCCTGGGGCCCAAGGGCGTCGCCGGGCGGTGCCTGCAGGCCGCCTGGGGCGGGTCCTTCACCTACGCGGCCCCCGGCGGGGCCGGTCCGGCCGCCCCCGGCCAGTTGCCCCTGGCCCGCCTCATGGGCTGGCGCTGCCACAAGCTCCATTCCGGCTGGGGCCTGTGCGGGGTGCTGGGCAAGCCGGTGCTGCATTCCCTGGGGCCGGACTACCACAACCCGCGCTTCCAGCGGGCCTTCAAGGACCTGCTGTACCTGCCCCTGGAATGCGGCTCGGCCCCCGAGGCGGTGGCCGCCCTGGAAGCCCTGGAGATCCTGGGGGCGAGCCTCACCACCCCCTTGAAGGAGACCGTGCCGGCCCTGCTGGGCCTGGAAGGTCCCCTGAACACCCTGTCGCGGCGCCGGGGCGGTTGCGCCTGGCAGGGGACCAACACCGACGCGGTGGCCCTGGAGGGGGCCCTGGCGGGCCTGGAGCCGGGCCCGGTGCTCCTGCTGGGGGACGGCGGCGTGGCCCAGACCAGCCGGCGGGTGCTGGAGCGCCTGGGCCGGCCCTGCCTGGGGGCTTCCCGCCGGGAGCCCCAGGAACCGCCCGCCGTGCGGGCCTGGGCCCCGGTGGGGGTGGTCCAGACCACCGGACTGGGCATGGAGCCGGGGGACCCGCTGCCCTTCCCGGACCTGCTGGCGGCGGCGGAGCCCACGGCCCGCTGGGGGGTGGAGTGGATCTACAAGGAGGACACCGCCTTCGCCGCCTGGGCCGGGGAGGGGGGCCGCCGCCTGGTGCCGGGCCGGGTCCTGTTCGAGGGCCAGGCGGCCGCCCAATCCACCATCTTCATCCGGGAATGCGGAGGATAATAAACTCATGCGCCTCTTGCTGGTGGAGGACAAGGACAGCTTCCGGCGCCTGCTGGTCCAGGCCCTGGGCGGCGCCTGGGAGGTCACGGCGGTGGGGGACCCGGCCCAGGCCCTGGAAGCCCTGGACACGGCCCCGTTCGAGGTCCTGGTCACGGATCTGCGCCTGCCCGGCAGGTCCGGGCTCGATCTGCTGAAGGCGGCCAAGCGCCGCCATCCGGCCCTGCGGGCGGTGCTCATGTCAGCCTTCGGCGAGCCCCGGGACATCGTGGAAGCCATGCGCTGGGGGGCCGACGATTTCCTGCCCAAGCCCTTCGACCTGGACCAGTTCGCCGCGGTGCTGGAGCGCTGCCGGGCCCTGGCCGAGGCGCCGCCCCCGGACCCCCGGGAGCCCTGGATCGTCCATTCGCCCGCCATGCGCGCCCTGGACCAGGGCCTGGCCCGGGCGGCGGACACCGCCTTGCCGGTGCTGTTCCAGGGCGAGCCCGGCACCGGCAAGGGCCGGGCCGCCCGGCGGCTGCACGCGCTGCGCCACCCCCAGGCGCCCTATTTGTGCCTGTCCGCGCCCAGCCTGCCGCCCGCGGGCCCCGAGCCGCGCCTGCTGGCCCTGCTCCTGGGCGGCAGCATCTACGTCTCGGACCTGGACGAGATCACGGCCGAGGGCGGGCGGAACCTGGCGCGGGCCATGGAAGGGCCCCTGGGGCAGGGCATCCGCTGGATGGGCGGGTGCCGGGACCTGGCGGCGCTGCCGGAGCCGGCGCGCCTTGGCCTGGGCGTGGTCACCTTCACGTTGCCGCCCCTGCGGGAGCGCCGGGAGGACATCCTGCCCATGTTCCGGTGCTTCCTGGACGCCCGGGCGCGCCAGGACGGGCGCCCGGTGCCCATGCTGGCGCGGGGCCTGGAGAAGGACCTGCTCCAGGCTTCCTGGCCCGGGAACCTGGGCCAGCTGGCCTGGGCCGTGGCCACCGCCTGGCAGGCCACCGCCGGACCCCTCCTGGCCCCCCTGCCCATGGGCCCCGGCCCCGAGGAGGGAGAGGCACTGGTCCTGCCCTGGCCGGAGCCGGGCACCCTGGCGGCCATGCTCGAGACGGTGGAGGAGCTGGCGGAAGGGGCGCTGCTGCGCAAGGCCGTGGCCGGCCGGAGCCAGGACCCGGCCCGGGTGGCCGAGGTCCTGGGCCTGACCCTGCGGCGCTTCGCCGGAGCCTTGCGGGAGCACGGCATTTCCTTGGAGGACAAGTAGGATGTCCCAGGACCCGGTCCCGACCCCCGTCACCGCGCAGAACCTGCGGGAGGCCGTGCGGGCCGGCCTGCAGGCCCTGTGCGGGGTGGTGGTGGGCAAGGATCCGGAGGTGCGCCGGTCCCTGGCGGTGATGCTGGGCGGCGGGCACCTGCTCATCGAGGACTTGCCCGGGGTGGGCAAGACCACCCTGGCCAAGGGCCTCAGCCGCATCCTGGGGGGCAGCTACCAGCGGGTCCAGGGCACCAACGACCTGCTGCCCTCGGACCTGCTGGGCATCCACCTGTGGGACGCGGCCCAGCAGGCGTTCCGGTTCCAG
>CAWFOJ010000178.1:0-6191 GCA_963816585.1 uncultured Holophagaceae bacterium | reverse complement strand
GCCCCCGGGGCCCCGGTGACCCTCAAGGCCGGCACCGGTCCGCCGCTGCCTCCCGCCCGGGACACCGCTTCAGCCGGACCGGGGCCCCCGGCCGGCGCGGCCGGGGGCGTGGCGGCCGGCCCCGGCCGGCAGGCGCAGGGCCGACAGCACCGCGCCGGCGTGAATGGCGCACAGGAGCCGGAACGCCCCGGCGTAGGCTCCGGGGGTGGCGCCCAGGGCCAGCACGCGCGCGTGCAGGAAGATGGCCAGGGCGGTGGTGGCCGCCGGCCCCCCCAGGCGCTGGACGATGTTGAGGGCGGTGGTGGCCACCGGCAGGGCCTCCCGGGGAATGTCCGCGTACGCGGCGGCGATGGAGGGAATGCCGATGGCCCCAAGCCCGGCGCCCTGGACCCCAAGGGCCAGGCACAGGGCCCCGGCGGAACCCCGGGCGAACCCGGCCCAGGCGAACGGCAGGGTGCCGGCCAAGGCCACTAGCGCCCCGGCGCTGGCCACCCGCCGGGAGCCGAAGCGCTCGGTCCAGGGGCCGATGAAGGGGATGGTGCAGAACATCGCCAGCCCGCCGGGGATCAGCAGGAACCCCACCTGGGCCGGGGACGCCCGGCGCACCGTGAGCAGGTACAGGGGCAGCAGCATCTGCGCGCCGTAGGCCACGGCGTTGGCCAGGAACTGGGTCGCGGCGGCGGCGTTGAAGCTGCGGGCGCGGAACAGGTCCAGCTGGACCAGGGCCGCCCCGCCCAGGCGCCGGGCGTGGCCCAGGAACCCCGCCAGCAGCCCCAGGGCCGCCGCCAGTTCCGCCAGGCTGGAGCCGGGCCCCCCCGGCCCACGCTCAGGCGTTCCAGGCTGTGCAGGAGCAGCACCAGGGCCGGGGAGAGCAGGGCGAAGCCGGCCAGGTCGAAGGGGCGCGGGCGGGTCTCGGCCTGGTCGCCGGGCAGGAGCCAGGCGGCCAGCGTCGTGGCCAGGAGCCCCACCGGCAGGTTGAGGAAGAAGATCCAGCGCCAGGAGGCGTGCTGGAGGATGAATCCGGCCAGCACCGGCCCGCCGATGGCCCCCAGCAGGACGGGCATCACCATGTAGCCCATGACCCGGGCCACATGCGGTCCGGCCTCCCGGGCGGTCACCAGCTGGGCCATGGGCACCAGCAGCCCCCCGGCCATGCCCTGCAGGATCCGGAAGCCGATCAGGGTCCGGGCTGAGCCGGCCCAGCCGCACAGCATGGAGGCCAGGGTGAAGGCGGTGAAGCTGGCCAGGTACACCCGCTTGGCTCCGATACGGTCAACCAGCCAGCCGCACAAGGGCAGCATCAGCGCCAGGGCCAGCAGGTAGCCGCTGGTGACCCACTGGATGGTGGTGAGGGGCACCCCCAGGTCCTGGCCCAGGCGGGCCAGGGAAACGTTCACCACCGTGGAGTCCAGGGCGGTCATGAGCGGTCCCAGCAGCACCACGCAGGCGATGCGCCAGACCCGGGGGTCCAGGGGCGGGATGGCTGCGCGGGATGGGGAATCCATGGAAGGGTCTCCAAGGGCGGGGATAGCCCAAGCCCCTCCAGAAGGTTATTGGCTGGTTCCCATCACTCTACCGGTACCGGGATGAACTCCAGGCTGGAATGCTGCCCGGCCCCAGTGCCACGGTACCCTTCCCGGGAGCAGGCCCTGTTCATAATCTTTTCCTCGGCGAGCCTCGGCTCCTCGGTGCCTCGGCGATAGGCTGTTTCACGGGTGCCTTTGCGCGTGGACCATGGGCGCCACCGGAACCTGAGGAAAGCCGATCGCCGAGGCGCCGAGGTTCGCCGAAAAAAGCTAACAATCCATCAATCCGTTCGGCATGGGACTGAGGAACGGCTCGATTGGCTATTAATACAGGGTCTTGCTAGCTTTTCAGAGCCGCCAGCACCCGCTCCGGGGTCATGGGCAGCTGGCACACCCGCGCCCCCACCGCGTCGAACACCGCGTTGGCCAGGGCCGGGCCGACGGCCACCACGGGGGGTTCGCCCAGGCCCTGGGGGGGCAGGTCCGGGTTGTCCGCCAGGACCACGTCGATCCTGGGCAGCCAGGAAAAGCGGGGGATCTGGTAGCTGTCGAAATTCTGGTCCAGGATGCGCCCGCCCTGGAACTGCACCTCCTCGGCCAGGCTGTGGCCCAGGGCCATGGTGGCGGCGCCTTCCACCTGCTGGCGGGCGCCGTCCGGGTTCACCACCAGGCCCAGGTCCAGCGCCTCCAGCACGCGTCCACCCGGATCCGGCCGGTGCTCTTGTCCACCGCCACCTGGGCCATGGTCACCACCAGGGTGCCCCGCCAGGCGCCGCAGGCCAGGCCGATGCCGCGCCCGGTGGGGGCGGGCGCGGGGTCATAGCCGAAGGCCTCGGCGGCGGTGCGCAGCAGGCGCACCAGGCGCTGGTCGGTGGCGTGGCGCAGCCGGAAGGTCAGGGGGTCCAGGCGGGCCTTGGCGGCCATGCGGTCCAGGTGGGACTCCCGGGCGAAGGCGTTGGTGTGGGAACCCGGGGCCCGCCAGGCGCCGGTCTGGAACGGGTGCAGCCCGGGCGTGCCCCCGGAGCTGCCGGTGGCCAGGTAGCGGGTCGCCGGAAAGTCGTAGGCGTACTCCGCCTCGTTCTGGTCGATGCCGTACACCTGGTAGTCCCAGAAGGTCACGTAGCCGTCCTTGCCCAGCCCCGAGCGGAGCTTGATCACCGCCGCCGGGCGGAAGGTGTCCAGGAAGAAGTCCTCCTGGCGGCCCCAGGCCACCTGCACCGGGCGCCCGGGCACCAGCCGGGCCAGGCGCGCGGCTTCCACCGAATCCGGGCCCACCAGCTTGCCGCCGAAGCCCCCGCCCACGTACGGGGTGATGATGCGCACCTGGCGGGCCTCCAGCCCCAGGGCCTGGGCCACGTCGGTGCGGATGCGGAAGGGAGCCTGGGTGGAGGCCCACACGGTCATGCGCCCGCCCTCCCACCGGGCCACGGCCGTGTGCGGTTCAATGGTGGCATGCCCCACATAGGCGTTGCGGTATTCCCCTTCCACCACCGCGGCGGAGCGGGCTTCTCCCGCGGCCAGGTCGCCTTTGCCGGCCGCCACCTTCAGTTGCGGCCCGTCCTCCACCAGGTGCCGGTAGATGCTCTGGCTGTCCACACCCGGTTCGGCGCCGCCCCACTCGGCCTTGACCTGCTCCAGGGCCCGGCGGGCCGCGTCCGGCTGCTCATGGAGCACCGCCACCAGGCTGCCGTCCCGGACCACCCGCACCCCCGGGAGCCGCTCCGCGCCGGCGGTGTCCACGCCCTTGAGGGTGAGCCCGTGGGCCGGGGGCCGCAGGACGCAGGCGTGGAGCGTGCCTGGCAGTTGCAGATCCCCGGCGTACCGGGCGGCGCCGGTGACCTTGGCCAGGGCGTCCTTGCGCGGGGCTGACCGGCCGATCACCGTGCAGGCGCCCAGGGGCTTGGGCTGCACCGGCCCCAGGCGGCGCTCCAGGCGCTGCCCCTGGACCAGCTCTCCGAACGTGGTGCGCCGGGCGGGCGCGCCCTTCACCCAGATGGCGCCCTCCCGCATCTCCAGGTCTCCGGCCGGCGCCTGGAGTTTCCGGGCGGCCAGGTCCAGCAGGGCCGCCCGGGCTTCCGCCGCGGCTCCCCGCAGCACCGGTCCGAACTGCCACAAGCTGAGGGAGCCGCCGGTGGCCCGGTCCCAGGGGCACAGGTCCGTGTCGCCCATGAGCATGTCCACCTGGTCCGGGCTCATCTCCAGTTCTTCGGCCACCAGTTGCGCCAGGGAGGTCATGTTGCCCTGGCCCAGTTCCACCTTCCCCACCGCGCAGCCCACCCGCCCGTCCGCGCCGATGCGCAGGTAGGCGTTCACGTCCGCCGGGTACTCCCCGGGGCGCGGCGCCGCCAGGGGCGCCGCCTGGGCGTCGACCCGGAACCACAGGACCAGCGCGCCCAGGCCCGCGGACTGGAGGAACTCCCGCCGCCTCACAGGCCACCTCCCATCTCCCTGCCGGCCGCCGCCACCGCGTCCAGGATGCGCACGTGCGCCCCGCACCGGCACAGGTTGCCGTCCAGGTGCTCGATGATCTCGGCCCTGGTGGCCGTGGGCTTCTTCTTGAGCAGGGCGTAGGCGGCCAGGATCATGCCCGGGGTGCAGAAGCCGCACTGGAAGGCGTTGTGCTCCACGAAGGCCCGCTGCACCGGGTCCAGGGTGGTCCCCTGGGCCAGGCCCTCGATGGTGAGCACCGCCTTGCCGGCCACGTCGCCCAGGGGCGTGGAACAGGCGGGCACCGGCTCCAGGTCCACCAGCACCGTGCAGGCGCCGCACAGGCCGGCGCCGCAGCCGACCTTGGTGCCGGTCAGGCCCAGCTCCTGGCGCAGCACCCACACCAGCATCCGGTCACGGGCGCTGGCCACCTGCACAGGCTTGCCGTTCAGGGTGAAGGAAGTGGTCGCCATGGCAGCACCTCCAAGCCCCGTCGGGACCATGGCCAAAGTAACCCAGGAAAGCCGGGGGCAATGGGGGAAGGGGATGCTTGAACGGTCCCTCGATCGGCGGGAATTGTCAACGGCTCCCAGTGCCAAGCCCATCGGCCATCCAGCGGCGGGAATTGCGGCGAGGGCTTGGCATCGCTGCAGCCCGCGGAGTCCCGGGCCCTGGGCCTGGTTGTTCCAGCAGCCGTCCGGAAGGTTTGCGAGATCTTGATGGACAGCGGCTGGATTTTTATTTCTTCTTGAGATGGCCGGCCCAAGACTTTACAACACCAACTGTTCGGTTGAGAGGTGCCATGAAGCGAAGCGTCCGTCCGGTTCTGATGGCGTTCCTGGGCCTCTCCGCCGTCACCGGTGTCCTCTATCCGCTGGCGGTCTGGGCCGTGGCCAGGGTCCTCTGGGCGCCGCGGGCGGAAGGGAGCCTGGAGGTCCGGGACGGGCGGGTGGTGGGCTCCCGCTGGATCGGCCAGGCCTTCACCGATCCGGGCCATTTCTGGGGGCGCCCGTCGGCCACCGTGGACGCCCAGGGTGCGGCCCTGCCCTGCAACGGGGCCAACAGCGGCGGCTCCAACCTGGCCTGGGGCAACCCCGCCTGGAGCCAGGCGGTGGCCGGGCGCGCGGCGGCCCTGCGGGCCGCGGACCCGTACCAGGCCGGCCCGGTCCCAAATGACCTGGTCACCACGTCGGGCAGCGGCCTGGATCCCCACATCCGCCCCGAGTCCGCCCTCTACCAGGCGCACCGGGTGGCCCGGTGCCGGGGCCTGGACGAGGCCGCGGTGCGCCGGCTGGTGGCCGCCCACACGGAAGGGCCCCAGTGGGGCTTCCTGGGCGAAGCCCGGGTCAACGTGCTGGAACTCAACCTGGCCCTGGACACTCTGGCGAGGTGAGCGATGCCTCCAGGGGACGTGGTCCAGTACGGCCTGTTCCTCCTGGCGACCGTCCTGCTCAGCGTGCCCATGGGCCGGTACCTGGAACGGGTGTTCCGGCGCCGGCCGGCCGGACGTTTCCCCCGCCTGGAGGCCCTGGAACGCAAGCTCCTGCACGGGATGGGCGCGGACCCGGACGAAGACATGGACTGGAAGGGGCAGGCCTGGGCCTTCACCGCCCTGGGGCTGGCGGGCGCCGCCGGCCTGTTCCTCCTGCTGATGGTCATGCGCTGGCTGCCGGGGCCGCCGGGCGATGCCCACCTGCCGACCCCCATGACCTGGGACCTGGCGCTGAACACCGCCATCAGTTTCCCCACCGGCACCACCTGGCAGGCCTACAGCGGGGAGACCACCCTGCGCCACTGGGCCCAGCTGGCGGGCCTGGCCACCCAGGGCTTCCTGGCCGGCGGGTCCGGCCTGGCCCTGGGCATGGCCTTCATCCGGGGTTTCGGCCGCAACCGCACCCGGGGCCTGGGCAACTTCTGGTCCGACTTCCTGCGCGCGGTGACGCTAGTCCTCCTGCCCCTGGCGGCGGTCCTGGCGCTGGTCCTGGTGGGCCAGGGAGTGGTGATGAACTTCCGCGACCATCTGGCCGCCACCGGACTGGAGGGGCACGGCCAGCTGCTGGCCCTGGGCCCTGCCGCCGCCCTGGAGGCCATCAAGAACGTGGGCACCAACGGCGGCGGCTTCTTCGGCGCCAACGGGGCGCACCCCTTCGCCAACCCCACGCCCCTCACCAACACCCTGGGCATGCTGGCCATCGTCCTGGTCCCAGGCGGCCTGGTGCGCGCCTTCGGGCTCATGAC
>CAWFOJ010000177.1:0-9689 GCA_963816585.1 uncultured Holophagaceae bacterium | reverse complement strand
GTCTCTGCTCGCGTACGTATTGCTCTCCTCCCTGACTTCGATCAAGGGTATCAGCAGGGTCCTTCCCATTTCATCCCCGCTCGGCGACGGACGGCCTGCGGTCCCCTTCCACTTGCCGCTAGACTGTTGTGTGGCGCGGGTTGCGCCCCCACCGCCCCGGCTTCCGCCGCCCCGGTGCCGAGCAGGCCCCCGATTCTTCTGGAAACCAACAGCCATGAGCCTTCGCCCCCTCGAACCCCGTCTCGCCCCCTCCATCCTGTCGGCGGACTTCACCCACCTCGCGGATGCCCTGGCCATGCTGAACGGCGCGGACCGCTGCCTGGTCCACGTGGACGTCATGGACGGCAGGTTTGTGCCGAACATCACACTGGGCATGCCGGTGGTGGCCGCCCTGCGCAAGGAGACCCGGCTGGTGCTGGACTGCCACCTGATGATCGTCGAGCCCTCCCGCTACGCTTTGGAATTCGTCCAGGCCGGGGCCGACTGGGTGTCCATCCACCAGGAGGCGGACCCCCACTGCCACCGCACCCTGACGGCCATCCGCCAGGCCGGCGCCAAGGCGGGGATCGTGCTGAACCCGGGGACGCCCGTGGAGGTGCTCACGGACCTGGTGGGAGTCTTCGATCTCGCCCTGCTCATGAGCGTGAACCCCGGTTTCGGCGGCCAGAGCTTCATCCCCCGCACCCTGGACAAGGTGCGCCGCCTGGACGCCCTGCGCCGGGCCGCCCGGGAGCCGTTCCTGATCGAGGTGGACGGCGGCGTCGGCCTGGACAACGCGGGCGCCCTGGTGGCGGCCGGCGCCGACGTGCTGGTGGCCGGGAACGCCGTGTTCAAGGCTCCGGATCCCCCGGGGGCCATCGCCGCCCTGGTGCAGGCCATGGACGCTGGGCGCAAGGCCCATCCCGACCCGGGGAATAATGAATAAAGCAAGAAAACTCTTTGCGGGTTTCAACGTAGAATCATAGGCGTAGAAGCCTTCGGGAAAAAAATTAAATCAATATTGAATATTTCCCGTGGTTGCCGCCGCCCACCTGATCTACCCTTGAGCCATGTTCAACGTGGGTGCCCAACTCCGCCGGATGCGCAGGCAGGCCAACTTCACGTTGGACCAGCTCGCCTCCACGTCCGGCGTGGACCGGGGCACCATCAGCCGCATCGAACTGGGCCACGTGTCCCCGCGCATCGACACCATCAGCTTCCTGTGCGAGGCCATGGGCGCCAGCCTGACCCAGTTCTTCGGCAGCCCGGACGCCGCCGGAGAAGAGCCCCTGGATGACCATTCCGCGGGCAGGCCCGGCCCCGGCGCGGCGGTGGGCGCGGACATGGCGCCGTCCCGGGAGCCGGAGGGCCATGCCCCGGCCGCCGTGAACGGGCGGGTCCCGGCGGACGTCGAGCCTGACGGCTACTGGCCCATGACGTCCCATTTCTGGCACGGCATGCTGGAAGTGCTGGACCGCTTCGAGGCGCTGGTGAAGAACAGCAACGAGCTGATCGTGGTCCAGGACCGGGAGGGCATGATCCTGTATGCCTCCCCGGCCAGCATGGCCATCCTGGGCCGGCGCAGCCCGGACCTGGTGGGCCGCCAGCACCGGAGCCTGGTGCACCCCGGCGACCAGGAGCGCCTGGACGGGATCTTCGGCGCCCTGGCGCCCGGAGCCATCGCCCGAATGGAGTTCCGCCTGCGCCACAGGGACGGGTCCTGGCGCTGGCTGGCCGCCAAGTTCAGCAACCAGCTGGACAACCCCAGCGTCGCCGCCCTGGTTTACAACGCCCTGGAAATCCCGGCGCCCGCCAGCCCGTGAGCCGGTCCCGGTCGTGCTACCATCCTGGTCCTGTGCTTGGGATTGGGGGCTAGCTTGGCGGACCGGACGTTCCAGGTGGGATTGGTGCAGATGGCCTGCGGGCCGGACCCGGCCGGGAACCTCCGCTCGGCCCTGGCCAAGGTCGGGGAGGCCGCCGCCCGGGGCGCCCAGGTGGTGTGCCTGCCGGAACTGTTCCAGACCCAGTATTTCTGCCAGCGGGAGGATCCCGCCCTGTTCGACCTGGCCGAGCCCATCCCGGGCCCGGCCAGCCAGTGCCTGGGCGAGGCCGCCCGCCGGCACGGGGTGGTCCTGATCGGCTCCCTGTTCGAACGGCGGGCGCCGGGCGTCTTCCACAACACCGTGGTCCTGTTCGACGCGGACGGGACCCTGGCGGGCCTCTACCGCAAGATGCACATTCCGGACGACCCCCTGTACTACGAGAAGTTCTACTTCACCCCCGGGGACCTGGGCTTCCGGGCCATGGACACGCGGGTCGGGCGCATCGGCACCCTGGTCTGCTGGGACCAGTGGTTCCCGGAAGGGGCCCGGCTCACGGCCCTGGCCGGGGCGGCGGTGCTGTTCTACCCCACCGCCATCGGCTGGCATCCCCGGGAGAAGTTCGAGGTCGGCATCGCCCAGCTGGAGGCCTGGCAGACGGTGCAGCGGGGCCATGCCATCGCCAACGGGGTCTACCTGGCGGCGGTGAACCGGGTCGGGTTCGAGACCGGGGACGTGCGGGGCGACGCCGCCGGGGGCGAGGGCCTGGAATTCTGGGGCAACTCGTTCCTGTGCGACCCGTTCGGCCGGGTCATCGCCCAGGCCGGCCGGGACGCGGAGGCAGTGCTGCTGGGCGAGGTGGACCTGAACCGCCTGGAGGACACCCGGCGCAACTGGCCCTTCCTGCGGGACCGGCGCATCGACAGCTACGGCAGCCTCACCCGCCGGTTCCTGGACTAGCCATGCATACGCACTGGCGCATGCCCGCCGAATGGGAGCCCCACGAGGCCACCTGGCTGGCCTGGCCCCACAACCGCAAGGACTGGCCCGGGAAGTTCAGCCCCATCCCCTGGGTCTACGCGGAGATCGTGCGCCACCTGGCCCGGTTCGAACCGGTGCGCCTGGTGGTGGAGCCGGGCGCCCAGGACCGGGTGGCCGCGCTGCTGGCCAAGGCCGGCGCCCTCTCCCCCAACGTTGCCTTCCACCCCTGGCCCACCGAGCGCATCTGGGTGCGGGATTCGGGCTGCACCTTCGTGCGCGGCGGCGGCGCCCTGGGCGCCGTGTGCTGGCGCTTCACCGCCTGGGCCAAGTACCCGGACTTCCAGCGGGACGCCCGGATCGGCCGGCGCATGGCCGGCGCCGCCGGGGCCCAGGTGGTCCCGGCCCGGGCCAAGGGCCGTCCGCTGGTCCTGGAAGGGGGATCCATCGACGTGAACGGCCGGGGCGCCCTGCTCGCCACCGAGGAGTGCCTGCTGAGCGAGGTGCAGCAGCGCAACCCGGGCCTGGGGCCCGCCGACTACGAGCGGGCGTTCGCCGAGCACCTGGGCGTCGCCCGGGTGATCTGGCTGGAGCGGGGCATCGCCGGGGACGACACCCACGGCCACGTGGACGACATCGCCCGGTTCGTGGCCCCGGACACGGTGGTCACGGCGGTGGAGCCGGACCCGGCCTCCCCCAACCACCTGCCCTTCCAGGAGAACCTGCGCCGGCTGCGCGCGGCCCGGGACCAGGACGGCAGCCCCCTGCGGGTGGTGGAACTGCCCCTGCCCGGTCCGGTGGCCTTCAGGGGTTGCCCGCTCCCCGCCAGCTACGCCAACTTCTACATCGCCAACGGCCTGGTGCTGGTGCCGGTGTTCAACGACCGCAACGACCGCCTGGCCTTGAACCTGCTGGCGGAGCTGTTCCCGGGCCGGGAGGTGGTGGGGGTCTATGCGGGGGACCTGGTCCTGGGGTTCGGCGCGCTGCATTGCCTGACCCAGCAGCAGCCTGCGCTGCAGGAGCCGGGCTGACCCTCCGACACCTGGACGGCGCGGAGGGCATTGCGACCGGCGGCCTGAAGATCCGCCTGACGCGCGGTCCGCCGGGTTCGCGTCTTCGGCGGCCAGGCCTATCCTGGGTAGGAAGGAGCCGGCCTGTTCCCGCCGGCCGGACCGGATGTCCAGGTTTTCCATGAAGCTCCTCTCCATCGAGCCCACCCCGAACCCCAACAGCATGAAGCTCAACCTGGACGAAAGCCTGCCCAAAGGGGCGGCCTTTACCTATCGCCCCGAAGGGAAGGCCCACTATCCTCCATGGGTCCAGGAACTGCTGGCCATCCCCGGGGTCCAGAGCCTGTACCAGGCGGCCGATTTCATCGCCGTCCAGCGTACCCCCTCCGCCCCATGGGAAGCCCTGCTCGCCCGGGCGCGGGACGTGCTCGGCGGAGCGGCGGCGCCCCTGGCGGCCCCGGGAGAACGGCCGCTGGGCGAGCGCTGGGGCGAAGTCCGGATCGCCGTCCAGCACTTCCGGAACCTGCCCATGCTGGTGAAGGTCTCCAACGACCAGGAGGAAGCGCGCATCGCTCTTCCGGCGCGGTTCGCAGAGGCGGTGCAGAAGGCCGCCCCGGCGTCCCCCAACATGCTGGTGGAACGTCGCTGGATTCCCAGGCCGCCGCGGTTCGGCGACCTCCAGGAAGTCGGGGCAGCCTTGGCGGCGGAGATCGATGCCAGCTACGACCCGCCCCGTCTGGAGGCGCTCGTCCAGCAGGCCTTCCTGGCCGGGGCGGGGGCGCCCGAGGTGCGGGTCAAGCCCGCGCCGGAGGACCTGCCCCGGCTCCTGGCGGACCCGGACTGGAAGCAGCGCTACGCGGCCCTGGAAGCCACCGGGGCGGACCCGGGCTGTCTCTCCCGCCTGGTGGCGGCCATGGGCGATCCGCACCTCTCCGTGCGCCGCCTGGCCACGGTCCTGGTGGGCCTGGTGGGTACGCCGGAGGTCCTGGGGCCTTTGTGCCAGGCCTTGAAGGATCCCGTGGTGGCGGTGCGCCGGGCGGCCGGCGACGCCCTGAACGACCTGGGCGACCCCGCCGCCCTGCCCGCCATGGAAGCCGCCTTGGCGGATCCCAACAAGCTGGTCCGCTGGCGCGCCGCGCGGTTCATCTTCGAACTGGGCGACCGGACGAACCTGTCCGCCCTGGCCAAGGCCCAGGACGACCCTGAATTCGAAGTGCGCATGCAGGTCCGCCAGGCCATGGAACGGATCGAGGGAGGCCAGGCGGCCCAGGGCCCGGTCTGGGCGCGGATGACCCAGAAGGGGGGCGGATGATCCGGACGCAGGAGGATCAGGAACCGCCCCAGCCGCCTCCCAGCGCCTTGAACAGCGCCACCAGGTCGACGGCGGCGGCGGTGCGGGCCCGGGCCAGGGCGTCCTCGGCGTCCCGCACCCGGCCCTCCGCCTGGAGCAGGTCGGCCACGGGGATGTCGCCGGCCTGGCGGCGCAGCTCCGCATGGCGGTAGGTGCGGCGGGCGGTGGCCAGCACGGCGTCCTGGGCCTGGACCGTCTCCAGGGCCAGGCGGTAGGTGGCCAGGGCCCGCTCGGCGTCGGCCAGGGCGCCCAGCACGGCCTTCTCGTAGCCGGCGGCGGCCTGCTCCTGGCGGGCCTCGGCGGCGTGGATCTCGGCCTGGATGGCGCCGCCCTGGAAGATCCGCCAGGAGATCAGCGGCGTGACCGAGAGCATCTGGCTGGGCTGGGTGAACAGCGCGGAGGCATTGAGGGCCTGGTACCCGGCCCCGGCGCCGATGCTGAGCTTGGGGAACCACTCGGCCCGGGCCACGCCCACGTCGGCGGTGGCGGCGGCCAGCTGGCGTTCCGCGGTCCGGACGTCGGGGCGCCGGCGCAGGAGGTCGGCCCGGGCGCCCACCGGGATGGGGGCGAGGACCCAATCCGCGGGTGGCGTGCCGGCCAGTCCGGCCTCGCTCTCCGGCAGCCCGCCCAGCAGCGCGCCCAGCCCCAGGGCGGCCGCCTGGGCCTGGGCGCGCAGCCCGGGCAGGACGGCGGCGGCGTCCTGGTACCTGCCCCTGGGCCTGCTCCACGTCCGCCTGGGATGCGTCCCCGGCCGCGGCCCGGGTCCGTACGGTCTCCAGGATCCGGCCCAGGGCCTGGGCCCCCCGGGAGCGCGCCTCCAGCTCCAGCTGGGCGCCGCGCAGGGTGAGGTAGGTGCGGGCCACCTCGGCGGCCACGCTCACCCGCGCGTCCCGGGCCTGTTCCTCGGCCGCCTGGGCCTGGGCCTGGGCCGACTCCACCTGGCGCCGCACCCGCCCGAACAGGTCCAGCTCCCAGGAGGCGTCGAATTCCGCATCGTAGATGGTGATGTCCCGGGCCAGGCCGGGGATCTCCCGGATCGGCAGCGGGCCGTTGAGGGTCTGCTCCTCCCGGGTGACGCTGGCCCTGGCGTCCAGGGCGGGCCACTGGCCGCCGGCTGCGGCCTCCCGCAGGGAGCGGGCCTCCCGGATCCGGGCCTGGGCCTGGCGCAGGTCCAGGTTGCGGGCGAGGGCGGTCTGCTCCAGGCGGTCCAGGGTGGCATCGCCGAAGCGGTGCCACCAGGCGTCCAGCTGGGGCGCCGCGGCGTCGGCGGGCTGGGCCCAGCCCTGGCCGGTGTCCACCTTGGGCGCGGTGTAGTCCGGGCCGACCTTGCAGCCCAGGGCCAGGACGGCCAGGACCGGGGCGAGGGTGCGGAAACGGATCATCGGGCACCTCATTCGAGCTTTCCTTTGACGAACCAGGTGGCCAGGGACAGGGTCGCCAGGCCGATGACGGCCATGGGCCAGGCGTTGGCGAACACTTCCCGGGGCGGCAGGGCCTTCAGGAAGCTGCCCTGCAGGATCACCAGGTAGAACTTCAGGGGGATGACGTTGGACAGCCACTGCAGGAACACCGGCATGTTCTCGATGGGGGTGGCGAACCCCGACATCACCACCACCGGCACCCCGAAGGTGAAGATGCCCAGGATGGCCTGCTGCTGGGTGTTGCAGATGGAGGAGATCATCAGCCCCACGCCCACCATGGAGAGCACGAACACCAGCAGGCTGGCCAGGAGCAGGGGGAAGGAGCCGGTGAAGGGCACCCGGAACGCCAGGATCCCGACCGCCACCATCACCGAGCCCAGCACCGAGCAGATCACCAGGGCCGGGGCCATCTTGGCGACGATGATCTCCAGGGGCGCGCAGGGGGACACCAGCAGCTGGTCGAAGGTGCCCAGCTCCCGCTCCCGGGCGATGGACAGCCCGGTGATCATCAGGGTGGAGAACATCACCAGGATGCCGCCCAGGCTGGGCACCACGAACCACGGGTAGGTCAGGTTGGGGTTGAACCAGTGGCGCACGGCCACGGCGTCCGCCTGCCCCGGCCCCTGGGACAGTTCCGCCCCCAGGGTGCCGGCCACCTGGTTGAGGTAGCTGAACAGGATCTGGGAGGAGTTGCCCCGGCGCCCGTCCAGGAGCGCCTGGGCCCGGGCCGGGCGGCCCGCGGCCAGGTCCCGGGAGAAGGTCTCGGGGATCACCAGCCCGCCCAGCACTTCCCGCCGCTCGATCAGCCCGGCGAGCTCCCGCTCGCTGTGCACCGTGCGCAGGCGCGCGCAGAAGGACGCCGCCCCCACCCTGGCCACCAGCTCGTAGGCCCCGGGGCCGTCGTCCCGGTTGAACACCGCCAGGTCCGCGTGCTTGAGCTCCAGGGTGTTGGCGAACGCGAAGATCAGCAGCTGCATGAGGGGCGGCGCCACCAGGGCGATGCGGGTCTTGGGGTCGCGCAGCACGCACAGGAGCTCCTTGCGGATCTGCGCGGCCAGGCGGGTGAGGGGGAGGGTGAGGCGGCGGAGGATGGACATGGCTCAGGTATCCAGGCTCTTGCGGGTCTTGGCCCGGGCGACCAGCAGGAACACGGCGCCGATGGCCAGCATGGCCAGGATGTCGGGGATGAACAGGGACCACACGTCCCCGGCCAGGAACACGGTCTGCAGGGAGGCCACGAAGTAGCGGGCCGGCAGGACGTAGGTGAGCAGGCGGATCGGCAGGGGCATGGAGCTGATCTCGAAGAGGAAGCCCGAGAGCAGGAAGGCCGGCAGGAAGCCCGAGAACAGCGCCAGCTGGGCGGCCACGAACTGGTTCTTGGCGGCCGAGGAGATCACCAGCCCCTGGCCCAGGGCCGGCACCAGGAAGGCCGAGGAGAGCAGCAGCAGGGCCGCCCAGGAGCCGCGCATGGGCACCCCGAAGGCCAGGGTCGACAGCAGGGTGCAGATGACGGTGGCGGCCAGGGCCAGGCCGAAGTACGGCAGCAGCTTGCCGATCAGGATCTCCATCACGGACACCGGCGTGGCGATCATGGCCTCCATGGTGCCCCGTTCCCATTCCCGGGCCACCACCATGGCGGTGAGCAGGGTGCCGATCATGGTCATGATGATGGCGATGGCCCCCGGAAGCAGGAAGCGCCGGCTCTCCACCTCGGGGTTGTACCAGAACCGGGGCTCCAGGGCCACGCCCCCGGGCGGGGCCACGCCCCGCTGCGCCTGCCACAGGTCGACCACGCTGCGGGCGTAGGTGGCCACGAACGAGGCGGTGTTGGGCTGGCTGCCGTCGGTGACCACCTGGACCAGGGGCTCGCGCCCGCCGGCGGCCAGGCGCCGGTCCAGGTCCTGGGGGATCACCACGAAGCCCCGCAGCCGCCCGCCCACGATGGCTTCGGCCACTTCCCGCCGGTCCCGGGCCGGGGTCACCTGGAAGTAGCGGGAGCCGCCGAAGGCCGCGGCCAGGGACTGGGCGGCCGGGGTGTCGGACTCCTGCACCACCCCCACCGGCACCTTGTTCAGGTCCAGGGATACGGCGTAGGCGTAGAGCAGCACCATCACCACCGGCAGCACGAAGGCCATCAGGATGGTGGCCGGGTCCCGCCACATCTGCCGGCTCTCCTTGTTCACCAGGGCGGCCAGGCGGCGGAAGTCGAGCCCCGCGACGGTCATGGGCGGCCCCCGTCCCCGGGCGCTTCCGGCCCGGCGTCCACCTGCTCCACCAGGTGGATGAACGCGTCCTCCATGGTGGGCTCCCGCAGGCCGCCGGCCACGGCGGCGCGCTTGAGGCCGTCCGGGGTGTCCAGGGCGATCACCTTGGCCTGGTACATCAGCGCCACCCGGTCGCAGTATTCGGCCTCCTCCATGAAGTGGGTGGTCACCAGCACGGTGACCCCCTTGCGCACCAGGCCGTTGATGTGGGACCAGAACTCGCGCCGGGTGATGGGGTCCACCCCGGAGGTGGGCTCGTCCAGGAACAGCACCGGCGGGTCGTGCATCAGGGCGCAGGCCAGGGCCAGGCGCTGCTTGAAGCCCAGGGACAGGTCCGCCGGGGCGGCGTCCAGGTGGGGCCCCAGGTGGAAGGCCTCGACCATCTCCTGGATCCGCTCGCGCCGGGCCGCGTTGGCCAGGCCGTAGACCCCGGCGGAGAACTCCAGGTTCTGGCGCACCGAGAGCAGCCCGTACAGGGAGAACTTCTGGGCCATGTAGCCTAGGCGGCCCTTGGCGGCGCTGGCGGCGGTGCGCAGGTCCAGGCCCATGACCTGGGCCTGGCCCGACGTGGGCTTGAGCAGGCCGCAGAGCATCTACTTTCTTTTGAAATGCAAATAGACGGGGATCTCCTTTCGACGCCAGGGGGAATCTCCAGCCTTGTCGCCGTGTACTGATCAAACTATCTTTCGCCACATAGACAAAATATTCGCCCATTTCTTCCACCACAGCCTTATTCGGTATAACCAATTGGGGGATTGAATCTTGGTTTATGGACCCGCACGACACAACTCATGCCTACGCGCAAATAGGATTGCGGATTGGGAAAGAGCAGTCTGACTCTGATGGAGCCCGTTTGAGGGTTCACT
>CAWFOJ010000176.1:0-4320 GCA_963816585.1 uncultured Holophagaceae bacterium | reverse complement strand
CGGCCCGCGGAATAGAAGGGTCTGGGGCCAGCCAGATTGCCCGCCAAGCGGCCTGCGGAATAAAAGGTGGGGCCAGCCAGATTGCCCGCCAAGCGGCCTGCGGAATAAGTGGCCGGACTTCAGGAACAGCATATCAGGGATTTAACGCCCCCATTTGCCGGCCCGCCTCGCTTTGTGCAGCCAGGCCCGCGCGAACCGCCATCGCGCTCCACGGTGCGGAGGAGACTTCGCCCTCGGCGCCCTGCAACACTTCCGCCGTCTTTCGCTTGTGAGTCCGCCAAAGAAACGCAGCTCCACCACGCGCGCCGGCGGGGAAATTCGCGCGCGAATTTCTCCAGGGCCTGATCGAGCGCCACCAGGTTCAAGTCCAGCCCCGACTCCTGGCGCACTCCTCCAGCGGAACCTGAAATCGAAGACCTCCTCTTTTTTGCCTGTTCCGCCGCCGCGCGTGATCCACCAGGATGTGGCGCATTGCCTCGCCACGATTCCTATGAACTGGGCGCGGTTCTTCCATTCCACCTTGTTCGTTTCTGGATTTGCGGGTTCGCCTCGTGGACCAGCGCGGTGGCCTGCAAAGTGTGCTCATCGCGCTCGTGGCGCAGGTATGCGGCAGCCAGCCGGTGCAGTTCACCATAGACCAGAGGCGTGAGCTTCCGCAGCATTCTATTGGTCGTCGGTCGCCTTTCCCGGTTCGCTAGCACAAGCTCGTGCCGTTCTTGTCTACAGCGATGGTAGCGATGGCGCAGATCACGAACAGGGAACGGTGTTTACCGGTCCGGACGTGGCCAAGTACAACCGAGAAGCTCACTGAAGCGTATCCCCAGATCCCACCTCCTTCGAAGGTGCGGCAAGCCTGTTCCTTAAGTTCTTCATGGCTGCGACGCCTGAGTTGAAGGCTCTCGACATCATTAAGCGATTTTTCAAAGGAAGCGGCACTGACGAAATGGAAAACCGCGCGCTTTACAGCAGAATCGACAGGGCGCCCGAGTAGACCCACGGGTGCCCCTTGGCCAGGAGCTCTTCCTTGCCGGGCTTGAGACGGATGATGGGATAGGGCCAGCGGACGGGTTCCATGGGGATAGTGTAGGGCACCGGCTCACCGGCGCAGGACCGCCTTCAGGGCGCCCGCCAGGGCCTCCACCGCCCGGGGGGTGGTGTCCGGCACCATGGAGACGCGCAGCACCGACCGGGCCTCCGCCTCCGAATAGCCCAGGGACGTGATGGCGTGGCTGGGGCGGGTGGCGCCGCTGTGGCAGGCGGATCCGGTGGACACGGCGAAGCCGGCCAGGTCCAGGGCGATCTGCACACTCTCGCCGCTGTGCCCGCGCAGCAGCAGGGAGCTGGTGTTGGGCAGGCGGGGGCGGTCCCGGCCGATCACTTCGTAATCCCCGGACCAGGACAGCACCTGGTCCTCCAGGGCGTCCCGCAGCGGCGCCAGGGCCCGGTTGGCCTCCAGGCGCCCGGGCAGGGCCGCCGCCGCCGCCCCCAGGCCCAGGATGGCCGGCAGGTCCTCGGTGCCGCCGCGCCGGCGCCGCTCCTGGGGCCCCGCCATGACCGCGGCCCAGGGCAGGCCCGGGCGCATCCACAGCACCGCCGCGCCCCGGGGCCCGCCCATCTTGTGCCCGGAGAACACCGCCGCGTCGCAGTCCCCCAGGGCCACCGGCACCTTCCCCCAGGCCTGGGCGGCGTCCTTGATGCGCACGGCCCCGGGCGCCTGGGGCATGGGGTAGAGGATCCCGGTCTCGTTGCTGGCGGCCATCTGCACCACGGTGGCGCAGCCCCCGGCCGCCCCCGGCTGCCAGCGCACCGCAGTCCAGTCCCGCAAGGGATTGAGGCAGGCGCTGTGCTCGCCGGGGAACACCAGGGCCGGCCGGTCCCCCAGGGCCGGGCGCAGGCCCCGCAGCAGCAGGTGCAGGGCCTCGGTGGCGCTGGCGCAGAACACCACCTGGGCCGGGGGCACCCCCAGAGCCAGGGCCACCTGCCGGCGGGCCTCCTCCAGCAGGTGCCGGGCGCGCTGGCCTTCCTGGTGGGTGCTGGTGGGATTGCCCCAGGCCTCGCCCATGGCCCGGGCCACCGCCGCGGCGGCCTGGGGCAGCGGGGGGACCGTGGCGTTGGCGTCGAAGTAGTATCTGGCCATCCGACCATTCTGGCGCAGCCCCGGGCCGCGTAGAATCATTCCTCACCCCCAGTGAGAACACCGTGACCGCCACCCTCCATCCCCAGAACGTCATCGCCCTGGTGTGGGACTTCGACAAGACCCTCATCCCGGGCTACATGCAGGACCCCATCTTCGCCGCCTACAACGTGGACGAGCAGGCCTTCTGGCGCGAGGTCAACGCCCTGCCGGCCTACTTCAAGCACCAGGGGGTGACGGTGCATCCCGACACCGCCTACCTGAACCACCTGCTCACCTATGTCCAGCACGGGCGCATGCCCGGGCTCACCAACGCCCGCCTGCGCGAACTGGGCGCCCAGATCCGCTTCCATCCGGGGCTGCCGGACTTCCTCCACCGCCTGCGCATGCACCTGGAACAGGACCCGGAGGCCCAGCGCTTCGAGATCCGCCTGGAGCACTACATCGTTTCCACCGGCCTGCGGGCCATGATCGAAGGCTCGGCCATCTTCCCGTTCGTGAACGGCGTATGGGCCTCGGAATTCCTGGAATCGCCCCCGGCCCCGGGCTTCGACCCGGACGCCACGGTGAACCTGGACGCGCCCTCCAGGGACGCGAGCGAACCCCTGTTCCCGGTGCACGGGGTGGCCCAGATCGCCGTGGCCTACGACAACACCAGCAAGACCCGGGCCCTGTTCGAGATCAACAAGGGCAGCAACACCGACCCGAGCATCCTGGTGAACGCCACCATGCGCCCGGAGGACCGGCGGGTGCCGTTCCAGCACATGATCTACGTCGCCGACGGCCCCTCGGACGTGCCGGCGTTCTCGGTGATCCGGCACAACCAGGGCATCGCCTACGCCGTCTACGACCCGGCGGAACCGGCCAGCCTCAAGCAGGTGGACCGGCTGCGCCGGGACGGGCGGATCGACCACTTCGGCCCCGCCGACTACCGCCCCGGCTATCCCACCAGCGACTGGCTCACCCTCCAGGTGGACCGCATTTCCGCGGCCATCTCCGCCGAGCGCCGGACCGCCCTCAAGGAACGGGTGGGCGAGGCGCCCCGGCACCTGCCGCACTGAACGTCCCCGGCCCGGGCCGGCCCAAGCCCCGGTGCGCAGGAAGGTTCAGGCGGCTCCAGGCCGCCAGATCTCGCGGATGCGCAACAGCGCCACGCCGCCCAGGATCAGCAGCCCGCCCCCGGTCTGGGCGGCCCCCAGGCGTTCCCCCAGGAACAGGAAGGCGTACCAGGCGGTGAAGGCCGGCTCCAGGCTCACCACCAGGTTGGCCACCCCGGAGGGCAGGTAGCCGAGGGTCACCATGTACAGGCCGAAGCCCACCAGCGTGGGGCCGGCGCTCAGCAGGAAGAGCTCGCCCCACCCGGGGACGGACCGGCCCAGCCAGAGGAGATCGGAGAGGCGGGTGGCCGCCCCGGGCAGCAGGCCCCCCGGAGGCAGGTTGAACAGGAACAGGAACACGGTGGCGAACGCGAAGATGCACCAGAGGGCGGTCCAGGGATTGACGCCCCGCCCGGCCACGGCCCGTCCCATGAGGCTGTAGCCCGCGTAGCTCAGCCCCGAGAGGACGCCGGCGACGATGCCCACCGGGTTGGCGCGCCAGGCCTCGGAATGGTAGGCCCCGGACACCAGGACGCAGCCCCCCAGGCACAGGGCCGTGGCCGCCAGCTTGGCGGGGCCCAGGGGCTCCCCCAGCAGCCAGCGCCCCAGGAACACGGTGAAGGCCGCGGAGCAGTACACCAGGACCGTGGCCGCGGCCGCGCCGTTGATGGTGACCGAAAGGGTCCACATCACATTGAACACGGCCAGCACCAGCCCATGGAGGACCAGGAAGGGCGCCAGCCCGTGCGGGAAGCGCAGCAGGTGCCGGCGCCAGATGGCGAACACCGGCACCAGGGTCGCCACCACCATCAAGTCCCGCCAGAAGGCCATGACCAGGGCCGGCAGGCCGTAGGTCAGGCTCAGGTGGCGGATCACCACCGAGGTGGAGGCCAGGATGGCCGCCGCCGCCAGGCCCGTGGCGTAGCCCCGGGCGCGGCCGGACGCAACGCCGGCGGCCGTCATGGCTGGCCCCCCCGGCGGCTCCGGTGGGCCTCTTCCAGAACTTCGGCCAGCCGCCGGATGCCCTCTTCCAGTTCCGCCTCGGTGAGGGACGCGATGGACAGGCGCAGGCAGGTGTCAGGTCCGGGC
>CAWFOJ010000175.1:0-6929 GCA_963816585.1 uncultured Holophagaceae bacterium | reverse complement strand
AAAAAAAAAAAAAAAAAAAAAAAAAAAAAAAAAAAAAAAAAAAAAAAAAAAAAAAAAAAAAAAAAAAAAAAAAAAAAAAAAAAAAAAAAAAAAAAAAAAAAAAAAAAAAAAAAAAAAAAAAAAAAAAAAAAAAAAAAAAAAAAAAAAAAAAAAAAAAAAAAAAAAAAAAAAAAAAAAAAAAAAAAAAAAAAAAAAAAAAAAAAAAAAAAAAAAAAAAAAAACCGCGCGGGGCCGACAGGCTGCGAGTTCCCTCAAGGAAACGCCCGGCACGGGCATCATCTATGCCTCCACGCGGAAACGGACGGAGGAGGTGGCCGAGATCATCGGGAGCCGCCGGATCAGCGGCCCCCAGGTGTCGTCCACCCAGGAGCACTGGGACAGGTTGAGGCTCTCGATGACCTCCCCGTGCTGCTCCAGGTGGGCGGCCAGCCGTTCCGGATCCTGGACGCCCCGCGCATCCAGGTCCTGCACGTGGTGGAGCGCGTGCCGGGATTCCCTGGACGTGCGGGCCACGGCCGCGCACTCCGGGAGGGTCAGGCAGGGCACGAGGCTGGGGAGCAGGTCCCCGGGCATGGGGCCGAACGAACCCGGGGAAGGTTGGCCCTCCGGCCCGGCGACGCGCTGCCGTTTGCCCCCTTCGCCCGCCACGGCCCCGGGCTCCCGCGGCGCGGTTCCGCCCGCGCCGCCGCCGGGCGGATGGGCCGCCTACCGCAGCTGCACCAGCTCTTCCACCGGGAAGCGCACCTTGGGCAGGGCCGCGTACTTGTCCACGGGCGCCCGGTAGCCCACCGGGCAGGCCACCACCGTGCGGAAGGGAGTGTTGGCAAGCCCAAGGATCTCGTCGTACTTGGCCGGGTCCAGGCCCTCCATGGGGCAGGTGTCGAGGCCCAGCAGGGCGGCGGAGGCCATGAACTGGCCCAGGGCGATGTAGGCCTGGCGGGCGGCCCACTCGGGCACCGAAGCGGCCCGGGGGCCGGTCACCAGGGTGCCGATCATCATGGCCCGGTAGCTCGCCAGGCTCTCGGCCGCAACGCCGCGCACCTGCACCGTGCGCTCGATCAGGTGGTCCACATCCGCCTCGGTGAGGCGCTTGCGGGCCAGGAACACGAACAGGTGCGAGCAGTCGGCCACCTGGCCCTGGCCCCAGGAGGCATCCCGCAGCTTGGCCCGCAGGGCCGGGTCGGTCACCACCAGGAAGCGGTAGGGCTGCAGCCCGAAGCTGGACGGGGTGAGCACCAGGCTTTCCTCCAGCGTCCTCAGGTCCGCCTCGGAGATCTTCCTGGCCGGGTCGAAAACCTTGGTGGCGTAGCGCCAGTTGAGGGCCTGGATCAGGGTGTCGGGAGCGCAGGGGGACATGGTGCCTCGCAAGGATGGTGGTGGGGACGGGCGCCGGAGCGGTTCCGGTCCTGGGCTATCATACCGCCGCGGTCGGCTTTGCGGGCCGGGCCGGGCGGGAAGCGAGGTAGGCCGCCCATCCCGCCAGCAGGCCCGCGGGCACGTCCAGGACATAGTGGGCCCGCAGGTACACCACCGCCGGCATCATCAGCGCGGTGATCACCGCCATGGCCGGGAACAGGGCCGGCGCGGCGCGCCGGGCGTGCAGGGTCAGGAGCAGGGCCACCGCCAGGTGGGAGGAGGGGAAGGCGGCGCCGCGGATCTCCCCCCCGGAGGTGAGGAAGGTACAGAAGATGGTTGAAGACGTAGCCCTGGGCCAGCTCCGGGCCACGCCCGGGCGGGAACCAGTAGTGGGGTCCCACCGTGGGCGCCAGCCAGAAGAAGGTGTAGCAGGCATAGAAGAGGGCGGTGGCGGACCGGAGGATGCGTTCCGCGGCCCCATAGCCGCGCCGGACCAGGACCGTGAAGCCCAGGACCGGGATGAAGGCGTAGTAGGAGAAGTAGGCGAAGCAGAACAGTTCCGACAGCCACCGGTTCGGCAGGGCGGGGCGGAACGCCAGGGCTGGCTGGAAGCCCCAGAGGCGCGCCTCCAGGGCCGCCAGGGGCCCGTCCAGGGGCGCGTCCCGCAGCACCGGCCAGAGGGTCTGGATCTGGTGGTAGAAGGCCCAGTACAGCATCGGGGCATAGAACAGCCGCAGCACCAGGAGCACCCGGCTGGCGGTGGTCCGGGTGGCCCAGGCCAGGCCCAGGGCCACGGCCAGGATCGCCAGGGACAGCAGCGCCTGGGCCGGGCACCCGGGCACCCCCCGCAGGGCGCCGGCCGCGGCCACGCCCAAGGTGAGGAGGGCGTAGCCGGCCACCCACCCGTCCAGGGCCCGCCAGGGCCCCAGGGGGGCGTCCAGGGCGAAGGGGCGTTCAGAGCCAGCCATGGTCCTGGTACCACCTTACGGTTTCCTGCAGGGCCCGGTCCAGGTCCGTGGGGGCGGTCCAGCCCAGCACCCGCCGGGCCTTGTCCGGGCTGGCCACCCACCCGGGGGCGAGCATTTCCCGCACCTTCTGGGAGCTGAAGATCCCCGGGCGCCCCCGCAGCCGGGCCCACAGGTCGGCCCCGAGCCCGCAGGCGCGCACCAGGCCTTCCGGCAGGGCCAGGACCCGGGCCGGCCGTCCCAGGGCCCCGGCGATGCGGCGGCCGAAGTCGGCCCAGTCCAGGTCCGGCCCGGTGAGATGGAACAGGTTGCCGGCGGCGCAGGGGGCCTGGGCCGCCCGCACCAGTCCGTCCGCCAGGTCCGGGGCGTAGACCAGGGAATAGCGCCGGGATCCCGGGCCGGGAACCGGCAGCAGGCCCCGCTTGGCCAGGCGGAAGTACCCCAGCACGTCCCGGTCCTCGGGGCCGAACACCACCGGCGGGCGCAGGATCACCACCGGCAGGCCGGACGCCATGGCCGCCCGTTCTCCCTCCAGCTTGCTGCGCCCGTACCAGCTCACCGGCGCCGGGGGGTCGTCCTCGGTGCGGGGCCGGCCGCCGCCGGGGCTGGGCCCTCCCGCGGCCAGGCTGGAGACCAGGAGGAAGCGGGCGAGCCCCGGGGCCCCGGCGCGGCAGGCCGCCGCCAGGCGCCGGGTGCCGTCCCGGTTGACCCGCAGGAGGTCCGCCTCCCGGAAGCCCTTCAGGGCGCCCGCCAGGTGGAACACCCAGTCGGCTCCCGCCACCGCCGCCTCCAGGCCGGCGTCCACCGCCAGGTCGGCCCGGGCCACCTCCACCGGCAGTCCCTCCAGGCGGTCCAGACGGCTGCCTGGGCGGGCCAGCACCCGCACCCGGTGCCCGTCCTCCAGCAGCCGGCGCACCAAGTGGGAACCGATGAACCCGTGCCCTCCGGTGACCAGCGCAAGCATGGGATCAGACGACCCCCTCCCCTCCTGAGATAGGCTCCAGGTCCCGGTCGTAGACCCGGTAGGTCTTGGTGCGGCGCGCCTTGATCTGGTCCAGGGCGTTGCGCATGGGCAGGTTGTCTTCCAGGACCCAACCCATCTCGGACTTGCGGTAGCCCATGCCCAGGGCGTTGGTCGCCAGCTGGTGCACCAGCAGGGCGTCCAGGCCGCGCCGGCGGTACTGGGGCAGGATGCCCATGGCGATGGTGCGCAGGCGCGAGCACTTGGCCACCTTGAGCTTCCACAGGAGCCTGGCCAGCCCGAACGGGAACAGCCGGCCCCGGGCCAGCTTGATGGCTTCGTTGGCGTCGGGCGCGGCGATGATGAACCCGGCCGGGGTGCCGTCCACCTCCACGACCAGGGCCAGGCGGGGATCCACCAGGGGCTTGAGCTCCCGGGCGATGAAGTCCAGCTCCCGGTCGGTCCAGGGCACGAAGCCCCAGTTGGCGGCCCAGGCCACGTTGTAGCAGGCGCGCACGAACTCCAGCTCCTCTTTCCAGCGGCCCAGGTCCACCGGACGCAGGCGGATCCGCCCGTCCCGGAGGAGCCGCGCGGCCACCTGGTCCAGCCGTCCGCGGTATTCCTCGTAGGTGAGTTCGTAGGCGTGCAGGTCCTTGACCTTGACGCAGCCCGCGGCCTGGAGCAGATCCGCGTAGTAGGGCGGGTTGTAGGGCATCATGAGGGCCGGGTCGTCCTCGAACCCCTCCACCAGCAGGCCCACCACGTCGTTGGTGGTGAGGTTGACCGGCCCGCGCAGGGTCCGCTTGCCCTGCTCCTTCAGCCAGCGCCCGGCGGCGTCCAGGAGGGCGTCGGCCACGGCCTGCTCGGGCACGCACTCGAAGGCCCCGAAAAAGCCCACCTGGGCGTCCTCGGGATGGAACTGGCCATAGCGGTCATTGCGCACCGCCGCCACGGTGCCCGCCACCTGGCCCCCGCGCAGGGCGGCGAACAGGCGCACCTGGGCGTACTCGAACACCGGGTTCTTGCCCGGGTGGTAGAACTCCCGCCGTTCCATGAGCAGGGGCGGCACCCAGTGGGGCTCCTGGGCATGCAGCCGGAATGGGAAGCGGATGAACGCCTCCAGGTCGGCCTTGTGGAGGACCGGCTTGACTTCTAGGGGCGGGGTCATGGCTTTCCCGCTGACAGCAGGCCGAAGTGGCGGGCGGCCTTGGCGAAGCGCCCCAAGGCCCAGCTGAGCTGCTCGCGGGTGTGCCCGGCGGTGACGGAGATGCGGATCATGCTGCGCCCGGGCGGCACCGCCGGCGGCAGCACCGGGTTCACGAAGATGCCCTCCTCCTGGAGGAACCGCCACACCTCCAGGCAGCGTTCCCAGTCCCCCACCATGATGGGGATGATGGGCGACTCGGACTGGCCCGTGTCGAACCCCAGCTCCTGGAAACCCTGCTTGAGGAAGCGGGCGTTGTCCCACAGCCGCTGCCGGCGCTCCGGCTCGGCCGCCATGACGTCCAGGGCCCCCAGCACCGCGGCCACGCTGGCGGGGGAGGCGGAGGCGGAGAACATGAAAGGGCGGGCCACGTGCATGAGGTAGTTGATCACCCGCTCGGGGCCGGCGATGAACCCGCCGATGGCCGCCAGGGACTTGGAGAAGGTGCCCATGATCAGGTCCACTTCGGCGGTGAGCCCGAAGTGGGCCGCGGTGCCGCTGCCCCCGGGGCCCACCACGCCGATGCCGTGGGCGTCGTCCACCATCACCTGGGCGCCGTGCCGGCGGGCCAGCTGGACGATCCGCGGCAGGTCGCAAAGGTCGCCTTCCATGGAGAAGATGCCGTCGGTGATGATGAGCTTGTTGGCCTGGTGCGGCAGCCGGGCCAGCTTCTCCTCCAGGTCGGCCATGTCGTTGTGGTTGAAGCGGACCAGGGTGCCCTGGCTGAGGGTGCAGCCGTCCAGGATGCAGGCGTGGATGTACTTGTCGACGATGACGTATTCCCCCTGGTGCACCAGGCTCGCCACCACGCCGGTGTTGGTCTGGAACCCGGTGGGGAACACCAGCGCCGCGGGCTTGCCCACCAGGTCGGCCAGGCGGCGTTCCAGTTCCAGGTGGATGGGCAGGGTGCCGTTCAGGAACCGGGACCCGGCGCAGCCGGTGCCGTACTGCTGCACCGCCGCCACGGCCCGGGCCTTCACCAGCGGGTGGGTGGTCAGCTCCAGGTAGGCGTTGGACCCGAGCATCAGCATCTTGCGGCCGTTCACCACCACTTCCGTGTCCTGGCCGGTCTCGATCACCCGCATGTAGGGATACAAGCCCTGGGCCTTCAGTTCATCCGGGCGCGTGAACGCTTCGCACTTGGCGAAAAGGTTCGGCACCGCCGGGGAAGCCGGGGAAGCCGTTTCTTGAACGTTGCTGGCACCAGCGGGAAGGGCATCCATCGGGTTCTCCTCAGACTGGGCGGGATTACCAAGAGGGCCATCGGGAAAGGCTGATTTTAAATAGGGATAGCGAGTTGCAAATGATAAGAAAGGAATCCTGGATAACGCAACAAACATAAATATACCAAAAGGTTTCCCCCCATCTGGGAAAAGATTGATTATTGCCGTCGGTTCAATGAGTTGCATTGCGGCGCCGGCCCGGGCGCCGCCCAACCTTTGTATACTCAGCGCCATGTCCGAAACTTCCCAGCCTACCCTTCCGCTGCCCCGGCGCCGGGGCGTGTTCTGCAACCGGACCCTGAACTTCCGGGCCCTGCGGGCCATCGGCTACGACATGGACTACACCCTGGTGGACTACCGGGTGGACGAGTTCGAGCGCCAGGTGTTCGAGTTCGCCCGCAGGCGCTTCCTGGACCAGGGCTGGGCGGTGGAGTCGCTGGTGTTCGACCCGGGCATGGTGGCCCGGGGGCTGGTGATCGACACCCGGCTGGGCAACGTGGTGAAGGCCAACCGCTTCGGCCTGGTGCGCAAGGCCATGCACGGCACCATGCCGATGGAGTTCGCCGCCCAGCGGGAGGTCTACTCCCCCGGCACCCTGGTGGACCTGGCGGACCCCCGATGGGTGTTCCTGAACACCCTGTTCTCCCTGTCCGAGGGCTGCCTCTACGCCCAGCTGGTGGACCTCCTGGACCAGGGGCTGCTGCCCGGGACCATGGGCTACCTGGACCTGTACGGCAAAGTGCGGACGGTGGTGGACGCCCAGCACCTGGAAGGCCGGCTCAAGGCCCAGATCATCGCCCAGCCGGACCTCTGCGTGGTGCTGGACCCGGAGACCCCGCTCACCCTCCTGGACCAGCGCCGGGCCGGCAAGAAGCTGCTGCTCATCACCAATTCCGACTGGAGCTTCAGCGCCGCCATGATGGCCTACGCGTTCGACCGGTACCTGCCCAGGGGCACCGCCTGGCGGGACCTGTTCGACCTGGTCATCGTCGGCGCCCGCAAACCGGAGTTCTTCACCGCCCGCGCGCCGTTCTTCGAGGTGGTCACCGGCGACGGGCTGCTGCGCCCGGCCCTGGGGCCGCTGCGCCCGGGCGGCGCCTACGTGGGCGGAAGCGCGGCCCAGGTGGAGCGGGACCTGGGCGTGGAGGGGGACGAGATCCTGTACGTGGGCGACCACATGTTCGGCGACGTGCACGTGAGCAAGAGCGCCCTGCGCTGCA
>CAWFOJ010000174.1:0-5767 GCA_963816585.1 uncultured Holophagaceae bacterium | reverse complement strand
GGACGTGGTCAACATGAACACCGGCGAGGTGCTGCTTGAGGCCAACGACGCCTTCGTCCAGACCCACCTGGAGATGTTCCTGGCCAACAACGTGGGGGAGTTCTCCGTCTGCTTCCCGGACAGCGACGCCACCGGCAAGGTGTTCAGCGAAACCCTCTCCAAGGACCACACCGAGGATTGCGAGGAGGCGGCCAAGGAGCTGTTCAAGAAGATCCGCCCCGGGGAGCCCGCCACCCTGGAGAGCAGCAAGAAGCTGCTCCACGCCATGTTCTTCGACCCCCAGAAGTACGACCTGTCCAAGGTGGGCCGGCACAAGATGAACGCCAAGCTGGGCCTGAACACCGACCTGGAGGCCCGCACCCTGAGCGTGGAGGACTTCGTCGCCACCGTGCACTACCTGCTGCGCCTCAAGAAGTACGACACCACCCGGTCCGAGCGGGTGGACGAGGTGGCGCCGGTGCGCAAGGACGACATCGACCACCTGGGCAACCGCCGGGTGCGCAGCGTCGGCGAGCTGCTGGAGAACTGCTTCCGGGTGGGCCTGGTGCGGGTGCAGCGGGCCATCAAGGAGAAGTTCTCCATGGCCCAGGACCCCAACAGCCCCCTGCAGCCCCACGACCTCATCAACTCCAAGCCGGTGATCGCCGCCATGAAGGAGTTCTTCGGGTCCAGCCAGCTGTCCCAGTTCATGGACCAGAACAACCCGCTGTCGGAGATCACCCACAAGCGCCGCCTGTCGGCCCTGGGGCCCGGCGGCCTGAGCCGGGACCGGGCCGGGTTCGAGGTGCGGGACGTGCACACCTCCCACTACGGCCGCATCTGCCCCATCGAGACCCCGGAGGGCCCGAACATCGGCCTGATCTCCTCCCTGTCCTGCTACGCCCGCATCAACGAGTTCGGGTTCATCGAGAGCCCGTACCTGAAGGTGGAGAACGGCCGCATCATCAACTTCGCCAAGGTCACCAGCGTGGGCGATTCCAAGTTCGGCTACATGCAGGTGGTGCGCCTGGACGAGCTGGAGGCGGAGAACCAGCAGCTGGAAAAGGCCGGCAAGCGCCCGGCGAAGTATGACATGCACGCCTGGTACCTGTCCGCCTGGGAGGAGGACGAGCACGTCATCGCCCAGGCCAACGTGCCGGTGGACGAGCACGGCTTCATCCTGGACGAGTACATCACCGCCCGGGTGGCCGACGAGACCAAGACCGTGGAGCGGGATAAGATCACCCTCATGGACGTCAGCCCCAAGCAGCTGGTGTCCGTGGCCGCCAGCCTGATCCCGTTCCTGGAGAACGACGACGCCAACCGGGCCCTCATGGGCGCCAACATGCAGCGCCAGGCGGTGCCCCTGATACGCACCGAGGCCCCCGTCGTGGGCACCGGCATGGAGTACTACGCCGCCCGCGACTCGGGCGCCTGCGTGCTGTGCCGCCGTTCGGGCATCGTCGAGACCGTGGACGCCAACCGCATCGTGGTGCGGGTGGAGGACGTGGCGGAGAGCGAGGGCCTGGAGAGCGGCGTGGACATCTACACGCTGATCAAGTACGCCCGGTCCAACCAGAACACCTGCCTCAATCAGGTGCCCCTGGTGAAGAAGGGCGAGTACGTGGCCGCCGGCCAGATCCTCGCCGACGGGCCCTGCTGCGACCACGGCGAACTGGCCCTGGGCCGCAACCTGACCGTCGCCTACATGCCCTGGCGCGGCTACAACTTCGAGGACGCCATCCTCATCAGCGAGCGGGTGGTCAAGGAGGACCTGTTCACCACCATCCACATCGAGGAGTTCGAAGTCCACGCCCGGGACACCAAGCTGGGGCCCGAGGAGATCACCCGGGACATCCCCCAGATCCGCGAGGAGATGCTCAAGAACCTGGACGAGTCCGGGATCATCCGCATCGGCGCCACCGTGCGCCACGGCGACATCCTGGTGGGCAAGGTCACCCCCAAGGGCGAGACCATCCTCAGCCCCGAGGAGAAGCTCCTGCGCGCCATCTTCGGCGAGAAGGCCTCCGACGTGAAGGACGCCAGCCTCACTGTGGGCCCCGGCATCGAGGGCACGGTGGTGGACGTGAAGGTGTTCACCCGCAAGGGCCAGGAGAAGGACCTGCGCACCCAGCAGATCGAGCGGGACCAGATCGCCAAGTGGGAGAAGGACCTGGAGGACGAGGAGCGGATCATCCGGGCCGAGTCCAAGAAGAAGATCGTGGCCCTGCTCAAGAACAAGGAACTGGCCGAGCCCCTCACCGACGACAAGGGCAAGGAACTGCTGCCCAAGGGCAAGAAGCTCACCCAGAACATGCTGGAAGCGGTGCCCTACCACCGGTTCCGGCAGGTGACCGTGAGCGCCGGCAAGGAACGGCTGGAAGCCCAGGTGCTGGACATCCTGGACAAGACCGAAAGCCAGCTGCGGGTCCTGCGGGACATCCTCAACGAGCGCATCGACCGCCTGGTCAAGGGCGACGAACTCATGCCCGGCGTGCTGAAGACCGTCAAGGTCTACGTGGCGGTCAAGCGCAAGCTGCAGGTGGGCGACAAGATGGCCGGCCGGCATGGCAACAAGGGCGTGGTCAGCCGGATCCTGCCCATCGAGGACATGCCCTACCTGCCCGACGGCGCCCCGGTGGACATCGTGCTGAACCCCCTGGGCGTGCCTTCCCGCATGAACATCGGCCAGATCCTCGAGTGCCACCTGGGCTGGGCCGGCAAGGTCCTGGGGGTGCACTTCAGCACCCCGGTGTTCGATGGCGCCCGTGAGGCGGACATCAAGGAATGGCTCAACAAGGCCTGGGAGAAGAAGGGCCGGCTGGGCCCCGACACCACCGGCAAGACCCTGCTCTACGACGGCATGACCGGCGAACCCTACGAGCAGCACGTGACCGTCGGCTGCGTCTACATGCTCAAGCTGCACCACCTGGTGGACAACAAGATCCACGCCCGGAGCATCGGGCCCTACTCCCTCATCACCCAGCAGCCCCTGGGCGGCAAGGCCCAGTTCGGCGGCCAGCGCTTCGGCGAGATGGAAGTGTGGGCCCTGGAGGCCTACGGCGCCGCGCACGTGCTGCAGGAGCTCCTCACCTACAAGTCCGACGACATGCACGGCCGGACCCAGATCTACCAGGCCATCATCAAGGGGGAGACCATCAAGGATCCAGGCCTTCCCGAGAGTTTCAACGTGGTGAAGAAGGAACTGAACGCACTCTGCATCGATGTGGCGATGCTGACCCGAGAGGAGCTCGAACCGCTCCAGGACGTGGAAGAGCCCGCGTTCTCCATCGAAGGGTGAGAACCGGCCTTACCGCCCTCCCCGCGGCTCCCTGTTGAAACCACATCGCTTTGAGAAGAGGTCCCCATGTATCCCGAGCAGCAAAACATCAATGCGTATGAGTGCATCCGGGTCACCCTGGCGTCCCCGGACGTGATCCGGTCCTGGTCCCGGGGCGAGGTCACCAAGCCGGAGACCATCAACTACCGGAGCCTGAAACCCGAGCGGGACGGCCTGTTCTGCGCCCGCATCTTCGGCCCCGTGAACGACTGGGAATGCCTGTGCGGCAAGTACAAGCGCCAGAAGTTCAAGGGCGTGGTGTGCGACAAGTGCGGCGTGGAAGTGACCCGCAAGGCGGTGCGCCGGGAGCGCATGGGCCACATCGCCCTGGCTTCCCCCGTCAGCCACGTGTGGTTCTTCAAGGGCGTGCCCAGCCGCATCGGCTACCTGCTGGACATCCCCCTCAAGGACCTGGAGCGGGTGCTGTACTTCGAGGCCTACGCGGTCACCGATCCGGGCGACACCCCACTCAAGACCCGGGAGATCCTGGCCGAGGACAAGTACCGGGAATACAAGGTGGAGTTCGGGGAACGGTTCCGGGCCCAGATGGGCGCCGAAGCCATCAAGGAACTGCTCAAGCACGTGGACGTGGAGGCCCTGGCCATCGAGCTGCGGCACCTGATGAAGGCCGAGACCTCGGCCCAGAAGCGGGTGAAGATCGCCAAGCGCCTGAAGGTGACCGAAGCCTTCAAGCGCAGCGGCAACAAGCCCGAGTGGATGATCCTGGACGTGGTGCCGGTGCTGCCCCCGGAACTGCGCCCCCTGGTGCCCCTGGACGGCGGCCGGTTCGCCACCTCCGACCTGAACGACCTGTACCGCCGGGTCATCAACCGCAACAACCGGCTCAAGAAGCTGCTGGAGCTGCGTGCCCCCGAAGTGATCGTGCGCAACGAGAAGCGCATGCTCCAGGAGGCGGTGGACGCCCTGTTCGAGAACGGCAAGCGCGGCGCGCCTGCTGCGGGGCGTGTCCAACCGTCCCCTCAAGTCGCTGAGCGACGCCCTCAAGGGCAAGCAGGGCCGGTTCCGCCAGAACCTGCTGGGCAAGCGGGTGGACTACTCCGGCCGCTCGGTCATCGTGGTGGGCCCGGACCTCAAGCTGCACCAGTGCGGGCTGCCCAAGAAGATGGCCCTTGAGCTGTTCAAGCCCTTCATCTTCAACCGGCTCGAGCACAAGGGCCACGCCGCCACCATCCGCCAGGCCAAGGAGATGGTGGAGCAGGGCGTTCCGGAAGTGTGGGACGTGCTGGACGAGGTGATCCAGAACCACCCGGTGCTGCTCAACCGCGCCCCGACCCTGCACCGCCTGGGCATCCAGGCGTTCCAGCCGGTGCTGGTGGAAGGCAAGGCCATCCGCCTGCATCCCCTGGTCTGCACCGCCTTCAACGCCGACTTCGACGGCGACCAGATGGCCGTGCACGTGCCCCTCTCGCCCATGGCCCAGATCGAGGCCAAGGTGCTCATGATGTCCACCCAGAACATCCTGAACCCCGCCAACGGGCGTCCCAACGTGGTGCCCAGCCAGGACATCGTGCTGGGCGGCTACTACCTCACCAAGAAGCGCGCCGGGCGCAAGGGCGAGGGCATGGTGTTCGGCTCCGTGGACGAGGTCATCTCAGCCCACACCGCCAAGGTGGTGGACACCCACGCCATCATCCAGCTGCGCTTCACCGGCCAGGTGGTGGACACGGAGGCCTGGCACAAGAGGGATCCCAAGAAGCGGTCCGAGCAGGACGTGTTCGAGTGCCCCGCCCACGAGGTCAAGCATGAGCTCATGACCACCACCGTGGGCCGGGTGATCTTCAACCGGTCCATGCCCGAAGGGCTGCCGTTCATCAACGGCCTGCTCAAGAAGGAGGGCCTGCTCTCCCTGGTGAACCGGGCCTACAAGCTCAACGGCCCCGAAGTCACCATCCGCCTGCTGGACGCCATGAAGGACGTGGGCTTCCTGTGGGCCATGAAGGCCGGGGTGAGCGTGGGCATCGACGACCTGGTGGTGCCTCCCTCCAAGCCCAGGCTGCTGGAAGAGGCCAACAAGGAAGTGCGCGCCATCGAGCACGAGTACTACCATGAAGGCAAGCTGGACGCCGCCACCCGCTACAACCGCATCCTCGAGGTGTGGGGCCGCACCGCCGAACAGGTGGCCACGGACATGATGAAGGAGCTGGAGAAGCGCAACGAGACCGGCCAGTTCCTGAACTCCATCTACATCATGGCCGACTCGGGCGCCCGGGGCTCCAAGACCCAGATCCGCCAGGTGGCCGGCATGCGCGGCCTGATGGCCAAGCCTTCCGGCGACATCATCGAGACCCCCATCACCGCCAACTTCAAGGAAGGGCTCAGCGTCCTCCAGGTACTTCACCTCCACCCACGGGGCCCGCAAGGGCCTGGCGGACACCGCCCTCAAGACCGCCGACTCGGGCTACCTCACCCGCAAGCTGGTGGACGTGG
>CAWFOJ010000173.1:0-8149 GCA_963816585.1 uncultured Holophagaceae bacterium | reverse complement strand
CGTCGTGGCCCCGCAGGTCTGGCACTTGAGGCAGGCGCCGTTGCGCACCATGGTCAGGTGGCCGCACTCGGGGCAGGGGTCGCCGGTGTAGCCCCTCTGCCGGGCCGCCTCGAAGGCCGAGGCGGCGCGCTCCGCCTGGCTCCGGGCGGGAGCGTGGGCGTGGGAGGCGCCGGCGGCCGCCAGGGCGGCGCTGGGGGTCTGGGCCACCAGGTTGTTGTCTCCCTCCGGGAACAGGGGCGTCATGCCTCCGGTGGCCAGGGGGCCGAAGGACTGGCCCTGGCTTTCGGGCTTCTTGTTGACCGAGGTGAGCTGCATGAGCTGCTCCGGCTCCACCTGGGCCAGCTCGAAGCGCCCCAGGTAGCTGATGGCCAGCTCCCGGAACACGAAGTCGATGAGGCTGGTGGAGAACTTCACCGTGTCGCTGCCCTGGACCATGCCGTTGGGTTCGAACCGGGTGAACAGGAAGGCGTCGCAGAACTCCTCCAGCGGCACCCCGTGCTGCAGGCCCATGGACACGGCGATGGCGAAGCAGTTGAGCACCGCCCGGAACCCGGCCCCTTCCCGGTGGATGTCCAGGAAGATCTCGCCCAGGGTGCCGTCCTCGTATTCGCCGGTGCGCAGGTAGAGCTTGGTGCCGCCGATGGTGGCCGCCTGGGTGTAGCCGCCCCGGCGGTTGGGCAGCTTCTTGCGGTAGGTGCGCACCATGCCCTGGGCCAGGGCCTGGACCTTCTCCACCTTGGGGGCCTCGTCGTCCGCCAGGGTGTCGATGCCCTCCAGCAGGTCCAGGTTGGTGGCCATGGCCTGGCTCATCTTGCTGCCGTCCCGGTACAGGGCCACGGCCTTGATCATGTACTTCCAGCAGGCCTTGTGGATCTCGGCGATGTCCTCCACCGTGGCCTGGGCCGGGAGGTTGATGGTCTTGCTGATGGCGCCGCTGAGGAAGGGCTGGGCCGCGCCCATCATGCGGATGTGCCCCATGGGGGCGATGAACCGTTCCCCCTTGCGGCCGCACCGGTTGGCGCAGTCGAAGATGGGCAGGTGCTCGGGGGCCAGATGCGAGGCCCCTTCCATGGTCATGGAGCCCGCCAGGGCGTCCAGGAACAGGGCGGCGGCTTGGTCGCCGAACTCCTCCTTGAGCCGGTCCGCCGGCACCACGTAGGCCGGGTCGAAGGCGGTGGGCAGTTTCTCCTCCAGGGTGTCCAGCTCCTTGGGGGCCCAGCCCTTGGCCAGGAACCGGGAACGGGGGATCCCCGGCGTCTGCTCGTTGATCTCCAGCCAGCCCACCACGTAGCGTTCGATGTCCTTGATCTGGGTGGGGGTGTAACCCAGGCGCATGAGGGCTTCGGGAATGGCCCGGTTCACCAGCTTGAAGTAGCCGCCGCCCGCCAGCTTCTTGAACTTCACCAGGGCGAAGTCCGGCTCCACGCCCGGTGGTGTCGCAGTCCATGAGCAGCCCGATGGTGCCGGTGGGCGCGAGCACGGTGACCTGGGCGTTGCGGAAGCCGTGCCGTCTCGCCGAGGGCCAGAGGCCTTGTCCCAGCTTTCCCGGGCCGCCTCAGGATCGACGGGCACGCCGGTGCCTCGATGCCGCTGGGGCATGATGGACAGCCCCTCGTACTCCTCCGTCGGGGCGCGTTGTAGGCCGCGCGACGGTGGTTCCGGATCACCCGCAGCATGTGCTTCCCGGTTGTGCGCGTAGCCGGGAAAGGGCCCGAGCCCCGAGGCCATTTCGGCCGATGGTCGCGTAGGCCTCGCCGGCGAAGATGGCCGTCAGAGCGCCGCGCGATGGCCCGCCCTGGCTCGCTGTCGTAGGGGATGCCCATGCGCATGAGCAGAGCGCCGAGGTTGGCATAGCCCGAGGCCGAGGGTCCGGAACTCGTAGCTCAGCTGGGCGATCTGCTCGGACGGGGAACTGCGCCATGAGCACGCTGATCTCCAGCACGATCGTCCACAGCCGGATGGCGTGCCGGAGCCGTCGACGTCGAATCCGCCGTCTCGGCGTCGTAGAACGTCACAGGTTGAGGCGATGCCAGGTTGCACGCCGTGTCGTCCAGGAACATGTATTCGCTGCAGGGGTTGCTGGCATTGATGGGGCCGTCGGCGGGGCAGGTGTGCCAGTCGTTGACGGTGGTGTCGAACTGCAGGCCCGGATCGGCACAGGACCACGCGGCCCGGTTGATCTTGTCCCACAGGGCCCGGGCCTTGAGGGTCCTGTGCACCTTGCCGTCGGTGCGCCGCTCCAGGTACCAGTCCCCGTCCTTCTCCAGGGCGCGCATGAACATGTCCGGCACCCGCACCGAGTTGTTGGAGTTCATGCCCCCTACGGTGATGTAGGCGTCCCCGTCCCAGCTGGTGTTGTACTGCTTGAGGTCCCGGGTGAAGTCCCCCTGGTCCAGGCGGCTCAGGCACTGGGACAGCAAGGCCGGGGCCACCCCCTCCGCCTTGGCCCGGGCCAGGGCCTTGCGCAGCTTCTCATTGCTCTTGGGATTGGCGTCCCGGGTGGTGGAGCCTTCCACCGCCTCGCACATGGCGTTCCAGTGCCGGTTCAGCGCCAGGCTGCCGGCCGCCATCATGGCCACCTTGCGCTCCTCGGTCACCTTCCAGTCCACGAAGGCCTCAATGTCCGGATGGTCCAGGTCCAGGCACACCATCTTGGCGGCCCGGCGGGTGGTGCCCCCGGACTTGATGGCCCCGGCCGCCCGGTCCCCCACCCCCAGGAAGGACATGAGGCCCGAAGACCGGCCGCCTCCGGACAGGGGCTCCTCGGCGCCGCGGATCCTGGAAAAGTTGGTGCCGGTGCCGCTGCCGTACTTGAAGATGCGGGCCTCACGGGTCCACAGGTCCATGATCCCGCCCGGGTTGACCAGGTCGTCCTCCACGCTCTGGATGAAGCAGGCGTGCGGCTGGGGGCGCTCGTAGGCGGACGTGGAATGGCGCATCTCGCCGGTGGCGTTGTCCACGTAGCTGTGCCCCTGGGCCGGGCCGGAGATGCCGTAGGCCCAGTGCAGCCCCGTGTTGAACCACTGGGGGCTGTTGGGCGCGCACATCTGGTTGGCCAGCATGTACACAAGTTCATCGTAGAAAGCCTGGCCGTCCTCGGGGCCGCTGAAGTAGCCGTACTGCTCGCCCCAGTGGCGCCAGCAGCCGGCGAGGCGGTGGAACACCTGGCGGGCGTCCCGCTCGCCGCCGCCGGCAGGATCGATGCCTTTGCGCCGGAAATACTTCTGGGCCAGGATGTCCACCGCCACCTGGGACCAGCCCTCGGGCACCATCACATCCTTGGCTTCGAACACCACCGTGCCGTCCAGCTTGGTGATCCGGCTGGTGCGGGGCACGAACGGGATGCCAGCCAAGGGATCTTGCCCGGGTTTGGTAAAAAAACGGTCGATCTTCATGGCTTCCTCAACATGACGTGGACTTGGGCCGAGCCTCCAAGCAACCTTCCGTCCCGGAACAGGGAAAACCAAGACGTCTACGGGTTGTGCTGGATGGAAAGGATCACCCCAAGATGTTGGGGCGTCAAGGGGAACCGGGGGTCTTTTTTCGGGCTCGTCCGGTTGCCTTGAAATTCAAGGCCGCGGCCGCGAGCGGGACCGGTTCCGGGAAGGTGTGATGAATGTTGGCACGTTCACACGCCGCTCCCGCGCGCCGTCGCCGCGGCCTGCGATTCACGTTAGGATGGGTCAAGCCGGGCCCCATGCATTGGGGTGCGATGAACCGGGTCAGGTCGGAAGAAGCAGCCCTAAGTCGTTACTCCGAGTGCCGTGGCAAGCCCGGCCCTTGGTTTGTACGGCGGGGGCGAGACACGGTCCAGGCGCGGCGCGGGCCGACGGCTGCCCGGCCGGGACCTGCCACGTTTTTTCCAGGTCACTGTCATTGGCGCCAGCCCCATGGCATCGAAAGCGTCAGAACAACGGAGCCGCCGACAGCCCCTGGACGTCCGTTCCCTGGCGCCGGGGTTCAGTCTTTGCCAACGCTATTACTGGAGCAGGCATGTCCAATCTCTTTTTAAAGAAAGGTCTTCCCGACCTGGTGGCCGACGCCGGCGGCCCGGGCGGAGAAGGGGGGGCGTCCGGGACCGGCCTGAAGCGTTCCCTGGGGGCGTTCAGCCTCACCATGCTGGGAATCGGCGCGATCATCGGGGCGGGGATCTTCACCCTCACCGGCGAGGCGGCCGCCAACTACGCCGGCCCGGCCATCATCTACAGTTTCATCCTGGGCGGGATCCTGTGCGCCCTGGCCGGCCTGTGCTACGCCGAGATGGCCGCCATGATCCCCGTGGCCGGCTCGGCCTACGCCTATTCCTACGCCACCATGGGGGAATTCGTCGCCTGGATCATCGGCTGGGACCTGGTGCTGGAGTACGCCTTCGGCGCCGTGACCGTGGCCAACGGCTGGTCCGGCTACCTTTTCTCCCTGGTGCACCGGACCCTCGGCGTGGGGCTGTCGGACCTGGCCCTGCGCTGCACCAAGGGGCCCTGGGAGACGGTGGTCCTGGGTTCCGGGCAGCAGGCGCCGGGGCTCTGGAACCTGCCGGCCTCCCTGGTGGTGCTCGCGGTGTGCGCCGTGCTGTACCGGGGCATCACCCAGAGCGCCTGGGTCAACGCCGTCATCGTGGTGATCAAGGTGGCCATCGTGGCGGTGTTCATCCTGCTGGGCATCGGCGTCATCTCAGGAGCCAACCTGCACGCGAACCCGGCCGCCACTGGCCTGGGCAGCCTGGTCCCGGCCCGGACGCTGCTGATGGACGCCGGGCAGGAGGTGGAGCGCTACGGGTGGATGCGGGGAGGGGTGCTCACCGGGGCGGGGGTGGTGTTCTTCGCCTTCATCGGCTTCGACGCCGTGAGCACCACCGCCCAGGAAGCCCGGAACCCCAGGCGGGACATGCCCATCAGCATCCTCGCGTCGCTGCTGGTGTGCACCCTCCTTTACGTTCTGGTTGCCCTCACCCTCACCGGAGTGGTCTCCTACAAGCTCCTGGGGGTCTCGGACCCCATCGCGGTGGGCATCGACCGGATCGTCCAACTGCGCCACTGGTCGCCCCTGGCCCAGCGGGCCTTCACCTTCCTGGTCAAGCTCGGGGCCCTGGCGGGGCTCACCTCCGTGATCCTGGTGCTCATGTTGGGGCAGACGCGGATCTTCTTCTCCATGGCCAGGGATGGGCTGCTGCCGTGGTTCGGCAGGCTGCACCCGCGGCACCGCACCCCCCACTGCGCCACCCTGCTCACCGGGGCGTTCGTGGCCGTGTGCGCCGGCCTCATGCCCATCAGCCTGGTGGGCAAGCTGGTGTCCATCGGCACCCTCCTGGCCTTCCTGCTGGTATGCCTTGGGGTCCCGATCCTGCGCCGGACCTGCCCCGGAGCGGACCGGCCGTTCCGCGCACCCCTGCCGTGGGTGGTGGGCCTGGCCGGTGCCGCCGCCTGCCTATGGATCATGTCCGGACTGGACTTGGACACCTGGATCCGCCTGGTGCTGTGGCTTGCGGTCGGGCTGGTGATTTATTTCACTTACGGCCGGAGGCACAGCCGCCTGCAACAGGAGAACGCCGGGCCGAGTGCCCAGGAGGGGGTGGCATAGAATAATTCATGGTCGGCTCCTGGCCTGGGGATCTGCCTTGCCGCGGCTGCCTGGGGCCCCTGGGGGCCGGAGCCCAGGCGGGCTTGTGCGGACGTTGCTGGTCCGGCCTGGTGCCCCTTCCGGAGGAGCGCTGCCCCCGATGCGCCTTGGTGCACGGAATCTGTGGGGAAGGGGGGGCGTGGCGGCATGGGGACGCCCTCTGGATTTACCGGGCGGGCCGCCCGGCCCTGGGTGCGCTCCTGGTGCCGGGGATCAAAGGTGGGGAGTGGGGCTGGAAGGGGGCGCTCCTGGAACGGGCCCGGCAAGCGCCCTTGCCGGACTTTGCGGGCGCCGCCGACCTGGTGTGCAGCGCTCCTTCCGGAATGTGGCGGCGGTGGCTGCGGGGGTTCGATCTGGCCGAAGAGGCGGCGGCCATGATCGCCGGGAGGATCAGGCGGCCGTTCCGCGGGTTGCTGCGCAAGGCCTGGCTGGCCCAGGCCCAGGCCGGGCTTCCAGCCGGCCGCCGGCGGCAGATGCCCGCCCGGGCGGTGACCGTGCGGGGCGGGCGTTTCCTGGGCGGAGCATCCATCCTGCTGGTGGATGACGTCTGGACCACCGGCACCACCCTCGCCCGCTGTGCCCAGGCCCTGCGCCGGGCCGGCGCCGGGGACGTGTCGGTGCTCGCCCTGTTCCGGGCCCTGCCGGAATCTTGACCCTGGCCGTTCAGCGGGATCTCAAGGGAAGGGAGGCTTGAACATTTGAATAATATTTATGACACGCGGGTCCTTTTTCGATACACTGGGCTCACCTTGAATCTATGGAGGCATCACATGAAGCGTTCCACCATCCTCGTCGCCGCCCTCCTGGTTTCCTTGGCCCCCCTGGCCATGGCGAATCCCGCCATCCAGAAGGAAGCCCAGAAGAAGGACCCCAAGGTCAACTGCAAGACCTGCCACTCCGCCCTGCCCGGCACCAAGGCCAACCTTACCGATGAAGGCAAGAAGTGGGTCAAGTAGCGATCTGAACGGCCACCTGTCCGTGGAGCGCCCGCCAAGTCGCGGGCGTTTTTTTATCCGTTCAGTCGGGTTCCCCCATCCGCCCGTCAGTTCCGTGGTCTTGGCCAAGGGCCTCCGGGCCGACGTCCGTTCTTGGGGTGGGGGCCCAGGGGCCCTTGGCCAAGACCACGGGGGTGGTGCCAACCCGTCCAAAGCGAGGTGGGCGGAACCTTCGGACCTATTCCAGGCCGAACGTGGAGGTTTCGAGGTCTTTCTGGATCATGGCCATGAACTGGTCCGCCACGGCGCCGTCGATGATGCGGTGGTCGAAGCTCAGGCCGGTGAACATGGTCTCCCGGATGGCCAGGGCATCCTGGCCGGCGGCGTCGGTGATGACCACCGGGCGCTTCTTCACCGCGCCCATGCCCATGATGGCCACCTGGGGCTGGTTGATCACCGGGAGCCCGAAGGTCTCGCCAAAGGATCCGGGGTTGGTGATGGTGAAGGTGCCATCCTGGATCTCCTCGGGCTTCAGCTGCTTGGAACGGGCCCGGGCGGCCAGGTCGTTGACCGCCCGGGCCAGGCCGGCCAGGTTCAGCTGGTCGGCGTGCTTGACCACCGGCACGATCAGGCCCCAGTCCAGGGCCACGGCGACGCCGATGTTGATGTCCAGCTTGTAGATGATGGTGTCCCCGGACACGGACGCGTTGACCGCCGGGAAAGCGCGCAGGGCCTTGGCGGCCGCCATCAGGGTGAAGGGCATGAAGCTGAGCTTGGTGCCGTAGGCTTGCTCAAACGCCTGGCGGTGCCGGGCCCGCAGCCGGGAGACGTTGCTCATGTCCATCTCGAACACGGTGTAGACGTGGGCGCTGGTGTGCTTGGAGGCGATCATGTTGTCGCTGATGATCTTGCGCATCCGGCTCATGGGTTCCACCCGCACCTGCCCGGCCGGGGCGGCGGGAACCGCGGGGCGGGGCGTGGCTGCGGGGGCGATGATGGGGGCGGGGGCCTGGGCCGGGGGGAGGCGGGGGCGACAATGGGGGCGGGGGACTGGGCCGGGGCGGAGGCGGGGGCCCGGCTGGCCAGGTAGGCCTCCATGTCCTCCTTGGTGACCCGGCCCATCAGGCCGGTGCCCTTGACCACGGCGAGGTCGACTTCCGCGTCCTGGGCCATGCGCCGCACCAGGGGGCTGGATTTGGTGCGCAGGCGTCCCTCCAGGGATTCTTCGTCAGGTTGGATTCCGGCCGCGGGCGGAGCCTGGTCCGGCACCGCCTGGGCCGCGGGCGGAGCCTGGTCCGGCGCCGCCTGGGCCGCGGGAGCGGGCGCCGGCTCCGGGGGCGCCGGAGGACCGGCCGGTTTTCCGGGAGCTGCTGCCGCGGGTTTCTCCCCTTCGCCCCCGATGCGCCCCACCACCGTGCCCACCGGGACGGTGGCGTTCTCCTGCACCAGGATCTCCAGGAGCGTGCCGCCCACGGGGGCGGGGATCTCCGCATCCACCTTGTCGGTGGAGATCTCGTAGAGGGTCTCATCCTTGTCTATGGTCTCGCCCACCTTGCGGTGCCATTTGAGGATGGTGGCTTCGGTGATGGATTCTCCCA
>CAWFOJ010000172.1:0-6462 GCA_963816585.1 uncultured Holophagaceae bacterium | reverse complement strand
ATCAGAGCGGGTGCATTACGTGCATCAGATCTCTTCCGCGCTGCTCGACCAATGGATGCGGACTTGGAAAGCGAAAACTTACTGGAGCAAGAGTAAGCGCCGGGACAACTGCATCGCGTTCTTCGAGTACTGCATCGACAAAGGCTGGATTGCTTACGATCCGAAGTCCAAGCACAAGGGCAATCCGGCCCGTGGCATGACGCGCGTCACGACCGCAAAGGGAAGCGCCATTCCCCCCCATCCATAGGAGCCACCATGCGTTCGTCCCTGATCTTCCCCCTTGGCCTGAGCCTGGCCGGGCTCGTGGCTTGCGGGTCGAAACAGGCCCCCAGCACGGTCCCGGTCACCACCACGCAGGCCAAGAACGCGCCATCCTGGATCGACAATGAGGAAATCCCCGATGGGCTGGCCGCGGTGGGCATCGCCCAGGCCAATCCCATGGGCGACAAATCCATGCAGCGCACCGTCGCCGTGGCCGACGCCCGCACCAAGCTGGCCGGAAAGCTCAAGGTGCGGGTGCAGAACATGTTCACCCAGCTGAACCAGCAGGTGACCACCGCTTCCGCCAACACCGGCGCCAAGCCCATCAAGACCGACGTCATGAACCGGGTGGTGGACAACGTCACCCGGCAGCTGGTGGACCAGGAACTGGCCGGCACCTCCACCCGCGCCTTCTGGAACGATCCCAACAACGGCGACCTGTACGTGTTCCTGGTCATGACCAAGGACACCCTGGACCGGGCCCTGGCCGGCGCCTCCCAGAACGCCATCAAGCAGGAGATCGCCCAGGGCGAGAAGTCCCTGGACACCGCCCTGGACAAGCTGGACGCAGCCATCGCCGCCAGCGCCGCCACGCCGGCCCAGTAGCCTGACTCCTGGATCGTACGTGTTCCGGATGGTCGCCCCGGTTCGTCGCCTCCGGCAGGGCCGGCGCCGACGAACCGGGGCGAACCTCCGGAACACGTGCGATCACCCGGCCAAACGTCAGTGGGAGGAACAGGCCGCGGGCGGCTCGAAGAAGGGGTTGACGCGCACCTCCCGGGCCACCAGCACCAGCGGGTGGGCCTTCAGGATGCCCATGAGCACCTGGCCCCGGAAGGCGCGGGCGTCATACTGGCAGACCACGCAGGTGGGCTGGTTGCGCTGGATCACCCGGTTCAAGTTCGTCTCGTAGAGGATGACGGCCTGCCCTTCGGCCAGAAAGCCCAGTTCCGGAAGGACTTCCCCCAGGATCCGGGCGCCGTGGAAGCCCAGGCGCGCGGCTTCGTTGCAGAAAGCCTGCATCCGGGCGTAGATCCGCGCGTGGTCGAACACGCCGCTGGCCAGGTAGAAGTCCCGGCTGGCTGCGGCCAGGAAGGGCCCAACGGTGGCCAACCCGGCGGGCGGGTCGCCATGGGACGGATCGGCCAGGGTGGGCGGTCCGGGGCAGGCCAGGGCACGCAACGAATCCTGGACGGAGGGGGTGGCGAGGCACTCGTCGATGGGCCGGTCGTGCACGCAGAAGGTCCGCTCGCCCCGCCGGAGGCCGCCGTTGACGAAGTCCAGGAGAGCGTGCCGGCGCTCCACTTCATTGGTGTAGACCTGCAGGATGTGGGCGCCCGGCAGCGGCCACAACTCCTCGAACCCTTTAGCCGACATGGCGGCGGTGCGGTCCATGGTGCCTCCTCCTGGTGCGGGGCGGAAGCTCTTCCCGGAGCCCGCCCCGGCATGGGTACAAGGTGCCGCCAAGCGCCCCGAGTCTTCAGCGGGCGGGGGCAAATCTTCATTCGGTGGCATGATGGTGCCGGGAGGCGGACCGCCTCCCGGGAGGGCCGAGGTGCGCCTGCTGCTTCGTTTCCTGTTCTCCGCCGTGGGACTGCTGGTGGCGTCCTACCTGGTGCCTGGCATCCAGCATGGCCCCTTCCTGGACCTGGTGGCGGTGGCGGTGATCCTGGGCGCCCTGAACGCCACCCTGGGCATGACCTTGAAGTGCCTGGCCCTGGTGCCCATGGTCTGCAGCTTCGGCTGCCTCAGCCTGGTCATCAACGGCCTGGTGTTCTGGTTCGCCGGATGGCTCGCCGGAAACCTGGGCCTGGGCTTCCGGGTGGCGGGCTTCTGGTCCGGGTTCTTCGGCGCCCTGGTGTCCAGCCTGGTGGCGACCCTCCTGGAAGGGATGTTCCTGGGCGGCAGGGGCCGCATCCCGCCGGAAGAGGGCCCGCGCCCCATCAAGCGCATCAACTGAACCGCTTGGACGTCAGTCCGCCAGGGCGAAGACCACCTTCTCGTTGCGGAACCGCTCCTTGACCAGGAATTTCACCGTGGCGGTGCTCTTGTCCTCGCTGATGGTGACCGAGTAGTGCACGTCCCGCACCAGGGAGCCGGGGACCACGCTGACCTTGGCGATCTTCTGCAGGCCCGCCTCGGCGGCGGTCAAGGTCACGGAGTCCTGGGAACGCAGGTCCAGGGACTTGGTGAACACGCCGTCGTTCCAGTTGGCGCCCGCCCGGTCCTTGGCGAACACGGGCGCCACGATGATCCCTTCCTTCCTCAGGGTCGCGCGGCTGCCCACCAGGTAGTGCACGGAATTGAGCTGGGCCTTCTGGGCTTCGGTGGTGGCCGTCAGCGTTTCCAGGTCCATCTCCAGACTGGCCTTCTCCGTGCGCAGGGCGTCGATCTCGGCGGTGATCTTCTCCTTCTCGGTGTTCAGGTCCGCCAGGTCCGCCTGGAGCTTCTGGGCCCGCTCGTTGGCCGCGTCACGCTCGCCGGTGATCTTGGCCTTGGCTTCGGCCTGGAGCTGGGTGGGGGTCACGGGCGCCCGGCCCTGGGCCACCCAGGTGCCGTAGACGCCGTTGTTGTAGTAGTGGTAGACCTCGAACCCCGGCATCAGCTGGTCCATGATCAGCACCCGGCTGATGAGCGCCTTGGCCTTTTCCTCGGGGACGCCCTTGCGGCGCAGGAAGCGCATGGCCAGGCCGTAATGGCTGTCGTTCTCCTGGGCGACGTCGGGCTTGGGCAGCACCGCGCGCAGCCTGGCGATCTTGCCGTTGATCTCCTGGATCTCCTTGTCCTTGTCCAGGACCTCCTGGAGCAGGGCTTGGTAGGAGCTGTTCTTCTCGGCCTTGATGCGCTCCTCCAGCGCCTTCTTCTGCTCTTCGGTGAGCTGCAGGGTGGCGGCGTTGGGACGCACGTCGTTGACCCCGGCCTCCTTCAGCTTTTTCGCCTGGTCGGAACCGGCGATATTCGCCTGCTGGGTGAGCTTGTCCAGTTCGGCGGCCTTCTGGGAGAGATCCTTGATCTCCTTGTCCTCCCCCGACCGCTTGCAGGCCGGCGCCACGAGCATGACCATCAGGACCAGGACACCAACCAAGAACCGGGTAAGACGGCGGGTCATCATGGGCGACTCCAGGGAGACGTTTCAAGCATCCGCACGTTTCCACCATACCGGGCGCGGGAGGCTCCTGGCAAGGCTCACGCCCCGGCCGATCTGGTAAGATGTCACCGAGGCCCGCGAGATGAACGCAACTCCCCACAGTCTTTTTACTTCCGAAAGCGTCACCGAAGGGCACCCGGACAAGATCGCCGACCAGATCTCGGACGCCGTGCTGGACAGCGCCCTCGCCGGCGACCCCATGAGCCGGGTGGCCTGCGAAACCTTGGTGACCACCGGGCTCATCGTCGTGGCCGGCGAGATCACCACCGAGTGCTACATCCCGGTGGCCCAGCTGGCCCGGGAGACGGTCCGCGCCATCGGCTACGATGACAGCTCCAAGGGGTTTGATTGCAATACCTGCGCGGTAATGGTGACGCTGGACCAGCAGAGCCCGGACATCGCCATGGGCGTCAACACCGGCGGCGCCGGGGACCAGGGGCTGATGTTCGGCTACGCCACCGCCGAGACCCCCGAGCTCATGCCGGCTCCCCTGCACTTCGCCCACGCCCTGACCCGGCGCCTGGCCGAGGTGCGCAAGAGCGGCCAGATCCCCTGGCTGAGGCCCGACGGCAAGTCCCAGGTGACCGTGGCCTTCGACGGCGAGAAGGTGGCCCGCATCCACACGGTGGTGATCTCCACCCAGCACGCCGACACGGCCGGCAACGCCGAGATCCGGGAACGGATCATCCGGGAGGTGATCCAGGCGGCCCTGCCCCCCGAATACCTGGACCGGGACACGGTCTACCTGGTGAACCCCACCGGCCGCTTCGTCATCGGCGGACCCATGGGCGACACCGGCCTCACCGGGAGGAAGATCATCGTGGATTCCTACGGGGGCAGCGCCCACCACGGCGGCGGCGCCTTCTCGGGCAAGGACCCGTCCAAGGTGGACCGCTCCGCCTCGTACATGGGCCGCTACATCGCCAAGAACGTCGTGGCCGCCGGCCTGGCGCGCAAGTGCGAGATACAGCTGGCCTACGCCATCGGTGTGGCGGAGCCGGTGTCCCTGGCCGTGGACACCTTCGGCACCGGCGCCGCCCCGGACGCCCGGATCGCCCGGGCGGTGCGGGAGGTCTTCAGCTGCACCCCCTCGGCCATGATCGAGGCCCTGGACCTGCGCCGGCCCATCTACCGCCCCACCGCCGCCTACGGCCATTTCGGAAGGGACGGGTTCAGCTGGGAGCGCACCGACCGCACCGAGGCGCTGAAGGCGGCCCTGCGCTGAGGCAGGCTCCAGGAGCCCGTCCATGACGATGGGCCGGAGCACGGACGTTCACTTGGCCGGGCTCCCAAGGCCGGAGGAAAGATCAGGCGGTGGTATTGACCTTGGTGCCCACGTTGGGGCTGGCCGTGCCCGTGGCCGTGGGGGCTTCCTGGGCCTGCGGCGGCTGCTGGGGACGGTGGACCTGCCGTTTGTGGGCTTCCTGGGCCTGCAACTGCTCCAACTGCCGGGCGGCCTGGGTGTTCTGGACATTTCCGACTGCTGCCATGGTGACCTCCCTGTAGGGTGGCTGCTGTCCCTACCCTGAAACTATCGGCCTGGAGGGAGGGCACCTTGACCTTGAAATCCGCAATATCATCCTGGCGGCTGGTCGCCGGGCTGGTGTTTCCCGGGCAACTGCCCTTCCAGGCGGTCCAGCATGGCCAGCACTACCTGGCACTGGTCGCAGTCGGCCCGGGGGTCGGCGCAGGGGATGCCATCGGCCTGGAACGATCCGCACCGGGGGTTGCGGGCGAACTCCAGGAGTTCGGCCAGCAGCTTGTTCACCCGGTCCCGAAGGGGGCTCTCGGGCATGTCCCGCAGGGTGGTGATGAGGCGAAGTTCCTCAGGGCTGACCGCAAGGTGGACCAGGCGCGGCTCCATGACCCCTCCAGGACGCCATTATGGACGGAAAAGCGGGCCGAAGCCCGCTTTTCCCGCGGTCGCCGCCGTCCCGCTACTTGGCCACCGCCTGGATGCCGGCGGCGTAGGCCTTCTCGTTCAGGGGGATGAGGGCGGCCTTGTCCTTGAGCATCTGGCGCACCGCGTCCATGAGGGTGGCCTCGGGGAAGAGGCCGGTGGCGGCCTGGAGGGCCCCCAGGGCGACGATGTTCTTCACCACCGCCTTGCCCAGGCCCACGGCGGTCTCGGTGAAGGGCGCGCCCACCACCTGGACCGAAGGGTCGATGCCGGCGGGCATGTCCTTGACGATCGAGCTGTCGTAGATGATGGTGCCGCCCTTCTTCACCGCCGGGCCGAACTTGGCCAGGCTGGGGGCATTGAAGGCGATGAGGATGTCGGGCGTGGGGCTGGCCGGGTTGAGCACCTCGCTCTTGGCCACGTGCACGTCCGCGTAGCTGGTGCCGCCGCGGCTCTCGGGGCCGTAGCTGGGGATGTGCGTGGCGTCGAAGCCCTCGTTGATGCCGGCCTTGGCGATGAGCATGGCGGCGGTCTGGGCGCCGTCGCCGCCGGAGCCGGCCAGCTTCAGGGAGATGTCGGACGGGTTGATGTGGCCGGGGAAGCCCTGGCAGTGGCGTTCGGCGGCGTCGGAGGAAGCGCCCACGGACTTGAGCAGCTTGGCCGTCTCGAAGCTGGGCTCCTTGCGGTCCCACCAGGGTTCCGGCTGCAGGTCCTTCTTCACGCCCAGCGGGAATCGAAGCGACAGAATCCTAGATGTAAGGGGTATCGATGGAGGTTAATCCGAGCAGGCCTTGGGGCACGCTCTTCACGCCGCTCTCGGTGAAGAACAGGTTGACGCCCAGTTCGTTCTGGGTGAAATTCGTCAGCGTGTAATGGGTTGACGACGAGTACCAGCCCGCGGGGGCAAAGTGCGGGGCGAGGAATTGCAGGCGGCTGGCAGCCTGATCGACTCTAGCCATGTAATGCGGCTGATACCAGTGTGTATTTTGAGCCAGCAAGGTCGCCGGCGAAACAAGGGCAAGACAAATTGCTGCTGTGAATAAAATGCCGCGACGAAACATATGAAACCACCCTTCTCTGAGCGCTGCCAGGTCTTAAGCCTTGAATGACTCCGTCATCTACAGGCAATCCTGGGGGAAGAGCAATGTGGTTG
>CAWFOJ010000171.1:0-31577 GCA_963816585.1 uncultured Holophagaceae bacterium | reverse complement strand
CAGCCGCTCCGGCCGGAGGTGGTCCAGCCAGGCGAACACGTCGTCCACGATCATCCGGGAGTGGCGCTCGGGCACGTCCTCGGTGGCCCCGCCCAGGTGCGGGGTGAGGGTCACGTTGTCCAGGGCCAGGAGGGGGTGGTTCCGGGGCAGCGGTTCGTACCAATACACGTCCAGCGCCGCTCCGGCGATCCGGCGGCTGCCCAGAGCCTCCACCAGGGCCGCCTGGTCGATCACCACCGCCCGGGCGGTGTTGATCACGTAGGCGCCGGGCTTCATCAGGGCGAACTCCCGGGGCCCCAGCAGCCCCTTGGTCTCCTCCGAGACCTTGCAGTGCACCGAAATGAAGTCGGCCCGGCGCAGCAGGTCGTCCAGGCCCACCAGGGCCACGCCCAGGGCCGCCGCCCGCTCCGGCGCCAGGTACGGGGTCGAAGGCGACCACTTCCATGTCGAAGGCCTTGGCGAAGTGCGCCACCCGGCTGCCGATGAGCCCCAGGCCGACCAGGCCCAGGGTCCGGCCGCACAGCTCCACTCCGCGGAACCGCTTGTAGGGGCTTGGGCCGTCCAGGGTCCAGACCACGTCGTCCTTGCCGTCGGCGCCGGCGAAATGGTCCATGGGAGCGCCCAGGTAGAGGCCGCTGCGCAGGGCGTGGAAGGCGCGGGCGATGTGCCGGGATTCCGCCAGCATCAGGCCCAGGGTGAACTCGGCGGCGGTATTGGCGTTGCGCCCGGGAGTGTAGATCAGGGGGATGCCCCGGGCGGAGGCCGCGGCCACGTCGATGTTCACCGGGTTGGCGCGGGCGCAGCCCACCAGCTGGAGGCGCGGGGCCTCCCGGATCACCCTCCCGGACACCGCTTCGTAGCCCACCAGCAGGATGTCGGCGTCCTGGACCGCGTCCAGGAGCCCGGCCTCGTCCAGGAGCTGCCCGGTCCTGCCCCATCCGGCCAGCTCCACCTGGCAGCGCCCGCGCAGACGCTCCAGCTGGTTTCCGGTCAACTTCATGGTCACTACAGCCTTGTGCATGGTCAACCTCGATCGGCTTCAGGACCGCGCCGGCGGCGCGGCCCGGGGATCATCGCGCCTCGGTCGCGCCCAGCAGGCGGTCCCGGGCGGACCAGTACCGGCTCCAGCCCGGTGCGCAGGGCCACGGACAGGGCATACAGCCGCCCGTAGAAGGCGTGCCGGTCCGGTTCCGGGGCGAATTCCCGGGCCGGGGCCTGCGCTTCCAGGGGCATGGGGCCGGTTCCGCCCAGGCCGGTCCAGACCAGTCCGGCCGCGCCGGCCAGGCCCAGTTCCGGGAATCCCGGGCGGAGCATGGGGCGGCCCAGGCAGTCGGCGAACAACTGGCACAGCAGGTCGCTGGCGGCCCCGCCGCCGCCCAGCACCACCCGGTCCACCGGCGGCAGGAACTGGTGGCAGTCGCAGAACGCCAGGGCCAGCCCTTCGTAGGCGGCGCGCAGCAGGTGCATGGCCGTGTGCCGCGCGGCCAGCCCATAGAAGCCGCCGCAGGCCAGGGCGTTGCGGAACGGGGCCCGCTCCCCGTGCAGGTACGGCTGGAACAGGACGCCCTCGCAGCCGGGGGGGATCCCGGCCAGTTCCGCCTCCAGCCGGGCGAAGGTCAGGTCCGGGGCCAGCTGCCGGCGCGCCCAGTCCAGGCTGCTGGTGCCGCTGGATGTGGCCATCAGGCGCAGCCACCGGTCCGGGAGCACGTGGCACAGGGTCGAGCCGCGGGGGTCGGCGGGGTCCACCTGGGCGCGCTCCAGCACCACTTCGTTGCACAGGGTGGTGCCCACCACCGTGACCGCGTCCCCGGGCCGGACCGCTCCGGCCCCGGCCGCCACCGCGGCCACGTCCAGCGCCCCGGCCATGACCGGGAGCCCCTGGGGCAGCCCGGTCCGCTCCGCCGCGGCCCGGGTCACCCGGCCCAGGCGCGCGGCGGAGGGCCGGGGTTCCGGCAGCAGCGCCAGGGCGCCGGGAAGGTCCAGGCGTTGGAACAGTTCACCCACGTAGCGGCGCTCCAGCACGTCCAGCGCCGCGGTGGAGGCGTCGGAGAAATCCGTGCCGATGACCCCGGTCAGGTTGTAGTTGAGCCAGTCCTTGCAGTGCACCAGGTGGGCGGTGCGGGCGTAGCGGTCCGGCTCGTGGCGGCGCAGCCACAGCAGCAGCGCCGGGGCCGCCCCGGGGAACAGGGGGCCGAGGGCGTGGGCCGCGCAGAACCCGGCCAGCCCGGGCCAGTCCACCCCCTCCAGGCGCTTGGCCCGGGTGTCGTTCCACAGGATCGCCGGGCGCACCGGCCGTCCGGCCAGGTCCAGGGGCCACAGCCCGTCCCCCTGGCCGGAGATGGCCAGGCCGGCCAGGTCCCGCCAGGGTTCCGGGCTGCGCTCCGCCAGCAGCCGGGTCAGGCCGCACAGGGCGTCCCACACCGCCTCCGGGTCCATCTCGCAGGCTCCGTCGGCGGGGTACCGCACCGGCAGGTCGGTGCCCGCCAGGTCGCGCAGGCGCCCGCGCCCGTCCAGCAGCGCGGCCTTCATGCGGGTGGTCCCGGAATCCACGGCCAGGAATACCGGTTCGGTCATAGGGCTTCCGCTCCGCTCATAGGGCTTCCGCTCCGCTCATTGGGCTTGCGCTTCGCTCATGGGGCTACCGTCCGGTCAGGGCCTGGTGGAAATCGGCGATGATGTCGTCCACGTCCTCGACGCCCACCGAGACCCGGATGTAGTTGTCCAGGATGCCCATGCGGGCCCGGGTGGCCGGGTCGATCTTGCCGTGGGTCATGGTGGCGGGATGCTCCACCAGGGTGTCAAGGTCGCCCAGGGACACCGCGTAGTAGGCCATCTCCAGGCGGTTGATCACCCGCTGCGCCTCCTTCAGCCCGCCCCGGACGCAGAAGCCGACCATGCCTCCGTAGCCGCCCTGGTACAGGCGCCCGGCCAGCTCGTGCTGGGGGTGGCTGGGCAGCCCGGGGTAGGCCACCGACACCACCTGGGGGTGGCGCTCCAGCCAGGAGGCGAAGGCCATGGCGTTGTCGCAGTGGGCGCGCATGCGCAGGTGCAGGGTCTTGAGGCCGCGCAGCCCCAGCCAGCAGGCGAAGGGGCTCGGCACCGGCCCCAGCTCCTGGTAGACGCTGCTGCGCAGCTGCTCGATGAAGCCGGCGTCCGAGACGATGATGCCGCCCACGTGGTCGCCGTGGCCGTTGATGTACTTGGTGGTGGAGTGGACCACCACGTCCGCCCCCAGTTCCAGCGGCCGGCACAGGAACGGCGTGGTGAAGGTGTTGTCCACGAAGCTGCGCAGGCCCTTGCTCCGGGCCCAGGCGAGGACGGCCGGGAGGTCCACCACCTCCAGGGTGGGGTTGAGGATGGTCTCCAGGTACACCGCCCGGGTGTTGGGGCGCAGGGCGGCGTCCAGCGCCGCGGGGGTCATCTCGGGCAGGAAGCTCACCTCGATCTTCAGGTCCTCGAAGATCTTGCTGAACAGGGCAAAGGTGCCGCCGTAGAGGGTGCGGCAGGCGATGATGTGGTCGCCGCTGTGCACCGTGCCCAGCACCGCCAGGGCGATGGCCGCCATCCCGGATCCGGCGGCCAGGGCCGCCTCGCCCCCTTCCAGGGCGGCCACCTTGGTCTGGAAACCGTTCTGGGTAGGGTTGCGCGAGCGCCCGTAGGTGAAGATGCCTTCCTTGTCGCCCGCCAGGTAGCGATCCATCTTCTCCGGAGTGAAGACATAGGTGCTGGTCAGGTACAGCGGCGACACCAGCGCGCCGGTGTCGTGGTCGGGATGCTGGCCGGCGTGCACCGCCCGGGTTGCGAACTTCGCTTGCTGGATGTCCATGTTCCTCTCCCAATCCATGAGTCCATCGGCCGGGCCTGGAGCTTCATTCCAGGCCGGCCATTGCCACGGCGATCTTCACGTGCTGGTCGGGGTGGGCCAGCAGTTCCTCGAACCCGTCCGGGACGATCCGGTCCAGGGTGATGCGGGCCGTGATCAGCCGCTCCGCGGCCGGGTCCTCCCGCTCCATCCGGGCCAGCACGGGGCCAAGTTCATCCACGTAGGCCTGGGAGGTGAGCAGGATGCGCTCGCCCTCCTGGAACAGGTTCATGGGGAACGCGGGCGGCCGCTCGTACACGCCCATGACCATGACCTTGCCGGCCTTGCGGGTCATCCCCGCGGCCAGGCCGAGGGTGGCCTCCGCGCCCACGCATTCGTAGGCCAGGTCGAATCCGGGCCCGCCCAGCCAGTCCAGGGCGGCGGCCAGGGGATCCCCTTCCCGCCCGTCCAGGTAGGCGTCGGCGCCCAGGCGCCGGGCGTGGGCCTCGTTGGCGCGCCCCCGCCCCACCACCAGGATCCGGGCGGCGCCCGCGGCCCGGGCCGCGGCCACGCAACCCAGGCCGATGATGCCCGGCCCGACCACCGCGACCGCCTGTCCGCGCACGTCCCCGGCCAGGCGGGTGGCATGCTCCCCGCAGGCCAGGGGCTCCGCCAGCAGGGCCCGCTCCAGGGGCACTGCGGAGGGGATGCGGAACAGCTGGTACGCGGGCACCACCACGTACTCGGCGAACGCCCCGTCGGTGCCGATCCCGGTGAAGGCGAGGTTCTCGCAAAGGTTCAGCCGCCCGCTGCGGCAGAACCGGCAGTGCCCGCACACGATGTTGCCGGAGGCGGTGACCCGGTCCCCGGGGCGCCAGGCGGTGACGCCCTCCCCCGCCTCCGCCACCACCCCGGCGAACTCGTGGCCCAGCACCAGGGGCGCGGTGCGCCCGGTGACCCGGTGGATCCGCCCCACCGGCACGAACACCGGGCCGGTGTACTCGTGCCGGTCGGTGCCGCAGATGCCGGCCCAGGCCACCCGCACCTTCACCTCTCCGGGACCGGGCTGGGGTTCCGGAACGGTCTCCACCCGCAGGTCGCGGTACCCGTAATAGCGCGCAGCTCGCATGGCCGGCCTCCTTTCAGCCTTGCAACGTCTCCTGGAACAGCCACTGCAGCACCCGTCCGGGGGCCTGCTGGCGCAGCCCGGGAAGGGCCTGGTCGAACCCGGGGCGGGACACCACCGCCTGGATCCGCCGCAGGAAATCCAGGGAAGCCTCGCAGGCGGCCCCGGCGTCGTCCCGGTACGGGTACAGGTCCAGGGAGTACCAGCCCCCGTAGCCCAGCTTGTGCAGCCAGTAGAGCAGCTCCACGTACTGGGCCCAATGCACCGTGCCCACCGGCATGTCGTCGTCCGAAAGGCCGTAGTTGTCGTTCAGGTGCAGGTGGAACAGCCGCTCCTCCCGCAGCAGCACGGCGGCGATCTCGGCCGGGTTCTCCCGGGCATTGAAGGCGTGTCCCACGTCCAGGGTGACGCCCACGTTGGGCATGCCGGTGGCCAGGGCCAGGGCCAGCGCCTTGCCCCCGGAATTGACGTAGCCGCCCATCTTCGGCTCCGAGACCTTGTATTCCACGCCCAGGCGGATGTCGCCCCGGTGCCGGGCGCAGGTGCGCAGGCCGTCCACCAGCCGGTCCCAGGCCGCCACGTAGTCGGCCTGGAACACGTAGTCGAAGCCGTCCTGCCCCAGCCACAGGTTGAGCACGTCCACGCCCAGGTCCGCGGCCAGGTCCATGGCCTCGGTGGTCAGGGCGGCGGACTTGGCCCGGCGCGCCGGGTCGGAGGCGGAGAACGAGCCGTCCCGCCACTCGCCGTCGCAGACCAGTTCCACCCCCAGGGCGGCCACCTGCAGCCCCCAGCGCTGGACCAGGGCGCGGAAGGTCTCCAGGGAATCACGGTCCACGTCGTTGGGGAAGCACACTTCCACCGCCGCCGCCCCCTTCAGCCGGGCGATGCGCTCGATGCGCTCGGCCAGGGTCAGGCGCGGCTTGTAGCCGTTGCCCACGTAGCGCTCCCCGCCCGTGCCGTAAGTCCATACGCCGACGCTGTAGCCTTTCATGGGTTCCTCCGTTCAGGCTTCCGCCTTGCCCAGGTAGATCTTGTAGAGACTTTCCGCTTCGATCAGCGCGTCGCTGGCGCCGGAGCGCTCGATCTCCCCGGTGGTCATCAGGTAGGCCCGTTGGGCGATGGACAGGGCCTTGCGGGCGTTCTGCTCGACGATCAGGATGGCGGTGCCGGTCCGGTTGATCTCCTTGAGGATCTGGAAGATCTGGTTGACGATGAGCGGCGCCAGGCCGAGGGAAGGCTCGTCCAGCATCAGGAGCTTCGGCCGGGCCATCAGGCCCCGGCTGATGGCCAGCATCTGCTGCTCGCCGCCGCTGAGCAGGCCGCCGTACTGGCCGACCCGCTCCTCGAGGATGGGGAAGTAGCCGAACACCCGGTCCAGGTCCTGCTTGACGCCGTCCTTGTCCTTGCGCAGGAAGGCCCCGATCTGCAGGTTCTGGAACACCGTGAGGTCGGTGTAGATCTGGCGCCCCTCGGGCACGTGGGAGATGCCGGATTCCACCACTTTGTGGGCCTGGGCCGGGCGCGGGCGGCCCAGGAACGTGATGGTGCCCGAGTCCGGCCGGTGCTGGGCGGAGATCGCCTTCAGCAGGGTGGACTTCCCGGCGCCGTTGGCGCCCAGCACGGCGACGATCTCGCCGTCGTCGACCTTCAGGCTCACGCCCCGCAGGGCCTTGATCCCGCCGTAGCTGGCGTGCAGGTCGAGAATTTCTAGCATGGCTGTTCCTCTCGGCCCAGGTAGGCCTCGATCACGCCCGGATCGCGGGTGATCTGGGCCGGCGTGCCGCCGGCGATGGTCAGGCCGAAGTTCAGCACGGTGATGTGCTGGCATAGCTTCATCACCACGTCCATGTGGTGCTCGATCATCAGGATGCTCAGCTTGAACTCGGCGTGCAGGCGGAGGACGAAGTCCACCAGCTCCCGGGACTCGTCCGAGTTCATCCCCGCGGCCGGCTCGTCCAGCAGCAGGAGCCTCGGGTTGAGGGCCAGGGCCCGGGCGATCTCGAGCTTGCGCTGGTGCCCGTACGGCAGGCTCCCGGCCTTGGCCCCGGCGACCTGGGACAGCCCAATGTAGTCCAGGAGGTAGAGGGACTTCTCGCGCAGCCTGGCTTCCTTGGCCCGGAAGCCGCCCAGGTGGGTGAGGGCGCCCACCAGGTTGTAGTCCGCGTCCGACTGGCAGGCGATGAAGACGTTCTCCGCCACCGAGAGCTGGGTGAACAGCCGGATGTTCTGGAAGGTGCGGCCCACGCCCAGGTTGGCCACCTGGAACGGCCTCATGCCCACCAGCTCGCGCCCATCCAGCCGGATGGAGCCGCCGGTGGGCCGGTAGATCCCGGTGATGGTGTTGAAGATGGTGGTCTTGCCGGCGCCGTTGGGCCCGATCAGGCCGTAGATGCCGAATTCCGGCAGCTCCACGGAGAAATTCTGGATGGCCTTCACGCCGCCGAAGAACTTGTCGAGCCCCTTGATGTCCAGGATCGCGGTCATGGCTTGGCCCCCGTTCCGGCCGCCGCCCTGCGGGCGCGCCACCGGTCCAGGGCCCGGTGCAGCGGGGCGAGGGAGAATTCGCGGTAGCCCATCAGGCCCGCGGGGCGCACGGTGATGATCAGCACCACGGCCACGCCGTAGAAGAGCATGCGGTAGGTGGACGCCGCGCGCAGCACCTCGGGCAGCACGGTGAGGAGCACCGTGGAGATCACCGACCCGGTGAGGCTGCCCAGGCCGCCGATCACCACCGTGATGGTGAGTTCGGCCGATTTGTCCAGGTTGAACATGTTGGGCGCGATGAAGGTCAGGTAGTGGGCGTAGAGGGCGCCGGACCAGCCGGCGTAGAGGGCGCTGACGACGAAGGCCAGGGTCTTGTAGTGCGCGGTGTCGATCCCCACCGCCTCGGCGGCCATGCCCTGCTCGCGGATGGCCATGAGGTTGCGCCCGTACCGGGAGTGCAGGAAGTTCCAGGCCAGCAGGATGGCCAGGACCACCGAGACGATCACCACCGGCAGGGTGGTCCGGGCCGGAATGCCGGGCATGCCCCGGGCGCCCCCGGTGATGGAATCCAGGTACTCGAACAGTACCCGGACGCATTCCCCGAAGCCCAGGGTGGCGATCAGGAAATAGTCCCCGCGCAGCCCCAGGGTCAGCTTGCCCAGCAGCCAGCTGATGGCCCCCGCCACCACCATGCCGCCCAGGATCGCGGCCACGAACGGGGCGTGGGCGCGCAGGCTCAGCAGGGCCGAGACGTAGGCGCCGATGGCCATGAACCCGGCGTTGCCGAAGGAGAAGACCCGGGTGAACCCGGTCAGGATCGACACGCCCAGGACGGCGATGATGTTGATTCCGATCAGGATGATGATGCCCTGTTCATATGTTGACATGCTTCACCTTCACCCCTGTCAAGCTTTCTCTTCCACAGTCCTGCCGAACAGGCCGTCCGGACGGATCAGCAGGACCGCGATCAACAGGCCGAACGTGAACAGGTCCCTCAGGCCGGCGCTGACGTAGCCGGACACCAGCACCTCCATGACCCCGATGAACACGGCGCCGACGATGGCCCCGGGGATGCTGCCCAGGCCGCCGAACACCGAGGCGATGAAAGCCTTCAGGGAGATGTTGCCCATCAGCGGGTAGACGGTGTACTTGAGTCCCACCAGCAGCCCCCCCACTCCGGCCAGGGCCCCGGCCAGGAAGAACACCAGCGTGACGTAGCGGTCGATGTTGATGCCCATCAAGGCGGAGACCTGCATGTTGGAGGCGCAGGCCTTGATGGCAAGACCGGCCTGGGTGCGGGTGATCATGAACTGGAGGGCGCAGATGGCGACGCAGGCCACCGCCAGGGAGGCCAGGTCCAGCACGCCGATGTGCAGCCCGCCCAGGCTCACCGACTTCACCGGCAGCACGGTGGGGAAGGTCTTGAACTTGGGGCCGACCGTGACCAGAATGAAGTTCTGCAAGGTCACCGACAGCCCCATGGCCGCGATCATGAGGAACATGGTGGGGGAGTTGTTGCGGCGGATGCGCCGGTAGGCCACCCTCTCGTTGAGCACGCTCAGCAGGCCCGCCCCGGCCAAGGCCACCAGGGCCGCCGGCAGGAACGGCAGCCGGACCACCACGAAGCACAGGAACCCGATGTAGGCGCCGACCATGGCCACGTCGCCGTGGGCCCAGTTGGAGAAGCCCAGCAGGCTGTAGATCAGGGCGTAGCCGGTGGCCATCAGGGCGTAGATCCCGCCGATGGAAACCCCGTTGATCAACTGTTGGAACAGCATGGAGCGCCTCCGCGGCCGCCGGTCCCCGGCCCTGGCGCCAAGGCGCCAGGGCGGCTGCCGGGCCTGCCTTTCCCCTACTTGAAGTCGCCGACCCAGACGAACTGCTTGCCGGCCACTTTGTAGATGCTGGCCGGCTTGGCCGGATTGTGGGTGGCCGGGTCGACGGACATGGAGCCCATCAGGCCCTGGAAGTTGGTGGTCTTTTCCAGCTGGTCGCGCAGGGCGGCGCGGTCGATCTTGCCGGCCCGTTCCACCGCGTCCTTGATCCAGTACAGGCCGTCGTGGCCGAACAGGGCCTCCGTTTCAGGGGCCAGGTTGTATTCCTTCTGGTAGGCATCCGCGTACGGCTTGGTCACGGGGTTGGCGAAGGAAGGCTGGGAGGTGTATACGCAGCCCTCCAGCGAATCCCCGGCCATGGTGAGCAGCTCCTTGGAATCCCAACCGTCGCCGCCCATCAGCTTGGCCTTGATGCCCAGCTCGCGGGCCTGGTTGGCGATCAGGGCCACGTCCTTGTAGATCCAGGGCACCAGGATCACGTCCGGCTTGAGCGGCTGGATCTTGCTGAGCTGGGCGCGGAAGTCGTTGTCGCCGGAGTGGGCCTGGACCTTGATCGGGATCTGGCCGCCGTTGGCCAGGAACTGCTTCTCGAAGTAGGCGGCCAGCCCGGTGGAATAGTCGGAGCCCTGGTCCACGAAGATGGCCGCGGTCTTGGCCTTCAGCTCGTTGCTGGCGAAGTTGGCCAGCACCTGGCCCTGGAAGGGGTCGATGAAGCCGATGCGGAACGAGAAAGGATGGAGCTTGCCGTTCTCGTCCACGGTCACCTTGGGGTTGGAGGCGGCGGTGGCGATCAGGGGCACCCCGGCCGCGTCGGCCACGGCGGCCATGGGGATGTTGCAGGAGGAGAAGTTGGTGCCGATGACCGCCAGGACGTCCTCCTGGAGCTTCTTGAAGGCGTTGACCGAGTCGATGGGCTTGCCCTGGCCGTCCAGCCCGATCACTTCGATCTTCTTGCCCAGGATCCCGCCCTTGTCGTTGATCTCCTTGGCGGTGAGCTTCATGCCGTTGAGCCCGGCCTGGCCCCAGACGGCGGTCTCGCCCGAAAGAGCGCCCACGTAGCCGATCTTGATCACGTCCGAATCCTTCTTGCCGCAGCCGAGGCCGGGCAGCAGGGCCGCCGCCAGTCCGGCGCCCACGACCAGGTTGAGAAACTTCGCGTATTTCGACATCAGATTTCTCCTTTCTCGCTTGACCGCGCTTCAATCGGGATGTGTTGCCGAACGATCAATCCTGCCGGTCCAGAAGCGCATGGGCCGTGTCCATGTCCGTGATCAGGGTATTGATGAACTTCCCGCGCAAGGCGCCCAGGACGGCGTCGAACTTGCCGGCGCCGCCGGCGATGCCCACCACCCGGGGCAAGGCGCGGATGACGTCCAGCCCCACGCCGATGACCCGGTCTTCGACGCTGGACGGGACGGGATGTCCGTGCAGGTCGTAGAAATGCAGCCCGATGTCGCCCACGGCGCCCTGGGCCACCAGATCACGCACTTCGGAGCGGCTGATGATGCTCTCGTCGCGCACCAGGACCGAGTCGGTGCCCGGGGCGCCGATGCCCACGAAAGCCAGGTTGGCCTTGCCGGCCATCTCCAGGGACTGGGCGATGTGCCGGTCGGACCGCAGCAGCCGGGCCCCTTCCACGGTGTCGACGATGCCGGGGGCCGGCAGGAGGCTGAGGGTGGCGTCCAGGGCCTGGGAGACCCGGCGCGCCAGGTCGGTGGCATGGGTCTCGGAACTGGGCTGCCCCAGCCCGCCGACCATCTGCGCCACCACCACCCGCTGCTTCTTGTCCGGCTGGAGGTGGTCCACCATTCCGGCCAAGGTCGCGCCCCAGGTGAGGCCCACCACGTCCCCGTCCTGGACCGTGCGGCGGAAGAATCCGGCCGCCGCCTGGCCCAGGTCCCGCGCCACCGGCGCGGCCGTGCCCGGATCGCCCGCCGCCACCACCAGCGCTTCCATCAGGTCATAGCGGGATTCCAGTTGCCGTTCCAGGTCGGCGTAGCCGCCCGGCACCGCGGCGATGGTGATCTGGACCACCCCCTGGTTCCGGGCTTCCTGGAGCAGACGCGAGACCCTGGGGCGGGAAATGCGCAGGCGCTGGGAGACTTCATCCTGGGTAAGGCCGTTTTCGTAATACAGCTTGGCGACCTTGACCAGCAGGCGGGTGGTTTCGTCCATTTGCAGTCCTTGTCCTTCAAGAGCCGATGGGCCTGGACAAATTTTTAGGGGTGAACATTTGTAATGCTCGCACCGAGTTCCCGCCTGTCAACTGGATCCCGCGCCCCGGAAGGCCTGCTTGTGACCTTGATCACAGCCCGGGGCCGTCCATCCCGACGGCTCCATCGGCCGGAGGTCCCCCCAGGCCGGAACGCTCCCCCCGTTGGCTTGGCAAAGCGCCTCCGGGCCCCAGCGACAGGAGCATCCGGCGGCCCAGAGGCGCTTGGCGAAACCGGCGGAACTGGCGGCGCGCTTGAAGGGATCCGAAGCCTAGGCTACTTCTTCTGCCCGTACGTCTTGAATTTTTCACAAACTCGGGCCATCTCCGCGTCGGAGAGGATCACCGGGTCGCCGATGCAGCGGCTCTGGTAGTAGAGGCGCGCCACCAGCTCGATCTCCTCGGCGGCGGCGAAGGCCGTGGCCAGGTTGTTGCCTACGGTCACCAGGCCGTGGTTGGCCAGCAGGCAGGCACGGTAGTCGCCGATGGCGCCGAGGATGTTGTCGGCCAGGGCCTGGGTGCCGAAGGTGGCGTAGGGCGCGAGCGGCACCTTGTTGCCCGAGAACCCCACCAAGTAGTGCACCGCGGGCAGTTCCCAGTTGAGGCAGGCGATGGTGGTGGTGTACACGGAATGGGTGTGGACCACGGCATTGACGTCCGCGCGGCCGCGCATCAGGCCGAGATGGAAATTCACTTCCGAGGACGGCTTCAGCCGGCCTTCCACGACCTCCCCGTCCAGGGTCATCACCACCACGTCGGCCGGCTCCAGGTCGAAGTACTCGATCCCGGAAGGCTTGATGGCCACCAGGCCCTGGTCGCGGTTGAACACGCTCAGGTTGCCCCCCGAACCGGTGGTCAGGTTGGAGGTGATCAGCTTGCGCCCGAACTTGACGATCGCTTCCCGTTCCGCTGCCAGATGCATGACTGATGTCTCCTTCCAGGTGATTTGGACATGGCAAATGTTCAGGGTAAGTGATGGCCGTCACGTTTGGGGCGGCGGGAGGGACTCGGACGCTTGCTTGGACGGGCCTGGGGAACGTTGACAAAAATTGATTGCAACCCAAATTATAGGGTACCTGGAAACGGAAGGGTCATGGCCCCTCCGGCTCCAAGGAGAGATCCATGCGAACCGACCACGATCTGGACTATGCGGCTGAGAAGTGGCTGTGGGCGCCCGCCCACGCCAGTCTGGCCGCCCATCTGAAAACCGCCCACGGCGCCGGCGGGAGTTCCGGCGCCCCAGGCCCTGCCATCACCATCTCCCGCCAGGCCGGTGTCCCGGCCGACGAGATCGCCGCCTTGCTGGCAGGACGGCTCCAGGCCCGGGAGTCCAAGGGGGCTGCGCCCTGGACCGTCATTGACCGGCAGCTCATGAATCGGGTGCTCCAGGAACATCACCTGCCGGAATCCCTGGCCGCCTTCCTCACGGGGAAGCATCGCTCCGTCATCCGCTGCCTCATGGACGAACTGATCGGCATGATTCCGCCCACCTGGGAGATCGCCCCGAAAATCGCCGAAACCGTCCTGCACCTGGCCGCGACCGGCCACGTGATCCTGATCGGGCACGGCGCCGGCTACATCACGGCCCCCCTGCCCCGGGTGTTCCGGATCCGTCTGGTGGGCTCCTCGGGGAAACGGGTGGAACGGCTGCAGCAGGCCCGGAACTTGAGCCTGGAGGCGGCTGCGGAGGCGCTCGACCGGGAGGACCGGTCCCGGGCCCGATTCATCAAGACCAATTTCAACGTGGACATCGATGACGCCCAGTTCTACCACCTGGTCCTCAACACCGACGGATTCCCGACCCAGGAGGCAGCCCAGCTGATCGCCGAGGCCGCCGGGAGATTCTTCCAGCGGGTCGCGACCGAGGCGGGCAGTCCCTGGGCCGGTCCGGCCCAGAAACCCGGGATTCCCTAGCAGCCGATTCATAAATACGGGGGACCCAGTTTGATTTGCAACCGAAATTACACGCCATGGTAACGAATGCCCCCCCGGCTTCCAAGCAATGGGTCATCCAAGCGTGTGTGCAGGACTTGCGCCGGATCGTGAAGGCCCTCGAGGACTACTCCCGGAGCGTGGAGAAGCGGTTCGACCTCACCGGGCCCCAGCTATGGGCCCTCTGGGAGCTGGGCCGGATCCGTCCCTGCGCCCTGAGGGATCTGGCGGAAAAACTGAGACTGGATTCCAGCACCGTGGTCGGGGTGGTGAGCCGCCTGGTGGCCAAGGGCCTGGTAGTGCGCCAGCAGGATCCCGAGGATGGCCGGCGCATCTCGCTCACTCCGAGCGTCAAGGGCGAGGCCATCCTGGCCGCCGCCCCCCACCCGGCCCAGGGACACCTCCTGGCCGGCCTGGAGGGCATGGACCGGGAAACCGTGGAACAGCTGCGCGATGCTCTCGCCATCCTGGTCCAGGTCCTGGAGACGGGGCGCCTGGAAGCGCCGTTCTGCTTCGACGGGGAGTGACGGGATCCGCCGCCGGCGTTCACATGCCCCTTTGCCTGAACATCCGCCCCAGGGCCCTGAACAGCATCAGCACCCGGGTGGTCAGGCCCTTCGTCCGAGGCACGAAGCTGGCCTCGATGTCCTCGATCTCCCGGCCCAGTTCCACCCGCAACGACTCGGACTTGCGCACCGAGAGCACCTGGGACGGGTAGACGCTCCGGTGGCCGGTCATCAGGAAGCTGATCACGCAGGCCACGGTGGCGTACGGGGCGATGGCCGGGCCGAACATTTCCATGGCCAGCAGACTGGCGGCGATGGGGGTGTTGGCGGCCCCGGCCAGCACCCCGACCATGCCCATGGCGGCGAAGGTCGCGGGATCCAAGTGCATCACGTTGGCGAAGAACGAACCGGAGGTCGCGCCCACGAAGAAGATGGGCGTGACGATGCCGCCGCTGCCGCCGAAGTTGAGGGTGATGGCCGTGAACACCGGCTTGAGCAGGAAGGCGAACCCGGACACCGGCTGGCCGGCCAGGCAGGCCTCCACGGTGGTCAGGCCCAGGCCCAGGTAGCGGGCAGAGAACGCCAGGGCCAGGACGATCAGGGCGGCCCCGCCGATCACCCCCTTCAGCGGCTCCCAGACCCGGATCCGCCCGGAAAGCCTCTCTCCCAGCTTCATGGTCTCGATCAGGAACAGGGAACAAAGCCCGAAGAAAATGCCCGCCAGGATGACCTGCACGAAGAACACCTCGGTGAACACCGGCACCACCCGCACCGGGTGGTAGAAGTAATGGTTCCCCAGGACCGACGAGATGTGGTAGGCGGTGATCCCGGCGATGAAGGACGGGAGCAGGACCTCGTAAAGGATCCCACCCACGAACAAGACCTCCACCCCGAAGATGGACCCGGCGATGGGGGTGCCGAACACCAGGGCGAAGCCGGCGCTGATGCCGCAGATGACCAGCTTGCGCCGGTCGTGCTCGCCGAACTTCAGCAGTCCGGCCAGGGTGGAGGCGATGCCGGCGCCGATCTGGGCACAGGGCCCTTCCTTGCCCACCGAGCCGCCGATGGCCAGGGTGACCAGCGTGGCCGCCAGTTTGACCGGGACCACCATGGGCTCGATCCGGGCGCCATGCTTGTGGATGGCCTCGATCACCTTCTCGGTGCCGTGGCCCTGGGCATCCGGGGCCAGGTACTTCACCATCGCGGCGCTCAGGAACAGGGCCAGCGGCAGGAGCAGGAAGGTGTACGGGTGGCGCTGGCCGGTGGCGATGCTCCAGGCCAGCAGCTTGAGGAAGTAGGTCACCGAGACCCCGATCAGGGCCCCGATCCCTGTAGCGAGCACCACCCATTTCACGATGCTGATGAACAGGATGGTTTCTTCCGTCAATCGCTTAGGCATGCGAGCCCCCTTCGGCAGAAGGCGATTCGTTCGGCTGCAGTTGTTCTGCATCATGGGAAACCGGCCTGGGGGGCAGCTGGACCCCAGGTTCGATCTCTAACCCTAACCCAGGGTCCCCACAGGGCTCTATCTATGATTTGAGTTGCAAAACAAAATATTTGCTATTAACTTTTACTGGAGCGCGGGGGGTCTTCGTGCCTGGTCCAGGCGACTCGGGGGGTGGCCAAGAGTCGGCCAGAGCCACGGACTCGTGTTCAGAACCCTGAGGTGGGTGCCGATCGGGGCCGATCCAGAAGTAAGCTCGATCGATCAAGGGAGCAGATATGGAACCGGTCACGCAGCAGCAGCTCATCCAGGAATGCATGCAGAACCTTCGCCGGATCGTGAAGGCTCTGGAGGACTACTCCCAGAGCGTCGAGAAGCGTTTCAACCTCACCGGCCCCCAGTTGTGGGCCCTGTGGGAGCTGGGGCACGGCGGCCCCAGTTCCCTCAAGGACCTGGCCGAGAGGATGAAGCTCGATTCCAGCACGGTCGTGGGCGTCGTGGACCGGCTGGAGGCCAAGGGACTGGTCCAGCGCAGCCCGGACGCCCAGGACCGGCGGCGGATTTCCCTCGCGCCCACCAGCAAGGCGAAAGAGATCCTGGCCGCGGCGCCCCACCCGGCCCAGGGCCATCTTCTCGCAGGGTTGGAGGGGATGGAACGCAGCCGGGTGGAAAACCTGCACACGGCCCTGGACATCCTGGTGGGGGTGCTGGAAGCGGAAGCCCTGGAGGCGCCATTCTTTTTCGCCAAGGAATAGGGCCTTGGCCCTGGGTCCTCGTGGCCCAGCTTAGCCAATGAATACGGGGTGATGGAATTGCCACCCATGATGATCAAAAAAGTAAGAATTGGATCGACCGAAAAATGAAGTTAATACGTCATACCATTTGAATGGGCAACCTCAGTAAAAGCCTTTGAGCCGATTGATCACGAGCGAGCCAGCGATCGAATGCGGATGCCAGTTATGTTAATACATCCAAGAATGACAGGCATTAATTAAAATTATCGAATTTTTTATAGAACCAAAAAGGATTGACATTAATCAACATTTTTCTAAATTCAGTAGGGGACATCAGCCTTGCTCCAGATTTTCCCCCCTACGGAGGCTCAAGGTTCTTCTATCCCAAAGGAGGAGTTATGAACGGTATGGCTATACTTGACAGCCCTGATCGGCTCATCGCCAAGGCCTGGGCCGACGAAGATTTCAAGTCCGCTCTCCTGGCCGATCCCCGGGCCGCCCTGCGCGCCCAGGGTTTCGAGATCCCCGAGGGGGTGACCTTGAACGTGGTTGAAAACACGGATAACGTCATCAACCTGGTGCTGCTCAAAGCGCCGGAGATGGCCCTGGTCGAAGAGTCTCTGGACCAGGCCGAAAGCATGAACCGCTGCGGCGGTGGCGGCTGCGGCTGCGGCGGCGGCTGCGTCGGCGGTTGTGGTTGCCTTGTCTGTAGGTGTTATTAATTTTGAAAATTTTATCGCAGTTTCGTTAAGGTCTCGACATGCTCCGACGTCCTGCGCTCAAGGCGCATCTCAAGGCTGGTGCCGTCCCCGGGGAGGGGGTGATCCTGGTGTCCGAGGAGGGTTCCTGGACGCTCCAAGGGGGGCTCTTTGAGCAGGTGCTACCCCTGCTGGACGGCACCCGGACGCCGGAGGAGATCGCGGCCGCGCTGGCCCCGGCCAGGCCCGCCGAGGTCTACTACGTCCTGGAGTTCCTGGAAAAGAAAGGACACGTTGCGGACAAGGTGCCTGGGCTGGACGGGCCGGGGGAGGCGTACTGGGCGGGCCTTGGGTTGGACCCGGGCCCGGCCCATATGGCCCTGCGTTCCAGGACGGTACGGATCCGCAGCGCCGGCTGCGCCGATGCCATGCCCCTGCTCCGGAGCCTGGAGGAGATGGGCCTGGCCCTGGCCACCGGTACCGCCGACCTGGAGGTGGCGATCACGGACGATTACCTGCGCCGGGATCTGCTGGACTGGGCCGCCGCGGCCCGGGACGCGGGCCTTCCCTGGATGGTGCTCCGGCCCTTCGGCCGGGAGGTCTGGGCCGGCCCCCTGTTTCCGGCCGGCGCGGCCGCCACGGCCGCGTGCTTCGGCTGCCTCCAGCTCCGCCTGCGCCGGAACCAGCAGGTCCAGGAGTTCCTGCGCAGCCGCAATGGCTGGACCGACCCCCTGCCCACGGCGGTGGCGGCCCTGCCGGCCGCGGTGGCGATGGCCTGCCGCCTGGCGGCCCTGGAGATCGCCAAATTCCTGGCTGGCGCGGCCCACAACCTGGACGGGAAGCTGCTGAGCATGGACACTCGCACCTGGACGTCCAAGAGCCACGCGCTGGTCCGCTACCCAGCCTGTCCCGTCTGCGGAGGCCCGGTCCAGCCGCACCCGGGCGCCGTGCGCCTGGAGAGGCGCCGGGCCGCCCCCACCGAAGGCAGCGGCCACCGGGTCACGTCGCCCGAGGCGACGATGGACAAGTACGGCCTCCTGGTGAGCCCCATCGTGGGCATCGTGTCCATGGTGGAGCCCCCGCCGGGCACCGGCGGGGCGTTCCAGGTGTGCGTGGGCGGGGCCAACGGCGCCATCCCGATCACCGACCTGGAGGGATTCAAGGTGAACCTGCGCAGCCGGAGCGCCGGCAAGGGCCCCACCCTGGTGCAGGCCCGGGCCAGCGCCCTGGCCGAGACCCTGGAACGGTACTCCACCGAATACACCGGCTCGGAGTACCGGATCGTGGGCACCCTGCGGGAACTGGCCGACCGCGCCATCCACCCCAACGCCGTGATGGGGTACAGCGAACGGCAGTACCCGGGAACGGGACGCCTGGAACGCGCGCCGGTCGCGGTTCAACATGGTGCCCGCGGCCCTGGACCCGGACCTGCCGATCCCGTGGTCCCCCGTGTGGTCCCTGACCCAGGAGCGGGAGCGGCTCCTGCCCACCCAGCTCCTCTATTTCCCGGGCCCCGCCGCCGCTCCCGAGCCCCGCCCGGGGTGCTGCCGGGCGTGCTCCAACGGCAACGCCGCCGGCAACAACCTGGAGGAGGCGGTGCTCCAGGGTTTCATGGAACTGGTGGAGCGGGACGCCACCGCCATCTGGTGGTACAACCGCCTGCGCCGGCCCGGGGTGGACCTGGACAGCTTCGGCTTGCCCTACCTGGCGGACCTGGCCGCCCACTATGGCCGCCTGGACCGGGACCTGTGGGCCCTGGACCTCACCCACGACCTGGGCATCCCGGCCTTCGCGGCGGTGTCCTGCGCCCGGCCGGGCCGGGGCCAGGTCCTGTTCGGCCTGGGCTGCAGCCTGGACCCCTCCGTGGCCCTGGTGCGGGCGTTCGCGGAACTGAACCAGTTCATTTCGGGCATCAGCCCCAAGAACCAGTCTCCCCTGGGCGACGAGGAGACCCTGCGCTGGCTGCGCGCCGCGACCACGGACAACCAGCCCTACCTGGCCCCGGACCCCGCGGTCCCGGCCCGGCGCCTTGAGGATTTCACCAACGCCGCCAGCGGCGACCTCCTGGACGACATCCGGTTCTGCCGGCGGCTGGTGGAGGCGAAGGGGATGGAGATGCTGGTCCTGGACCTGACCCGCGCCGACGCCGGCATGCCGGTGGCCAAGGTGATCGTGCCCGGGCTGCGCCATTTCTGGGCCCGCTTCGCCCCGGGCAGGCTCTACGACGTGCCGGTGGCCATGGGCTGGCTGGACCGTCCCCTGGCGGAGGAGGAGCTCAACCCGACGCCGGTCTTCATCTGACGGCCGGCCGTGGCGCCCCTCGTGCTCGCCCTGAAGTCCACGGTCCGCCTTGTGGCGACCGGAGGCCAACCCGCCGGGCTGGAGGAGCCCGGGCACCGCCGCCTGCGCCTGCCCAGGGCCGGCGGCTTCCTGGGTGGCTTCCTCCAGGCCCTGGCCCAGGGCGGCCGCACCGGGGAGGAGCTGTGCGGATCGGGCACCCGGGAGGCCCTGGAGCGGCGCTGCCTCCTGGCGCAGGTGGAAAAGGAAGGCTGGGTCTGCTACTCCCTCGCCCGTGAAGGACGGGTGCTGGCCACCCTGGAACCCCTGGGCCGGGAGTTCCGGTTCCGGGAAGCCGGGGGGGACGGCCCCTGGCGGCTGTCGCGGTTCGCCTGGATGCGCCGGCGGGAGGACGGGGCCCTGGTCCTGGAGAGCCCCCTGGGGTTCGGCCGGGTGGTCCTGCCCGAACCGGAAGCGCTGGAATGGGTGGGCCGCCTGGGCCGGCCCCAGACGCCGGACAGCTTGGCGGCCGCCGCCGGCCTCGCCCCGGCCCTGGCCCGGGCGCTGCTGGACCTGCTGGCCGCCGCCGGCGCCGCCGTGCACTGCGGGCCCGGCGGCCGGGCGCCCGAGGACCGGGACCCGGACCTGCGGTCATGGGAATTCCACGACCTGCTGTTCCACAGCCGCAGCCGCCCGGGGCGGCACGACGATCCGGTGGGGGGCACCTGCCGCTTCCTGGGCGACCTGGACCCGCTCCCGGCCCTGAAGCCGGCCCTCCCCGGGCCGGCCATCCCGCTGCCGGAGCCCGGGCCGCCGCCCCGGGAGCCGGGGTTCTACCAGGTCCTGGAGGCCCGCCGCTCCATTCGCGCGCCCGGGGCGGAGCCCATCACCCTGGCCCAGCTGGGCGCCTTCCTGCACTACGTGGCCCGGGTGCGGGCGGTGCTGCCGCCCGACCCGGTCGCCGGGCGGCCCTATGAGGCCGTGGCTTCCCCCTGCCCTGGGGGTGGAGGCCTGCACGAGATCGAACTGTACCTGAGCGTAGCCCGGTGCGCCGGGCTGGATCCTGGGCTCTACCACTACGCGGCCGGCGACCATGCCCTGGAGCCCTGGCCGGGGCCGGACGCCGCTGCCGCCCAGCTGCTGGGCCAGGCCCAGGCCGCCATGGGCGCGGCGGCCGGACCGGACATCCTGTTCACCCTGGCCGCCCGGACCCGGCGGGTGTCCTGGAAGTACCAGACCATCGCCTACGCCCTGATCCTCAAGAACACCGGCGTGCTGTTCCAGCAGATGTACCTGGTGGCCACCGCCCTGGGGCTGGCGCCCTGCGCCTTGGGGGCCGGGGACACCCAGGTGTTCGCCCGGGCCTCGGGGCTGGAATACGCCCGGGAGACTTCGGTGGGGGAATTCGCCCTGTCCGGTTGACCGGCAACCGGCTGGTTCTTCCCCGGGCATGCCTTCTCAATCTTAGATTTGCAAGCGGTGGTGCAGTTCCCCTCCGCCTGCGGCCGTGGCACCCTGGAAGGCGACCCAGGAGACTTTCATGCCCATGGAAACCGCCAAGATCATCTGGACCGGTGTCGACGAGGCCCCCGCCCTGGCCACCTATTCCCTCCTTCCCATCGTCAGCGCGTTCACCAGGGCCGCCGGGGTGGTGGTGGAGACCCGCGACATCTCCGTGGCCGGGCGGATCCTGGCCGCCTTCCCGGAGCGCCTCGCCGAGGCTCAGCGGCGTCCGGACGAACTGGCCTACCTGGGCGAACTGACCCAGCACCCCTCGGCCAACATCATCAAGCTGCCCAACGTCAGCGCCTCCATCCCGCAGTTGAAGGCCGCCATCAAGGAGCTGCAGGGCCGCGGCTACCCGGTCCCGGACTATCCCGAGGAGCCCAAGGACCAGGCCGAGAAGGAGATCCAGGCCCGCTACGCCAAGTTGCTGGGCAGCGCGGTGAACCCGGTCCTGCGCGAGGGCAACTCCGACCGGCGCGTGGCGGCCTCGGTCAAGCAGTACGCCCGCAAGCATCCGCACAAGTTGGGGGCCTGGCGCCCCGGCTGCAAGTCCCACGTGGCCCACATGGAGCAGGGCGACTTCTACGGCAGCGAGCGGTCCCTCACCCTGGAGCAGCCGGTGACGGCGCGCATCGAGTTCGTGGACAAGGCCGGCACCGTGAAGGTGCTCAAGGAGAAGCTGCCCCTGAAAGCGGGCGAAGTGCTGGACGGCTCGTTCATGAGCATCAAGGCCCTGCGCGCCTTCATCGCCGAGCAGATCGAGGATGCCCGCCGCCAGGACGTCCTCTTCTCGGTGCACCTCAAGGCCACCATGATGAAGGTCTCCGACCCGGTCATGTTCGGCCACTTCGTGTCGGTGTTCTTCGCCGACGTGTTCGCCAAGCACGCGGGCGCCTTCAAGAAGCTGGGCGTCAACCCGGACCTGGGCCTGGGCGACCTGCGCGCCAAGCTGAGCTGGCTGCCCGACGACCAGCGGCAGGCCATCGAGGCGGACCTCCAGGCCCAGTTCCGGACGCGCCCGGCCCTGGCCATGGTGGACTCCGCCAAGGGAATCACCAACCTGAACGCCGGCAACGACATCATCATCGACGCCTCGATGCCGGTGGTGATCCGCGACTCGGGCGGGATGTGGGGCCCCGACGGCAAGCTCAAGGACGTCAAGTGCGTCATCCCGGACCGCTGCTACTCGACCATGTACCAGGAGGTGATCGCCTTCTGCCGGGAGCACGGCGCAGTTCGACCCCGCCACCATGGGCGCCACCGCCAACGTCGGGCTGATGGCCCAGAAGGCCGAGGAGTACGGCTCCCACGACAAGACCTTCAAGGCCCCCGGCGACGGCACCTTCCGCATCGTCGCCGACGGCAAGGTGCTGCTGGAGCACGCGGTGGAGGCGGGCGACATCTGGCGCGGCTGCCAGACCAAGGATGCCGCCGTGCGCGACTGGGTGAAGCTGGCGGTGAACCGGGCCCGGGCCACCGGCGCCCCGGCGGTGTTCTGGCTGGACCGCCGGCGCGCCCACGACGCCCAGATCATCGCCAAGGTGGAGCGCTACCTGCAGGAGCACGACACCCAGGGCCTGGACCTGCGCATCCTGACCCCGGTGGAGGCCATGCGCTTCACCCTGCCCCGGGCCAAGGCGGGCCTGGACACCATTTCGGTCACCGGCAACGTGCTGCGCGACTACCTCACCGACTTGTTCCCCATCCTGGAGCTGGGCACCAGCTCCAAGATGCTCTCCATCGTCCCGCTGCTGGCCGGGGGCGGGCTGTTCGAGACCGGCGCCGGCGGCTCCGCGCCCAAGCACGTGCAGCAGTTCCGGCAGGAGGGCTACCTGCGCTGGGATTCCCTGGGCGAGTTCCTGGCCCTGGCGGTGTCCCTGGAGCACCTGGCCGGGGTCTTCCACAACGGCAAGGCCAGGCTGCTGGCCCAGACCCTGGACCAGGCCACGGGCAAGTTCCTGGAGAACAACCGCAATCCCGCCCGCAAGGTGGGCCAGATCGACAACCGCGGCAGCCACTTCTACCTGGCCCTCTACTGGGCCGAGGCCCTGGCCGCCCAGGACCAGGACCCCGAACTCCGGGACCGGTTCCAGAAGGTGGCCCGCCAGCTGGCGGAGAACGAGGCGAAGATCAACGCCGAGCTCATCGGCGCCCAGGGCAGGCCGGTGGACCTGGGCGGCTACTACCTCCCGGACCCCGCCAGGACCGCCCGGGCCATGCGCCCCAGCGCCACCCTCAACGCCATCGTGGACGCCATCGCCCCGGTGCAGCCGTAACCATCCCGGCCGGCCAGCCGCTCAAGACACCAGCAGCCATCCCGCCCGCACCGCGGCCAGGCCCAGGGAGGCCACCGTCAGCCACAGCAGGAGGCCCTGGATGAACGGGCGCGCGCCCACGTCCCGCAGGGCCTGGCGGCTGAGGCCGGCGCCGATGAGGAACAGGGCGAGCACCAGGAGCCGGTGGGCGGCGGCCGCCACCAGGTGGCCGGTCCCGTGCAGGGCCGGGATCCAGGTCACCACCGCGGCCATGGCCAGGAACCCGCCGATGAACCAGGGCTTTTTCACCGGTGCCCCGGCGCCCGCCACCGGATCGGCCTGCTGGCGCCGCGCGGCCGCCAGCCAGCCCAGGCCCAGGGTCAGGGGCACGATCCACAGGGCCCGGGCCAGCTTGACCGTGGTGGCCACCGCCAGGGCCTTGGGCCCATAGGCCAGGCCCGCGCCCACCACCGAACTGGTGTCGTGGATGGCCAGGGCCGCCCACAGCCCGAAGGCCCCCTGGCCCAGGCCGGCCCAGTGGCCGACGGGCGGGAACAGCACCAGGGCCGCGGCGTTGAGCAGGAACACCGTGGCCAGGGCCACCGACACCTGGTGCGGGCGGGCCCGCAGCACCGGAGCCGCGGCGGCGATGGCGCTGCCGCCGCAGATGGCCGTGCCGACGGCGATGAGCAGGCCGGCCTCCCGGTCCACCTTGAGGAACCGGCCCAGCAGCAGGCCAAGGCCCAGGACCAGCACGAGGCTGACGGCCGTGTAGCCCAGCCCGTGGAGCCCCACCCTGGCCACCGTGCCCAGGTTCATTTCGGCGCCCAGCCCCACCACGGCCAGGGGCAGGAGCCGTTGGGTCCAGCGGTGGGTGGCCTGGTGGATGGGGTTGCCGAACAGCAGGCCGATGGCCGCGCCGCCGATCAGGGCCGTGGCCGAAGTGGCCCAGGGGGTCAGGGCCAGGCAGGCGCCGATGGCCACCAGGACGACGGGCAGGGACGCGGGGATGGCAATCTTCACGAAACCTTCTCCAGAATGCATCGAATCAAGAAATCCAATCATACCTTTAGATAATTTATCAGAAAAACGGGCAGAACCTCCTGCGGACCACTCTCCCCGCCCGTCGTGCTGATAACGTGTCGAAGGGTTTCCGCAGGGGGTGGCCTTGATGGATTTCGACGCGGCGGCGAGGAGCTGGGACCAGGACCCCACCAAGGTGGAACGGGCCGAGCGGGTGGCCCGGGCCATCCTGGATCTGGCCGGGCCCCTGGAGGGGAAGCGGGCGCTGGAGTACGGGTGCGGCACCGGCCTGCTGGGTTTCGCCCTCCAGCCGCACCTGGCCCACGTGACCCTGGCCGATTCCTCTCCGGGCATGCTCGCGGTGCTCCGGGAGAAGATCGCCGCGGCCGGCGCGGGGAACATGGAGCCCCTGGAACTGGACGTGGCCCAGGGCCCCTGGCCGGAAGCCCGGTTCGACCTGGTCTTCACCCTCATGGTCCTCCACCACGTGCCGGACCTCGACGGGGCGATCCGCGCGTTCCACGCCCTCCTCAACCCGGGCGGCCGCCTGTGCATCTCCGACCTGGACACGGAGGACGGGTCCTTCCATGGCCCGAAGGCGGACGTCCATCGGGGGTTCGATCGCCGGGACCTGGCGGGCCGCCTGGAGCGGGCCGGATTCCGGGACATCCGGTTCGCCACGCCCTACGTCATCCGCCTGGAGCGCGCCATGGGGATGGTCAGCTACCCGCTGTTCCTGGCGGTGGCGGAACGCGGCTAGCCCGGGGCCGGTCCAGGAACCAGGGCGCCGCCAGGACGTGGTCCACGCAGGCCCGGGCCAGTTCCAGGCTGGCGTCCACCAGCGGGAAGGGCGGCGGCGGCAGGAGGCCGCTCGCCACCGGGAGCTCGGTGCAGGCCAGGATCGCCATGCCCGCGCCCTGGCCCGCCAGGTCCCTCCAGGCGCCGGCCAGGTTCCGGGCGGCCGGGTCCAGCTCTCCCGCCTTGACCGCCCGGATGGCGTCATCCACCGTGGCCTGGACCGGCTCGCCCGGCTCCAGCCAGGGGTGGCCGGCGGCCGCCAGCCTGCGCTGGTAGAACCCCGAGGCCAGGGTGCCCCGGGTGGCCAGCACCGCCACCGGCCCCGGCGGCCCGTCCCCGGCGGCAAGGGCGGCGAGGGCGGCGTCGGCGATGTGCAGGATCGGCACCGGGGCCGCCGCCTGCAGGTCCTGGAACCAGTGATGGGAGCTGTTGCAGGGGATCGCCAGCACCCGGGCGCCGGCCTGTGCCAGCCGGGCGACGCCCTCCACCAGCCAAGGCAGGGGCGAAGGGCCGCCGTTCAGGATCGCGGCGGAGCGGTCCGGGGTCCGGGGCTGGCAGGTACAGCACCACGGGGATGTGCTCCTGGTCCCGGCGGGCCGGAGTCAGACGCACCAGCTTGTCCAGGAAGTCGACGGTGGCCGCCGGCCCCAGGCCGCCCAGGACGCCGAGCACGGCTCAGCCCCCCGCCGCCGGGGCGCGGCCTGTGGCCACGGCGGTGAAGCCGTCGTTGCCCACCACCCCCACCACGGTGCGCAGGATGTCGCAGACCGGGTCCACCGCCATGAACAGGGCCAGGGCCCCTTCGAACGGCACGCCCAGGGTGCCGCACAGCATCCCGGCGGACGAGACCACCAGCACTCCGCTCAGGCCCGTGGAGGCGAATCCCAGCAGGACCGAGCCGGCGACGATCATGGCCAGGTGCTGCGGCCCCAGGCGGACGGCGTACAGCTGGGCCAGGAACACCGTCACCAGGGCGTAGTAGAACGCCTGGCCGCCCCTCAGCAGGGTGGCGCCCAGGGGCACCAGCAGCTCCACCCGCTCCCGGGGCAGGCCCAGGCCGCTGTCCAGGCTGACGATCATGGACGGCATGCACGCCCGGGAATTGCGGGTGGCCAGGGCCATCAGCATGGGCTCCCGCTGGCTGCGCAGCACCGCCGCCCAGGGACGGCGGCTCACCCACCGCAGCGCGGCCAGGGACAGCAGCACCAGCGCCAGGCCCGCCGCGGCCAGGGCCAGGAGGAAGCCGGCCATGGCGCGCAGGGGCTGCAGGCCGGTCCGGGCCACCTGGCTGGCGATGATCGAGTACAGCGCCAGGGGCAGCAACTGGTTGAAGCCGTGGGTGAGGGTCAGGCAGGCCTGGTAGACGGTCTCCAGCAGGTCGGTGAACTTGGCGGTGTCCCGGCCCGGGCGGCAGCCCGCCGCCAGGCCGAACAGCAGGGCGAAGGCCATCACCTTGAGGGTGTCGCCCCGGGTCAGGGCGGTGAAGACGTTGCTGGGAATCAGCGCCAGCACCCGTTCGCCCAGGCCCGGCGCGGCCGGGCCCGCATCCCGGGCGAACAGCGCCAGGGCGTCGTGGCTTCCCGGCAGCCCTCCGCCGCCGGCCAGCCTGGCCATGGCGAGCAGGGTGTCCGGCGGGAGGTGGCGTCCGGGCCCCAGCAGGAGCGCGGCCAGCGCCCCGGTCAGCGCCGAGGCCAGGAAGAAGCCGATGAACGCCCCCAGGATGAGCCGCAGGTTCCCCAGGCTGCGCCGGTCCCCCAGCAGCCGGCGCAAGCTGAACACCACCGCCGCGACCATGAAGGGCAGGACCACCATCTCCAGGAGGGAGATGTAGAGGTCGCCCACGGCCCCCACCCGGCGGGCCAGCCCGGGCGTCGCCTGCCCCGTGGCCACCCCCGCCCCGATGCTCAGGCAGACCACCCAGGGGCTGGTGGCCAGCCGGCTCCAGGCGCCCAGGAGGGCTCGCGCGGTGCCGTTAAGCTGTTCCTGGCGGAACGATCTATACATGAATAAATAATAATTGATTGAGACCGGAAAGCAAGGGCTCGACGGCCTCCCCCACCCTTCCAGGATTCACGGCGGCGGATGGCCTGGCGCCCCGCCCTTCCCCGCCGGCGCATGCCCTGCGGCCAGGGCGGCGAAGGCGTTGTTGCCGGCCACCTCCGCCAGGATGAGCCCCAGCTTGCTCACCGGTTCCACCGCCGAGATGAGCACGAGCGCGGCCTCGAACGGCAGGCTCAGGGCCTTGCAGGCGATGGCCGCCAGGGCGGCGGCCATCCCCGCACTCATCCCCGCCGAGGCCAGGGAGGCCATCATGGAGATGCCGACGATGGTGGCCAGCTGGGGCGGGCCCAGATGGGCCCCGTAGAGCTGGGCCACGAAGACGGTGGCCATGACCACGTGGAGCACGGACCCGGCCCGCACCAGGGAGATTCCCGTTGGCACCAGCAGTTCGGCGCGTTCCCGGGGGACGCCCAGCCCGCTGGCCAGGCTGTCGATCATCTTCGGCATGCAAGCCTGGGTGCTGTCCGTGATCAGGCCCATCAGCAGGGGCTCCCTCTGGCTGCGCAGCACGCTGCGCCAGGGCCGCCGGCTGCTGAAGCGCATGAGCCACAGGAACAGGGTCACCAGGAGGATCGTCGCCAGCCCCAGGGCCAGCAGGAACCTGAACATGGTCTCCAGGGGCCCCAGGCCGGTGCGGGCGGTCTGGTTGGCGACGGTGGCCAGCAGCACCAGCGGCAGCAGGTGGTTGAACCACCCGGTCAGGGTCATGCAGGCCCGGTAGACCGTCTCCAGGACCTCCGTCAGGCTTTCCGCCACCTGGCCCCGCACCCGGCCCACCGCCACCCCGAACATCAAGGCGAAGGCCGTCACTTTCAGCGTCTCCCCGGTGCTGAGGGAGGCGAAGATGTTCACCGGGATCAGCGCCTGGACCAGGGCGCCCAGCCTGGGCACGGGCTCGGCGTGGTCCCTGGCGAACAGGGCGAGGCTGTCGTGGACGCTGCCCAGGGGCCCGGTGCCGGCCATCCGGCCCATGGCCAGGAGTTCGTCCGCGGACAGGTGGCGGCCCGGCCCCACCACCAGCCCCGCCAGGAGGGAAGCCAGGGCCGTGAAGCCGAGCAGGCCCGCGCTGGCCAGCACCACCCGCGGCACCAGCCGCCCGTGCCCCTGCTGCGCCAGCAGCTTGCGCAGGCTGAAGACCATGGCCGCCAGCATGAATGGCAGCACCACCATCTGCAGCAGGTCCACGTAGAGGTGGTGGATGAACTCCAGGCCTTCGGCCATTCCCGGAGCGACCCGGCCCACCGCGAACCCGGCCAGGACGCTGCCGGCCACGACCAGCGGGTGATCCGACAAGCGCAGCGCCCCTTCCTTGCTGGCGGCGCTCATGGCTTGGCCTCTCCCAGGCGGCCCAGGACCTCGCCCAGGGTGAGCTTGCGGGTCCGCTGGGACAGGTAGAGGTTGATCAGGGCCAGCAGCTGTGGATGGTCCGGGGCGACCGCCATGCCCAGGCTGTCCTCCAGGTCGGTGAGGGTGACGGTGCGCACGGTCAGGGTGAGGCGGGGATCGGCCTGCAGCAGCCGCTCCACCTCGAACTCGTCCCGGTAGGCGGCGACGATCTCGCCGCGCTTCAGGGCCGCCACCACCGCGTCCCAATCCTTGAACTTGACCACCTCGGCGCTGGGGAAGTTCCTGGGGGCGAACTCGGCGTAGGCCGAGTGGTCGATGACCCCGATGGTGCCGGTGAAATGCCGGATCACCGCCTCCAGGTCCTGGCCCCGGGCCAGCGCGGCGAAGCGCAGGCGGTTGATGGCCAGGGCATGGTTGAGGACCAGGTAGGGCTCCGAGAAGCGGACGATGGACGCGCGCTCCAGGGTGCGGGAGAGCTTGCAGATGGCTACGTCCGCCTGGCCCTTGAGCACCAGGTCCAGGGTGTCGTTGAACGAGGCCGCCTGGCGGTCGAAGCGCAGGCCCACGTGCAGCGCCTTGGCCAGGTCCTGGGCCATGTCCGCGTCCACCCCCTGGACCCCGTCCCGGGCCTGGTAGAAGAAGGGCGGGGAGTCGAAGGACGGCATGGCCACCACCAGGGTGCCGCGGTCGCGGATCCGCTGGATGTCCGGAGGGGCGGCCGGGAGCGGGCGGGCCAGGAACAGGAGGCCCAGCACCGCCGCGGCCAGGTGGAGCAGCCCGGAGCAAAGACCCAAGGCCGTGGCGTGGGGGGAGCGGTCCGTCATGCCACAAACCTAGTTAATAAAAAATTAATATCAATGGCCAAATGGGGCCAGCGCCCGTCCCGGGCCGCCGAGCCCGGGGCATTGGCTTTCCCCGCTGAGCGCCGCACAACCTGCGTCCGATCCATTTGATGGGCCGATGCGCTGGTTGATGGCCCGAAGGTGCCCCCTGCGAAAACAGCCAAGGCTCCCGATCTTGTCAATTTAAATAAAAAAAATTATTCAAATCCAGGCCCCGAAAGGCTCCCCGGTGGTCCCGGCGGGCGGGGGGCTGCTGGTCAGCGCTCGTTCCAGCCGCGGCGCGGCCCGTGCCCCCAGCCGGGGCGGCCTTCCCGGCGCCAGTTGCGGTAGTAGCCGAGGCGTTCCCGCATGAGGGGCCGGGGCACCATGCTCATGTCGACCCAGTCGAACCGGCTCCGGGGGCTGCGGGCGCGGGACCAGCCGTCGGGGCGCCGGCACCAGTACCACCCGGCGCTGAAGAACACTTCCTCGGGGAATCCCGCCACCACCTGGATGCCCGGTTGCACTTCCACCAGGGGCGGCGCCGCCGGCAGGCCGATGTCGATGTGCAGGCTCACCCCGGCCCGGGCGGTGGCGGAACTCAGGACCAGCAGCAAGGCGAAGGGAAGTGTGGCTGCTCTCATGGTCGGACCTCATCTGGATGCCGCTTGGCGTCCAGGGAGCTGGAATCACGGACCGTGCCAGTTGGTAACCCCTGGGCACCTTGATAATTACAAAAGGTTTAAGGACGCAGGGAATGGCATTTTGCCGCGGCGGGGCGGCCGCATGTGGTTTTTCGCCGCGCCGGGAATGAAGGTAAGATCAGGTTCATCACCAGAAGGAAACCCCATGGACCTCTCCCGGTATCCGCGCCGGCCGGACAATGGCGGCCCCACCCCCCTCCAGCGCCTGGACCGCTTTTCCGCGGCCCTGGGCCCGGGCGCACCCACCGTCTACATCAAGCGGGACGATTTGCTGGGCCTGGCCGGGGGCGGCAACAAGACCCGCAAGCTGGAGTTCCTGGTGGGCGACGCCCTGGCCCGGGGGGCGGACACTCTGCTCACCTGCGGCGGGGTGCAGTCCAACCATTGCCGGCTCACCCTGTCCGCGGCCACCCTGGAGGGGCTGGCCTGCCGCCTGGTGCTGGCCGAGGCGGAACCCGGGGAGTACCGCCCGGACGGCGGCGGCAACGTGATGCTGTTCCATCTGCTGGGCGCGGAGCGGGTCCTGACCGTGCCCGAGGACGCGGACCTGGGCGTGGCCCTGGGCCAGGCTGCCCGGGAGGCCCGGGACGAGGGGCGCCGGCCCTACCCCATCCCCGTGGGCGGGTCCGTGCCCCTGGGGGTGCTGGGCTACGTGGCCTGCGCCCAGGAACTCATGGGCCAGGCCCGGGAGGCGGGGCTGGAGCTGCACCACCTGGTGCTGGCGACGGGCAGCGCCGGCACCCTGGCGGGGGTGCTGCTGGGCCTGGGCGCCCTGCCCCGGCCCGTCCCGGTGACCGGCATCTCCGTGTCCCGGACCAGGGACAAGGCCCAGGCCCTGACCCGGGACCTGATCCGGGCCACCGCCGCCATGGCGGGGGACGCCCCGGCCATTCCCGACGAGGCGGTGGAGGTGCTGGACGACTACGTGGGCCCCGGCTACGCCCGGCCCACCCCGGCCATGCTCGAGGCGGTGGCGCTGCTGGCCCGCACCGAAGGGATCCTGCTGGACCCCACCTACACCGGCAAGGCCATGGCCGGGCTGGTGGACCTGGTGCGCAAGGGCCGGTTCCGGGCCGGGGAGAACGTGGTGTTCCTGCACACCGGCGGGTCCCCGGGCCTGTTCGCCCATCCGGAGCTGTTCCCGGGGCGGTGAGCCGGCCCGCCAGAGAGCTGCGGCGAGGACGGGCGCTGCGCAGAGGGCTGCTCCCGCGGCGAATGACCGGCCCGCGCGCCGGGCTCCGGATCAGCCTGCGCTCCGCGCCAGGCGCAGCCCGCCGGGAAGCATGTCCAGGCGGAAGCTCGGGGTGTCGTGGAACCGGTTGGCCGAGCGCAGGTCCTGGCCGAAGCTGAACCAGGAGCCGCCCCGGTAGACCCGCCGCCCGGAGCCGGGCCCGGGGCCCCTGGGGTCGCGCGCCTCCTCCCGGGGGTAATCCCCGTACCAGTCCCAGCACCACTGGGAGATGTTGCCCAGCAGATCGTACAGCCCCCACGGGTTGGGGGGGTACGAACCCACTTCCATGGTCTGGCGCAGGTACGGCCCCTTGCGGGCGCGGCGGTACGGGTGCTCGCCGTTGAAGTTGGCCTGCGCCGAGGACAGGCTCGGGCCGTACGGGGTGGCGGTGGTGGTGCCGGCCCGGCAGGCGTATTCCCATTCCGCTTCGGTGGGCAGGCGGTAGCCGCCGGCCTGCCAGTCGCAGCGGATGCGGTCGTGGACATGGTGCTTCCAGTCCCCGGGCCACTGTTCCGGGTCGGTGCCCAGGCCCAGGTACCAGTAGCAGGGGGTTAGGCCCTCGGCGCGGCTCTGCAGGTTGCAGAATTCGATGCAGTCGTACCAGGTGACCCCCTCCACCGGCAGCCGGTCGTCACCCTTGAAGTAGGAAGGGTTGCGGCCCATGGCGGCCTTCCACTGGGCCTGGGTGACCAGGTAGCGGTTCATGAAGAACGCCGACACCACCACCGGGTGCTGGGGCTCGTCCCCCCCGCGTCCGGGCTCGGCCGGGGGCGAGCCCATG
>CAWFOJ010000170.1:0-9645 GCA_963816585.1 uncultured Holophagaceae bacterium | reverse complement strand
GTCACCCTGATGGCGAGACCATTCGTGCAGGCCCCCTCTGCGCACCCTGTTCTCCTCCCCCCGCGGAACCTCGCTATGGAGCCGTCTCCTCCAGCATCCGCTGCCACACCACCGGCTCGCTCAGCCGCCCGGTTTCATCCAGGTACCGGCTCTCGATCAGGTACCGGTACCCCTGCTCCGTCAGGAACAGTTGCCGGTTCCGGGCGAATTCCTGCTCCGTCGTGTCCCGGGAGATGAGCGAGTAGAAGTAGCTGATGTTCCGCTCCCCCTTGGGCCGCAGGATCCGTCCCAGCCGCTGGGCCTCTTCCTGGCGGGAGCCGAAGGTTCCGCTCACCTGGATGGCCACGCTGGCGTCCGGCAGGTCGATGGCGAAGTTGGCCACCTTGCTGACGATCAGGACCCGCAGGCGGCCTTCCCGGAACTGGCGGTAAAGCTCCTCGCGCTCCCGCTCGGGGGTCTGCCCGGTGAGCACCGGCCCGCCCAGGCGCTCGCCGATGATGCGCAGCTGATCCAGGTACTGGCCGATGACCAGGACGCTCTCGGTGGGGTGGCCCGCCAGGAGCTCGTCCATGACCTTCAGCTTCAGGGAGTTCTCGCTGGCGATGCGGAACCGCTGGCGCTGCTCGGAGACGGCGTACTCCATGCGCTCGTCCGCCGGCAGGGGCACCCGGATCTCCAGGCAGTGGGCGGTGGCGATGAAGCCGTCCTTCTCCAGGGTCTTCCAAGGCACGTCCACGCGCTTGGGGCCGATGAGGGAGAACACGTCCTCCTCCTTGCCGTCCTCCCGCACCAGGGTGGCGGTGAGGCCCAGGCGGCGCTTGGCCTGGAGTTCCGCCACGGCCCGGAACACCGGGGCGGGCAGCATGTGCACCTCGTCGTAGATGAGCAGCCCCCAGTTGGCCGCCTCGAACAGTTTGAAATGCTCGAACGGCGCGCCCTTGCTCTTGCGATAGGTGAGGATCTGGTAGGTGGCGATGGTGACCGGACGGATCTCCTTGGTGTCCCCGGTGTACAAGCCGACGTCCTCTTCGGCCAGGAACGTCTTGTCCAGCAGCTCCTGCTTCCACTGCTTGACCGCGGTGACATTGGTGGTGAGCACCAGGGTGCGGGTCTGCAGCCGGGCCATGCAGGCCGATGGCGATGATGGTCTTGCCGGCGCCGCAGGGGAGCACCAGCACGCCGGCGCCGCCTTCGGGCCCGCCGCCGGCGTGGAACACGTCCACCGCCGCCTTCTGGTAGGGCCGCAGCCCGAACCGGCGCCCGGTCTCCCGGGCGCGCTCGCGCATCTCCATGGGCAAGGGGTCGCCGGGCTTGAATCCTGCCATGTCCTGCACCGGGTGGCCCAGGCGGATGAGCTGCAGCTTCACCTCGCCGCGCATGCCGTTCTCCAGGTAGATGCCGCGCTGGTCCGGGTAGGGCTCGGCCAGGAGCCCCTGCAGGCTGCGCTGGTTCTCCAGTTCGTAGTACAGGCCCCGGTCGTCCATCTCCAGGGCCAGCCGGCCGCCGCGGTCCACCAGGCGCAGCTTGCCGTAGCGGGTGCCGTGGTCCTGGATCTCCTGGATCAGGTTCTGGGGCACCGCATACTTGGACCAGTGTTCCAGGGTGGCCGCCATCTCCTCGCAGGTGACGCCGGAGGCGGAAGCGTTCCAGAGGGACAGGGGGGTGATGCGGTAGGTGTGGATGTGCTCCGGGGATTTCACCAGCTCCGCGAACCGGGCCAGCTCGTCCCGCACTTCCTCGAAAGCGGGGTGGGAAACTTCCAGGAGCAGGGTCCGGTCGCTCTGCACGATCAAGGGGTTTTCCGGGCGGAGGGCGATCACGAAGGTTGTCCCAAATGAATGAGACTAAGGGTAGAACCCGCTTGGGTCAACGATTCCCTGCGGGTCGCAGGCAGGAAGATTTTTTCATTCTTCAGATCGGGTAATTCATGAGAAACTGATCGGTCACCGGATCGTGAAAGGCAAGCGAGGTACCATGTCCCTTTCGCACTACCAGTTGTTGGCCAACTGCAGCGACGAACAGCTACGCCGGATCTGTGTCCGGCGCAAGCTGCCCCTTCCCCAGCAATGGCAGGAGGGTCCCGATGGGCGCCTGCGGCTGCTGAAGACCATGGTCTTCCACCTGGAGGACAACAAGCACCTGACCAACACCCTCCTGGACCTGGGCGCCCGGCCCCTGCAGGCCCTCAAGCGCCTGGCGGAGAACGGGGACCAGCCCGGCGCCGAGGAGCAGGAGGTGCTGGCCGGACTGGGGCTGATCCTGCCCGACGGGGCGGCGTGGCAGGTGCCCGAGCGGGTCACCGACGCCCTGGCGGACTTCGACGACGCGGCCTTCTCGTTCCAGGCGGACCCGTCGGTCACCCTGGCCCAGGCCCAGCCGTACGGCTTCTCCCTAGCCCTCACTTCGGTGCTCCTGCGCTGCATGGGCGGCATCCGGGTGCTCAAGGGCGGGCTCCCGGCCAAGAAGGAGCTGGGTCAGCTGCTGCAGAAGAACGCCCTCATCAGCGAGGAGCGCGACGCCACCCTGGTGTTCACCCTGCTGTACCGCCTGGGCCTCCTGTGGAACCGGGACGGGCGGGTGGACACCCTGCTTCCGGCCGTGCTCTCCCATCCGCCCCGGTGGGTGGCGGAACGGGCCTTCGCCATCCTCCTGGAACACGACCTGCGCCTTTGGAACATGCCCCCGGCGGAGGACCGCCTGTTCTTCATGCAGCACCTGCTGGAGCGCAAAGACCAGGTGCTGGCGGTGGAGCCGTTCCTGTCCTTCCTGCAGACCCTCCATCCCCTGGATGCGGACCGGTCCCGCGCCGTGTTCCTGCCGTTCCTGGCCCGCATGGGCCTGACGGTCCAGGATCCGGAAGGGCGGTTCCTGGCCCTGAGCCCCCACGGGGAGGCTCTGGCCCACGAGTACCTCCTGCGCGACCACCGGGGGCCGGAGCCCCACTGGACCTTCCTCCTGGCGGAGCAGCCGCTGGTCATCCAGCCCACCCTCGAGCTGCTCACCCCCATGGTCCAGAACCCGCACCGCCTGCTGCGCCTGGCCCAGGTGGCCGAGGTGGAGACCCTGGACACCATGGTCGGGCTGCGCCTGGGTTCCGACACCCTCATCCGGGCCCTGGACCTGGGGCTGACCCTGGAGGACATGCGGGCGCTGCTGGGGGGCAACGACCCGGCGGCCGTGCCCCAGCCCCTGGCCCAGCTCCTGGACGACCTGGCCCGGCGCCTGGGGGAGGTGGAGGTGAAGCAGGGCTGCCGTCTGGTGAAGGCCCGCACCCCGGCCCTGGCCGAAGAGCTGCGCCTGCGCCCGGAACTGGCTTCCCTGCGCCTGGAGCCCATCTCCGACACGGTCATGGAGGCCAATGGCCCCGGCAACGCCTTCGCCCTGCTCAAGCAGGCCGGCTTCCTGCCCAAGCCCGGGCGCTTCCTGCCGGTGAGCATCGACGGAGACGAGGCTCTGTACCTGTGGTCCCTGGCCTGCCTGTCCTTCGTGGACGAGCAGGGCATGAACCACCACCTGGACCCGGTGCGCCAGATCATCCACGCGGCCCTGCAGCGCATCCAGAGCGAGGACCCGGGCCTGTACCAGGAAGTGCGCCGGCGGGTGCCCATGCTGCACCTGGGCAGCGGCGCCCAGGCTGCGGAGGAGACCCAGCGCATCCTGGAATACGCCGCCAGCTACAACCTCATCGTGGAACTCACCTACCTGCCCCTGGCGGCGCACCGCGCCCAGCTGCGCAAGGTCACACCCCAGGGCATCGAAGGGGAGCACCTGCGGGGCTTCTGCCACCTGCACCAGGAGGAGATGAGCTTCCGCCTGAGCCGGATCATGGCCGTGCGCCTCCTCAACGAGCACGGCTGGACCCCGCCGTTGCAGTCCGAAGCGGGGTAGGGGCCGGGTCGGCGGATCAGCCGGTCAGTTCCTGGATGCGCTTGTCGATCCTGTCGCCGACCTTCTCCAGGATCTCCTTGATCTCGCCCCGGCTTTCCTTCTGGTCCTTCTCGGTCTTGCGCTCCAGCTGCAGGACGGACTTCTGGAGCTGGTTCACCAGGCCCTTGAGCTCGTCAAGCTGGTCCAGGATCTGGTTCATGCGGATGTCCGGAGGCCGGCTGTTGCTGAACACGGACATGCCCGCCAGCACCGCCGCCAGGGCCGAAAGCATCAGGATAAGGACCCCCAGGGCGTTGGACATCACGGTCCTCCAGTGATTTACATCCTACCTCAGCGGGGGGGCGCCTGGCCGGGCTCCGGGGCACGGTTCTGGCCGCCGGCCGGAACCCCTTGCGTGGGAGTGTCTGGTATTTATTATTAATTACTATTTCTCCCCAAGGAGGTCTCCATTAGGACCCGCCCAGGCGTCCTGCGTCCCTTTTTGTCTCTGCCCAGCGCCGGGGCCATGCTTGCCCTGGCCGCGGCCGGGTTGGTGTCCTGCGGCGGCGTTAACCCCCCGGCGCCCCCGACCGGAACGAATCCGGAGCCCGTTTCAGGCGTCGTGACCGGCCAGGTGCAGGGCACGGACCCCAGCGGCAATGCGCTCGACCAGCAAGCCTTCGGCCTGACCCTTCCGGACGGCACCTGCACCGGTTCCGACGCCAACGGCAGCTACGCCGGCCCGTTCGTCCAGGTTCCCGACGGCAAGAGCCCGTGCACCTTGAACGCCTTCCGGGCGACCCTCACCTACACCCCCACCGGCGGAACCCCCAGGCCCTACAAGGGCCTGGCGTGCATCACCCCGCCCGATTCCCGCTTCAAACTGCTGTTCCTGGCGCTGGACAACGGCAGCAGCGAATGGGACGGCGTCTGCCAGGCCGCCGATTGACCAGGGCGCTTTGGGGGGACCCGGCCCTTTACGGTGGCCAGGCTCCTAGGGAGCCTTCACCTGCTGGGTTTCGTTGACGTCCGGTTCCACGGAGCGCTCCACCGGAATCACCAGTTCCTTGCCCTTGGGCTGGTGCTCGGCCTTGCCGGCCAGCAGGGTTTGCGGCGCCCGGCTCCTGGCGGCGGGGGCCTTGGCCGGGGCGGGCGGGGGCGCCGGCGGGGCCTGGAGGATGGCGGCCAGGTGCTTGACCTCCGCCTCCTCCTGGGCCAGGGCGACGGCCAACTGCTCGGCTTTTCGCTCCTGGGCCACACCCCAGACGCCCAGGCCCCCCAGGGCCAGGGTGACCGGCACGGCGGCGGCGGTGGCCAGCATCCAGGAATGCTGCCTGCGGACAGTGTGGCTGCGGCGCCTCGCTTCCCGGCGCAGGTCGTCGGCCAGGCGGATCATCTCCGGGCTGGGCTCGACCTCGAAATAGTTGGCATCCCGGGCCGGAAGGCCCAAAAGGCCGCGCAGTTGGTTCCGGAGTGCGGTCTCCTCGGCGGGTTCGCTGCTGCGGTCGGGGTCATGCCAGGACATGGAGACCTCCAGAATTGAGTTGGTTCCTTAGATGGGCTTTGGCGCGATGGATGCGGGTCTTGACGGTGGCTTCGGGGATGTCCAGGATTTCGGAGATCTGGCGGATGGAAAGGTCTTCCACCACGAACAGCCAGAGGGTTTCGCGGAACGTGGGGGAAAGGGACTTCATGCGCTCCCGCACCTCCTGGCTCAACAGGTCCTCGTCCGCGTCGGGGCCCTTGCCGGGCTCCACCACCGCCTCCAGGCTGATGGACTGATTCTTCAGGGGGCGGCGTTCGGTGAGGGAGAGGGTGCGCACCGTCCCGTACAGGTAGGCGGTGGGATGGTCCACCGGAGCGTCCCGCTGCATGAGGATCACGAACGCCTCCTGGGCAATGTCTTCCGGATAGGTGGCGCCGTAGCGTCTCGCGTAACTCACCAGCCGGGGGTACAGGGAGGCGAATATATCGTGGAACTCATGCGAATCCCCGAAGGGAACGGTTTGTGTTTTCAATGGCTCCATTGATGGCTCCAGCATCGGAGTGCTTTATGGATGAACAATGTTCCCTCCGAATCCAAAGATTTTTTTGAACCTGGGTAGTCTATGACCATGATCGGTCCCTTTCATCCGTGGCGTGACACCCTTCTGGACCTGGGCGTGATGGGCCTGGTACCGGTTCCCGTGCAGCGGGAGACCGCAATCGAGAATCCGCCACAACTCATTTTTACCCAATTACCGAAAGAAGTGGACCAGGAAAAAAACCAGGACGGCAATTTAGCGCCAACCCATGAGGATCCAGTGGCCTGCCCGCCCCCGGAACGGGTGGCCGCGGTCGCATCCCTGTCAGAACTTGAACAAACCATCCATGGTTGCCTGGCCTGTCCCCTGGGGGGCGGGCGGATCCGCTTCGTGTTCGGGGAGGGCAGCCCCGGGGCGGCCATGATGTTCATCGGCGAAGGGCCGGGGCGGGAGGAAGACCTGAAGGGGCGCCCCTTCGTGGGCAAGGCCGGGGAGCTCCTGGACCGGATGCTGGCGGCCATCAGCCTTGACCGCAGCCAGGTCTACATCGCCAACGTGGTGAAATGCCGCCCTCCGGACAACCGCACCCCCACCGGCCCCGAAGCCCAGCGCTGCCTGCCCTACCTGCGCCGGCAGATCGAGCTGCTGCGGCCCAGGGTCATCGTCACCCTGGGCGCCACGCCCCTGCGGGAGCTGCTGGGGATCCAGACCGGCATCACCCGCCTGCGCGGCCAGTGGCAGCGCCTGGACATGCTGGGGGGAATCCCGGTCATGCCCACCTTCCATCCGGCCTACGTGCTGCGCCAGTACACCCAGGAAGTTCGCCGGGCCGTATGGAATGACCTGGTGGCCGCCAGGAACTGGCTGGACCGGGGCGGCCCCCCGGCTTGAACCGGGGCGAAGGGGAACCGTTTCCGTGCGAAACTGGGCCAAACAGCATGAGGATCCTCCATGCGCCTAATCAATGTTCTTTTCATTGCACTTGTCGCTTTCGTGCTGGTTTCGGTGGGCTATGTGTACGTGGAGAACTCCCGGCTCATGGCCGGCGAGGTGCTGTTGTGGGACAACCTGCGGGTCAAGGTCTCCACCCTCCTGATCGGCGTGTTCCTGCTGGGGTTCGTCCTGAACCTGCTGTACACCGGCGTCATGGAGCTCCGGCGCCTGGTCCGGGGCCTGAGCGCGTCCGCCGCCACCCGGGCCGGGAAACGCCTTTCCAGCCTGCTCCAGGACGTCCGGGACCTGCTGGCCCATGGCCTGCCCGGGGAGGCCCGGCAGATCCTGGAGGGGGTGCTGCGGGAGCGCAACGACCATGAAGGAGCCAGCCTGCTCATGGCTGAGGCCATGCTCAAGCTGGGGGACCACGACCAGGCGGTGCGGTTCCTGGAGGCCTGCTGCCTGGCCCACCCCCAGAACATCGAGTTCCGCTACCAGCTGGCCGAGGCCCTGGCGGGGGCCCGCAACGCCGAAGGGGCTGCCGGGGTCCTGAAAGGCCTGGCCGGGGACCATCCCAAGCACGCCCTGCGGGCCCTGCGCAAGCTGCGCAGCCTGCATGTGGACGCCGGGCGCTGGGAGGATGCCCTGGACGTGCACAAGCGCATCGCGTCCCGCTTCGCCGCGGCCATGAACCAGGCCGAGAAGGCCCAGGGCACCGCCTTCCTGTACCAGGTGGGGATGGCCAAGGTGGAGGGGGACCAGTTCAAGGAGGCGGCCCAGGTCTTCCAGCAGGTGATCAAGGAGGACCCCGCCTTCGTGCCCGCCTACCTGAGCCTGGGCCGGTGCATGATCCTCCAGGACCAGGAGCTCCAGGGCGTGGAGATCTGGCAGGAGGGGTTCCGCACCACCGGAGATGGGGCCCTTCTCCAGGAACTCGAAGATTATTTCATTCAAAGCGGCAAGCCCGAGGAGGGGCTGGCGGTCCTGCGCCGGGTGGCCGCCGTCAGCGAACACCTGACCACGGCCAAGTTCTTTCTGGGCAAGATGCTCTACCGCCTGGAAATCCTGGACGACGCCCTGGTGCTGTTCCAGGAGGTGCGGGCCCAGGTCGTGTACTCGCCCATCCTGTATTTCTTCATGGCCAAGATCCATGCCCGGCGGGGCCGGATGGATCAGGCCCTGAACGAATACCGCCAGCTGCTGCGCAACCTTGGAGTGCTGAAGATGCGCTTCGAGTGCAGCGTGTGCGGGCACCGCACGGCTGATTTTGCCGACCGCTGCGACGCTTGCGGCAGCTGGAACAGCAGCCATTTCATGTTCAAGGAAAATGAGATGCCGGAACTGCACTTGCGCCCTGAAACAGGCCCGTGGGTTTAGGTTTCCGTTCCCGCTGCCGATGCGTTAAACTCCAAGGGCGAAAAACGATGGCCTCAACCCGCCGAGGGAACGGGCTCCGAGCAATGGAGAACCCTGGCCGTGGTGATCCACGGTCTAACCTAAGAAGGGGACAACGCATCAGCGCTGGCCATGGCAAGGAGTGGATCATGGAGATTCTTCTTATCCAAAACGTCCCGAACCTGGGTGCGCGCGGCGACGTGGTGAACGTGAAGGACGGCTATGCCCGGAACTTCCTGCTGCCCCGGAAAATGGCCCTTCCCGTCACGGCCGGCAACAAGCGCCTCATCGAGCTCGAAAAGGAGCGCAACCTGAAGATGCGCGCCAAGGAACTGGCCGACGCCCAGGCCCTTGCGGCCAGGCTGGAAGCCGTGTCCCTCGCCGTCGCCAAGAAGGTCGGCGACAGCGGCACCCTGTTCGGATCGGTCACCAACGTGGATGTGGCCGACCTGCTCAAGGCCAAAGGATTCGAAGTGGAGAAGCAGTCCATCACGCTCCCGCACGTCAAGACGGTCGGCACCTACGAAGTGGATGTCCGCCTGTACTCAGGCGTCCATGCCAAGCTGCCGATCGAAGTCACGGCGCTCGCCGCCGACTAGTCGCCAACATCGTTCCGTCCTCCGGAGCCAGTCCCTGGTTCCACCCAGTCTCTTTTCCATTTCCTCAAGAGGGATAGCATGAGCAAGCCTGTCACCAAACCCGAAACCATCGGCATTCCTGAGCTTTCCGCCTCCCTGGCCGAGGCCCACGACCTGACCAAGGCCCGCGCCAAGGCGATGCTGGACGGCCTCCGGGACGAGATCGTCCAGTCGCTGCTTGAAGGCAAGCGGGTGAACGTGTTCGGCCTGGGCACATTCGAGGTGCGCGCCACCAAGGAGAAGATGGGCCGCAATCCCAAGACCGGCGAGAAGATCCAGATTCCCGCCGGGCGCAAGGTGGTGTTCAAGGCCGCCAAGGGGCTGAAGGACCAGATGTAGTTCCTGCCCAGTTCCGGCTGACGGCCGTCCTTCCCGGGGCGGCCGTCTCTCGTCTCAGCCTCCGCTGATGAGGTGGATCACCTGAACCACGGCCCCGTCCGGGATGGTCGTGGTGTCGTAGGCCGGGCGGTCCACCCGCACGCCGTCGATGGAAACGATGAGCAGGGGGAAGGCATACTTCCTGGCCTTGAGGACCCCCCGGACCGTGAGTCCGGGGGTCCAGTCCAGAGGGTCGCCGTTGACCAGGATCATGTTCAGCCCCCGTAGGCCTGGTCGTGGGATTCGGTGCGCTGGGTGATGTCCGGCTGGAAGCAGGTGATGCCGGCCGGTGCTTCGTGTGGACTCATGCGGGGGTCCTTGCTTCAGATGATCCGGGGTTCGGGCACGGGGACGTCGACGATCTCCAGGGCCACGTGCGGGCAGGCCTTGACGCAGATGCCGCAGGCGGT
>CAWFOJ010000169.1:0-5402 GCA_963816585.1 uncultured Holophagaceae bacterium | reverse complement strand
TGGCCCGAACAGGACACCTCCATGCGCCCGCGCGCGCCCGGGGAGGCGGAGGCCCTTCCGGCCGAGTACGTGCTGGTGGTCTACGCCGGGGCCATGCTGGGGCGGCTGTTCCCCCTGGGTCCCGGAGTCAACGTCCTGGGGCGCGCCCCCGGACTGCACATCACCTTGGCGGACGATGAGGTGAGCCGGGTCCACGCCGCCGTCACCCTGGACGGGAGCCAGGGCCCGGGCCTGTACCTGGAGGACCGGGGGTCCACCAACGGCACGTTCCTGAACGACCGGGCGGTGACAGGACCGGTGCGCATGGCGCCCGGGGACCGGATCGCCGTGGGCGGCCACGTCCTGAAGCTGGTGGCCATGGATTCCCTGGAGCGGGCGTTCCACGCCGTGCTCCTGGACCAGAGCACCCGGGACCCCCTCACCGGCCTGAGCAACCGCCGCACCATCCTGGAAGAGCTGCAGAGCTGGTTCGACCTGAGCCGCAGGCACCAGCGGCCCCTGGCGGTGCTCATGTGCGACCTGGACCATTTCAAGCGCATCAACGACACTCTGGGCACGGGGCCGGAGACCAGGTCCTGGAGGCGTTCGGGCACCGGGTGAAGGAGACCCTGCGCGCCACGGACCTGGCGGGTCGGATCGGCGGCGAGGAGTTCCTGGTGATCCTGCCGGAAACCGACCTGGAGGGCGCCCTCCTGCTGGCGGAGCGCGTCCGGCCGCCGCCAGCGTGCCCTTCCTGGCCGGGTCCGGGCACCTCAAGGTCACCTGCAGCCTGGGGGTGGCCCAGCGCGGGGACCTGGACCAGGGTGCCGGGACGCTCCTGGCCCGGGCCGACGGCGCCCTTTACGCGGCCAAGCGGGCGGCCGCGACCAGGTGGTCGGCGGATCCTCCTGTACGTTGACACTGAAGGGGGTCAGGCGTTGCAATGAAGAGTCCCCTCTGACTCGCCTCAGCGCATGTACAACCAACGCCCGCTCTTCGATGACCTGGTCGAATCCGAGCCCCCAACGCATGCACGGGCCCGGGTCTGGGTGAGGCTCTGACAGGAGGATCCGGGGCAATGGGCCCTGATCCGCTACGTGGGCAATCCCATCGGCGAAGTGCTGCTCCTGGGGCACGTCCGGGCTTTCCCTGGGCCGGGCCCAGGACAACCAGATGCGCCTTCCGGAGCCGGAGATCAGCCGGCTACCACGCCAGGCTGGAGCTGGTGACCCAGAAAGGGCAGCCCGCGGTGGTGCTGCTCTCGGACCTGGGCTCCACCAACGGGACGTTCGTGAACGGCCGGCCGATCCAGCCCAAGGAAGGGCCGGTCAGCCTGTGCCAGGGCGACGTGGTGCGCCTGGGCACCCACACCTTCAAGCTCAAGCACCTGGATGAGCTGGAGAAGAACTACCACGAGGCGGTGCTGGCCCAGGCCACGGTGGATCCGCTCACCCGCATGAGCAACCGGGGCTCGGCGCTGCGCTTCCTGGAGAAGCACACGGACCTGGCCCGCCGCTACCGGCGGCCCCTTTCCGTCATCCTCTGCGACCTGGACCACTTCAAGGAAGTGAACGACTGCCATGGGCACGCCGCCGGGGACCAGGTCCTGCGCACGTTCGGCTCGGTGGTGTGCGGCCGCCTGCGGGCCAGCGACCTGGTGGGGCGCATCGGCGGCGAGGAGTTCCTGGTGGTGCTTCCGGAGACCGGCGGCGGGGAGGCCATGACCGTGGCCGAAGGGCTGCGGGCGGCCCTGGCCGCCGAGCCCATGCCCCTCCCCGAAGGCACCGACCTCCGGGTCACCTGCTGCTTCGGCGTGGTGGAATTCAGCCCCAGCGACCCGGACGCCGGCTCGATGCTGGCCCGGGCCGACCTGGCCCTGTACCGGGCCAAGGCCCTGGGACGGAACCGGGTGGAATTCGACGGTCCCCCATGACCCTCCTCCTGCCCAGGCGGATCGGCTCGGTGCGGGTGCTGGAGCGCCTGGGGGAGGGGGGCATGGCCCTGGTCCACCGGGCCGAGGACCCGTACCGCCCGGACCACCCTCTGGCGGTGAAGTTCCTGCGCCAGGAAGCCAGCGACAACCAGGACCTGGTGCGCCGGTTCCTGCAGGAAGGGGAAGTGCTGCGCCGCCTGCGCCATCCGAACCTGGTGGAGGTGGTGGATTTCGGCCGGGCCGGCAGCACCCCCTACATCCTCATGGAACTGCTCCCGGGCGGGACCATCAAGCAGTGCTACGGGGAAGCCCCGGCGCGCATCCTGCGCCGCCTGCGGCCCATCGTCGACGCCCTGGAGGTGGCCCACCAGGCGGGAGTGGTGCACCGGGACCTGAAGCCTTCCAACCTCCTGTTCGCCCCGGACGGCCAGCTGAAGGTGACGGACTTCGGGGTCTGCCTGTGGGAGGGCGCCGACACCACCCGGACCACCCGTTCCCAGATGGTGGTGGGGACCCTCGGCTTCATGGCCCCGGAACAGCACGGCGATCCGCGGTCCGTGGACGGGCGCTGCGATGTGTACGCCCTGGGGGCGATCGTCTACGAATTCACCGCCGGCCGGCCCTACAGTCTGGTCCAGATGCCCCCCGCCACCGTGCGCCACGGCTTTCCCCCGCGCCTGGCCCGGATCCTGATGCAGTCCCTGGCGCCCGACCCGGCCCGGCGCATCCCCTCCATGGCCGCCCTGGGGGAGGAGTGGGACCGGTGGCTGGAGAGCGCCGAGGCGGCCGGGTGGGGCGAAGAGCCCCTGCCCGGGTACGGCCCCCTGGATACCGAACAGGAGACCGTGGCCCGCCCCGGCACCCCGCCATCCGTCGGACCGGAGCCCCCGGAGCGGCGCCTGGGCCCCTACCTGGACGGGCTGCGCACCGGCGGGGTGGGAGCCCGGCGCGCCGCGGCGGAGGGCCTGCAGGCGGCGGCCAGGCCGGGGGACGAAGCGTTCCTCCTGCAGGCCCTGGACCAGGCCCACGAGGGCGTGCGCTTCGCCCTGGCCGGCGCCCTGGGGGCCGTGGGGACCCCGGCGGCGCTCCCGGCCCTCCTGCCTTTGCTGGCCGATCCCTTCGCCCAGCGGGAGGCCGCCGAAGCCGCCAGCCTCATCGCCCAACGGGCCGGGGCGCCCCACCTGGTCCTGCCGGCCCTCCAGGAACGCGGCTTGGGCTCCCCATGGCGCTGGGCGGCCAGAGCCCGGCTGGGGGACGAATCCTGGAGCCGGGCCCTGGTCCAGGCCTGGGCGGGCCTGTCCCAACCCCTGCGGATCCAGGCCCTGGAGGCGGCCCGCCTGCTCCCGGGAGCCTTGCGGGCGCCCCTGAAACAGGAGTTCCGGGCGTCCGCGCAGCGGGCCGGGGGACAGGTGCTCCGGCTGTGGGGGGGCCTCTAACCATACTGTGGCGTCCGGGTCCCGGTGGGTCGGGGCCGAACAAAGGACTTGGGGATAGGTGACTTCGGGGCGACCTGCGGGAATCGCCTCGCCATGCTTTGCAGGTCCTTGCGCACCTGCCAAACCAGGCGGACTCGCCAGGTCCCGTCAGCCAGCAAGGACGCTTTCTGACCTGCTCGTAAACCACCGGACCCACAGTCCGATGCGGCTCGACGGCCGGTGGTGGTGAATCGGAGTGCGCACGCGCTCCGATTCACCACCGCCAACGGTGTGGCGGCGCGAACGCGCCGGAACCCGGACGACGGACCTGCCGCTGACCGGGACACGGACGCCCCAGTGGAACTAAAGCAGCCCCCGGAACGGCTCCGGGTCCCAGTCCCGCACCGTCCCCTCCGCCAGGACGGCGTGGCTGCCCCCGTACAGGGCGCTCCACAGGGCGCCGCGTCCTTCCGGGGTGCCGAGGGCGTCCTGGGGCAAGGCGACCCGGGTGTCGTGGTCCCAGCCCAGGCGCCGGTTGAGCCGGGCTAGCCTGGCCAGCAGTTCCCCATGGTCCAGGCCGCCGGTGAACGGTGTGCCCTCCAGGAGGCCGTGGTCCCGGTCATGGTAGGCTTGGCGTCCTTCGTCGTCATTGAACCTTGGCCCGCCCAGCACCTCGGCGGGAACCTGGGCGCCCTCCGGAGCCCATACCAGCCCGCAACAGGCGCAGGCGACCTCGCACGCCCAGTCCCAGGGGCTCCCGGCGGCGCTGAAGATCCGCGTTCCCATGGGCGGTTCCCCGGCCATGATGCCCAGCGCCACCCCCTCCACCCGGTTGCGGAACGCAGGGTAGGGCAAGGCGCCCCAGCCGGGGGCGGTGAAGGCGGGCCGTTCCTGCAGGCGCGCGGCCCGCTGGATCAGGAGGGCCCGCAGGGTCATGGCCGGGCTCCTACTCCATCATCTCGCTGATGCTGCGCCCGCCATGGATGCGCAGGATGGCGTCGCCGATCATGGGGGCGACGGAGAGGATCTTGAGGTTGGGCACCCCCTGCTGGACTTCCGGGCGGATGGGTATGGTGTCCGTGACCACCAGCTCGTCCAGTTCCGCCTCCTGGAGCCTCTGCAGGGCGTTCCCGGAGAAGACCGCGTGGGTGGCGCCCACCCGGACCCGGCGCACGCCGAAGGTGCGCAGGATGCGGGCCGCCTCCCGGATGGAGCCGCCGGTGGCGATCTCGTCGTCGAAGATGATGACGTCCTTGCCCTTCACCTCGCCGATGAGGGCCGTGCTGTGGGCCTCCTCGTTGTCGTCGTAGCGGCGCTTGTCGATGATGGCCATGGGCAGGCCCAGGCGCTTGGCGAAATGCCCGGCGATCTTGCCGGCGCCGGCGTCGGTGGCCACCACGGTGGCGTTGGACAGGTCCGAATTGCGGAAGTGGTTCACCAGCACCGGCGTGGCCAGGAGCTGGTCCGCCGGCACCCGGAAGAAGCCCAGGATCTGGGGGGCGTGGAGGGTCATGGTGAGCACCCGCTCGGCCCCGGCGGTGTGGAGCAGGTCGGCCACCAGGCGGGCGGTGATGGAGATGCGGGCCTCGTCCTTCTTGTCGCTGCGGGCATAGGGGTAGTAGGGCAGCACCGCGGTGATGCGCGCCGCGCTGGCGAACTTCAGCGCGTCGATCATGATGAGCATCTCCACCAGGTTGTCGCTCACCGGCGGGGCGCTGGTCTGGATCACGAAGACGTCCGATTCCCGTACGTTCTCGTCGATCTTCACCTTGATGTTCTCGTTGGAAAAGCGGGTGATGCGGGCCTTCCCGAGCTGCATTCCCATGTGCGCCGCGATCCCGGCCGCCAGGGCCGGATGGCTGGAACCCGAGAAGACCTTCATTTCACCGAACATTGCACCCCCGACCCGCCCAGTTTACCCAAGCCGGCCCCACTCTGTGCAGAAAGAGCCCTGATAAATGTGTGCAGAACTCAACATTTATATTTTTTTTCGGCGCGCCCTCTCCGGGGCGCCGGGGTGCGGTTGCCGGACCCCGGGGGATCACACCCGCCCTCCGCCGACCCGCTCGATGCGG
>CAWFOJ010000168.1:0-10474 GCA_963816585.1 uncultured Holophagaceae bacterium | reverse complement strand
CCGCGTCCCCATTCCCGGGGACCTGGACCCCAAAGCCCTGGCGGCCCTGGTGCAGTTCGCCCTGTGGCCCCTGGACGCGGTCCGGGCCGGGCTGGGGCCGGGGATCCGGGTGGAGGAGGACGGCACCCGCCGCATCCTGCTGCGCCAGGGCCGGGTGGTTTGGACCGTCGCCCGGGAGGGGGAAGCCCCTCCGTTCCGGCGCCTGGTGCTGGAGAACCCCGCCCTGGGGGTCAGGATCCGGGTGCGCACCCTGGAGGACGCCCCATGACCGCCGCGCCGGCGTACCTGTCCGCCCTGGGGCTGGTGAACCCCCTGGGGCGGGGCAAGGCGGCGGTGGCCCGGGGCCTGTTCCGGGGGGAGACCGGAGGGCTGGTCCTGCAGGAGGCCTGGATCCCCGGGCGCCCGGCCCGGGTCGGGGCGGTGCCGGGGCCGCTCCCGGAGCCGCCGCCGCACCTGGCCGCCTGGGATTCCCGCAATGCCCGCCTGCTGCTGGCGGCCCTGGAGGAGATCCGGGACGAGGTGGAGGCGGAGCGGGCCCGGTACGGCCCCGGACGGGTGGGCGTGGTCCTGGGCACCAGCACCTCCGGCGTGGCGGAGATGGAGGCGGCCGTGGCCCGCCTGGAGGGCGGCGGAGACCTGCCCCCCGGGTTCAGCTACCCGGGCCAGGAGATGGGCGCCCCGGCCCGGTTCCTGGCCAGGGTCCTGGACCTCTCCGGCCCGGCCTACACCGTGTCCACCGCCTGCACCTCCAGCGGCAAGGCCCTGGCCAGCGCCCGCAACCTGCTGTCCCTGGGCCTGTGCGACGCGGTGGTGGCCGGCGGGGCGGACTCCCTGTGCAAGCTCACCGTCAACGGCTTCACCGCCCTGGGGGCGGCCACCGCCGAACCCTGCAACCCCATGAGCGTGAACCGCTGCGGCATCAACATCGGCGAGGGCGCGGCCCTGTTTGTGCTGCGCCGGGAACCCGCCCCCATCGCCCTGCTGGGGGTGGGGGAGTCCAGCGACGCCTACCACATCTCCGCCCCGGACCCGGAGGGCCTGGGGGCGGAGGCGGCCATGCGCCAGGCCCTGGCCGACGCCGGGCTGGACGGGAGCCGGGTGGGCTACGTGAACCTGCACGCCACCGGCACCGACAAGAACGACGAGATGGAAAGCCGGGCGGTGGCCCGGGTGTTCCCCCAGGGGGTCCCGTGCGGGGGCACCAAGGCCCTCACCGGCCACCTGCTGGGGGCCGCGGCGGCCACCGAACTGGCCTTCTGCTGGCTGGCCCTGGACCCCCGCTGGAACCCGGACGGCCTGCTGCCCCCGCACCGGTGGGACGGCGCCCCGGATCCGGCCCTGCCGGCCCTGCGCCTGGTGCCTCCCGGCACCCGGGATCCGGAACTGCGGGTGTGCCTGTCCAATTCCTTCGCCTTCGGCGGGGGCAACCTGGCCCTGGTGGTGGGGCGTTCCTGATGGATCCCCGCCTGCCGTCCTGGCTCCCCCATCGCCCGCCGGCGCTGCTGCTGGAAGGGGTCGCCAAGGCCGATGCCCAGGGGGGCACCGCCCTGGCCCGGGTGGATCCGGGCGCCTGGTACGCGGATGCGGACGGGGCCATGCCCGCCTGGGTGGGGCTGGAACTCATGGCCCAGGCGGTGGCCGCCTGCCGGGGCCGGTCCCTGGCGGACGCCGGGGCGCCCCCCCGGGGCGGCTACCTGGTGGGGGTGCGGGAGGACCCGGTGCCAGGTCCCGGCCTTCCCCGCCGGCGCCGCCCTGGAGGTGCGCACGCGCCTGGAACTGGAGGATCCCGGCGGGCTGCGGCGCTTCCGGTGTGAGATCCTGAAGGCCGGCGCCCTCCTGGCCGGCGCCACCCTGACCCTCCTGGAGAAAATGTGACCCAGCCCGCCTGCGATCCGCCCCGCCGCGCGCTGGTGACCGGCGCCACCGGCCCCATCGGCGCCGCCATCGCCCGGCGCCTGGCCCGGGACGGCTACCGGGTGACCGTGCACGGCCGGACCCGCCTGGACCAGGCCCAGGCCCTGTGCCGGGAGATCCAGGCGGCCGGAGGCCAGGCGGATTGGCTGGCCTTCGACGTCACCGACCGGGACCAGGTTCGGGCCTGCCTGGAGCGCCAGGTGGAGGACCAGGGCGCCTACCACGCGGTGGTATGCAACGCCGGCATCGCCCGGGACGCCGCCTTCCCGGCCCTCACCGGCCCGGATTGGGACCAGGTGGTGCGCACCAGCCTGGACGGGTTCTTCAACGTGGTCCAGCCCCTCACCCTGCCCATGGTGCGCCTGCGCCGGGGCGGGCGCATCGTGGCGGTGGCCTCGGTCTCGGGGGTGATCGGCAACCGCGGCCAGGTGAACTACAGCGCCGCCAAGGCCGGGCTCATCGGCGCGGTGAAGGCCCTGGCCCTGGAACTGGCCAGCCGGGGGATCACCGTGAACGCCGTTGCCCCCGGGCTCATCGCCTCGCCCCTGCTGGAGGGCCTGGACCTGGAGCGGGCCCTGCAGCCGGTGCCCATGGGCCGGGTGGGGCGCCCGGAGGAGGTGGCCGACCTGGTGGGCTTCCTGTGTTCGGACGCAGCCGGCTACATCACCCGCCAGGTCATCGGGGTGAACGGGGGCCTGGCGTGAAGGTGGTCCTGGCGGCGTTCCTGGTCGCCGCCGCCGGATGGGCCGGGGATCCGGCCGGTGCCCTGCTGGCGGCCAGGGCGGCCAACGCCCCGGCGCCCCTGGCCACCCCGGTGCCGTACGCCGGAACGGAACTGGTCCACCCATCCGTGCTCCACCGGGAAGGAGGATGGAACGGCTACGCCTACTGGATGGCCGTCACGCCCTACGCCCACTCGGACGCCCAGTACCAAAACCCGTCCCTGTACGTTTCCCAGGACGGCGTGTCCTGGTCCGTGCCCCCGGGCATCGTCAACCCCCTCATCCCCAAGCCCGCCCTGGCCCGCCGCTACAACTCCGACCCCCACCTGGCCCTGGACCCGGACGGGCGCCTGCACCTGTTCTACCGGGCCGCCGGGGCCGACCGGGACGACACCCTTTACCTGGTGTCCTCCCAGGACGGGCGCCACTGGACCGCGCCCAAAGCGATCCTGGACGAGCCCCTGGCGGACGAGCGCGAGCTGTCCCCGGCGGTGTTCTGGGCCGGTGGCGAGTGGGCCATGTACTACGTGGACGCTTCCCAGTTCCCCTACGTGATCCGCCGGCGCACCGCGCACCGGGCGGAAGGGCCCTGGTCCCCGCCCAGGGAAGTCCGGGGGATCCAGCCGCCCCCCGGGCGCATGCTCTGGCACCTGGACGCCTTCCCCTGGCAGGGGGCCACCGTGCTGCTGGTGGACACCACCGCCGTGTACCGCACCCAGGAGGGCGGCCAGCTGTGGCTGGCGGTGGCCGCGGACGGGCTGACCTTCACCCGCGGCCCGGCGCCCGTGCTCGCCGGCAGCCAGGGGTGGGACCGGTCCCTGTACCGGTCCTGCTGCCTGCCGCTTGGCGGCGGGCGGTTCGGCCTCTGGTATTCCGCCTGGGGCCCGGACCTGGGCTGGCGGCTGGGCTCAAGCAGTTTCAGCATCCCCACCGACCTGCCAAACTGAAAGACATGCCGGGAGGTTTCCATGAACGCCAACCATGAAGCGTGGTTCAAGATTTTCCGCGAACGGGCCAAGAGCCTGCGCAAGCACATCGTCCTGCCCGAGGGGGTGGACGACCGCACCCTGGTGGCCGCCCACAAGCTGCTCCAGGAGGACCTGTGCAAGGTGACAGTGCTGGGCGACCCGGGCAAGGTCCGGACCCGGGCCGGGGAACTGGGGCTGGACCTGAAGCGGGCCATCCTGCGCCATCCGGACACGGACGCGGACCTTGCCGGCTTCGCCAGCGCCTTCTACGAAGCGCGCAAGCACAAGGGCATGACCCAGGAGAAGGCCCTGGAGACCCTCAAGTCGCCCCTGTACTTCGGCGGCATGATGGTGAAGACCGGCCAGGCGGATGGGTTCGTGGCCGGGGCCCTGAACACCACCGGCGAGACCGTGCGCGCCTGCCTGCTCACCATCGGCTGCGCCCCGGGCGTGAAGACCGTCTCCTCCGCCTTCCTGATGATCCATCCGGACCCGGCCTTCGGGGAGAAGGGCGCCATGATGTTCGGCGACTGCGCCGTGCTGCCGGACCCGGACCCGGAGCAGTTGGCGGACGTGGCGGTGGCCAGCGCCGACACCGCCAAGGCCATGCTGGGGGTGGAGCCCAAGGTGGCCATGCTGTCCTTCAGCACCGCCGGCAGCGCCGAGCACCCCCTGGTGGACAAGGTGCGCGCCGCCCTCCAGCTGGTGCGCGAGCGCCGCCCGGAGCTCCTGGTGGACGGGGAGATCCAGTTCGACGCCGCCATGATCCCGGCCATCGGCAGGAAGAAGTTCCCGGGCTCCAAGGTGGCGGGCCAGGCCAACGTGCTGGTGTTCCCGGACCTGAACGCCGGCAACATCGGCTACAAGATCGCCGAGCGTTTCGGCGGCGCCTCCGCCAACGGCCCGTTCCTGCAGGGCTTGAAGAAGCCCGGCAACGACCTGAGCCGGGGCTGCTCGGCGGAGGACATCGTCAACACCGTGATCGGGACGATCCTGCAAAGTTCTCTGTAGCCCTGGGGCGTCCTCGTCTCCGGCCCGCCGCCTTGCCCCTCCTCCGCCAGTCAGCGCTGCAAGTCCCGGGCGGCGGTGCGGATGTCCTCCAGGCCCATCTCCATCCGGTCCCGGTGGGTGCGGAAGGAGAGCACGCAGATGCGCAGCACGAAGTCGTCCCCCAGGAAGGTGGGCGAGAGGTAGATCCGCCCCGGAGCGTTGATGGCATCCAGGAAGCGCCGGTTCAGGTCGTTGCGGGCTTCCCGGCCCATGCCGCCGGGGTTCAGGCGGAAGGCCAGGATGGAGAGCTGGGGCTCGGCCATGATCTCGACGCCAGGAATCCGCCGCAGCTCCGCGCAGGCGAACCGGGCCAGGGCCAGCTTCTCCTCCAGGTGCCGCTCGAAGGGGGCCGCCCCGTGGAGCTTCAGGGGCAGCCACACGCGCAGGCCGCGGAAGTCCCGGGACAGCTCGGGCGACAGCTCGGAAAAATCCACCTTGGCCTCGTCCATCTGCATGTCCTGCAGGTAGTCCGCGCTGGCATGGTTGGCCCGGCGCAGGGTGCGCGGATCCCGCGCCAGGAGGCTTCCGGTGCCGTACGGCAGGCCCAGGCCCTTGTGGGGATCCAGGGTGATGGAGTCCGCCCGGTCCATGCCCCGCAGGGCTTCGCGGCCCTGGCGGGTCAGCACGAAGAACCCGCCGTAGGCGGCGTCCACGTGCAGCCAGAGGCCCTCCCGGGCCGCCAGGTCCGCGGCGGCCTCCAGGTCGTCCACCGCCCCGGTGTTGGTGGTCCCGGCGTTGGCCACCAGCAGGAAGGGCATCAGCCCCGCCGCCCGGTCCTGGGCGATGGCCCGGGCCAGGAGGTCCATGCGGATCCGCTGGCGGCCGTCCACCTCGACGGCCCGCACGTTGCGGGCCGGGAAGCCCGCCAGGGCCGCGGCCTTCTCCACCGAGTGGTGGGTCTGGGACGACGTGTAGAGGGTTCCCTTCAGGAAGTCTTCCGGAAGCCGGTCCGCCCGGGCGGCGATGACCGCCGTCAGGTTGGCGATGGAGCCGCCGGACGTGAGGATGCCGCCCGCGGACCTGGGGTAGCCGGCCATCTCGCAGAGCCACCGGACGACGTTGACCTCGATCTGCACCAGGGCCGGCGCCGCCGCCCAGATGCCCACGTAGCGGTTCACGGTGTCCGAGATGAGGTCCGCCACGGCCGAGTGGAAGAGCCCGCCCCCCGGAATGTAGGCCAGGTAGCCTGGGCTCGCCGTGTTGAGGCTCTTGGGAATGGCCTTGCCGAAGAGCAGGTCGAGCAGGGACTCGAATGGGACCCCCGAACGGGGCAGAGGCTCCGCCAGCCCAAGGGCCAGTTCGTCCGCACCTTCCAGGTCCATGGCCGGCTGCTCCTCCAGCGTAGCCATGTGCGCCAGGAGCCGCGCCGTGGCCGCCTCCACCAGGTCCCGCATGGCCGGTGCGGAAAGTTCCAGTTCGCTCGGATCAGAAGGCATGGATGGACCTTTCACCCAATGGGCAGATGTACAAGTGTTCCATGCCCGGAGGTCTTCCGGCGGCCTCTGAACGGGAGCATGATGACCCTCGGAGGGCCTCCTTGCGGCGAACGTTCCTCATCGTCTGGCTGATCCTGGCGGCGCCGGTCCTGGGCGCCCAGGACAGCCCCGGCCCCAAGGAGCAGATCAAGGAGGGCTTCAAGGCCGCCGGCAAGGCGGTGGGCGACGCGGCGGTCGAGGTGGGCCACGCGGTGAAGAAGGGTGCCGTGGAGGTGGGCCATGCCGTGAAGGACGGGGCCGTGGCCGCCAAGGAGGGAGTCAAGAAGGCCGGCAAGGCAGTGGGCCAGGGCGCCAAGAAGGTTGGGCACGGCATCAAGAAGGGGGCCCAGGATGTGGGCCACGGCGCCAAGGAGACGGTGGGCAAGGGGTGACGCCGGCTCGACGACCCTGGAGGCGGTCCGCGAGTTCTTGCAGGGGGTGGCCGCCGTGGATGACTAATGCTGGTGGTTCGGTGGAATTGGGCTAGTATGGGCCATCCTCAGGAGATTCATATGAAACCCGACCATGTCATCCTCGGGATCCATATCACGGACCGGTTGCGCTACGCGGGCGAGGTGCAGAAGGTGTTCACGGACTTCGGCTGCAACATCAAGACTCGCCTGGGCTTGCATGAGGTGGCCGAGAACTACTGCGCCGGCGAGGGGGTGGTGCTCCTGGAGCTGGTGGGCGGCCCGGAGGTGCGCAAGGAGATGACGGCCCGCCTGGGCGCCATCTCCGGGATCGACGTCAAGGAGATGGTGTTCGCCCACGAGTGAACCCGCCAGCCCGGGAGGTCACGATTGCAAAACCGCCTGCTCGCGCTGGTGCCCCCCGAGGCGGCCCAACTGGTCCTGGTGCTGTTCCTGTCCTTCCTCATCGGCCTCGAACGGGAGGAGCTCAAGCGCGGGGGCAAACGGGTCTTCGGGGGGGTGCGCACCTTCCCGCTGCTGGGCCTCATGGGCTACGTGGTGGCCTACCTGGCCCACGACAACTACATCGGCCTGCTCATGGGGCTCATGGTGGTGGGCGCCTTCATGGTGGTCTCGTACTGGCACAAGGTCATGGCCAGCAGCGATGCCGGCATCACCACCGAGATGTCGGGGCTGATGGTCTATCTGGTTGGTTGCCTGGTGCATGGCGGCTTGATCTGGTTCGCCTCCGCCCTGGTGGTGGTGAGCCTGCTGCTGCTGGAGTTGAAGGTGGCGCTGGAGGGCCTCACCGAGCACATCGAGCCGGAGGAGGTGACCGCCTTCACCAAGTTTTTGCTGCTCACCTGGGTGATCCTGCCGCTGGTGCCGAACCAGGACTTCGGCCCGTTCCAGATCAACCCGTTCAAGACCTGGCTGGTGGTGGTGGCGGTGAGCGGCACCTCCTACGCCAGCTACCTGATCCTCAAGGTGGTGAAGGGCCGCGGGGGCACCTTCCTGACCGGCGCCCTGGGCGGGATCTACTCCAGCACCGTCACCACCGTGGTGCTGGCCAAGCGCGCCGCCGGGGGCAGCCACCCGCACGAATACTCCGGCAGCATCCTCACGGCCTCCGGCTGCATGTACCTGCGCATCCTGGGGCTGGTCTGGATGTTCAACGCCACCCTGGCCCGGGTCCTGGCGCCGTGGTTCGCGGCTCTGACTGCCCTGGGCCTCCTGGGCGGCTGGTTCTGGAGCCGGCTGCGGGACAATGGCCAGGAAGAGGCCGCCGCCCCCACCCAGGCCCAGAACCCCCTTGAACTGCGCACCGCCTTCCTGTTCGCCGGGCTGTTCCTGGTCATGCTGGTGGTGACCCGGCTGGCCCTGATCTACCTGGGCCAGAGGGGGATGTACACCCTGGCCGGCATCATGGGCCTCACCGACATTATCCCCTTCATCATGGGCCTCACCCACCAGGCCGGCCTCACCGCCAGCCTCAACCTGGTTACCGTGAGCATCATCATCGCCTCCGCCAGCAACAACCTGGTGAAGGGCTTCTACGCCTGGTCCCTGGCCCGGGGCAAGGCCGGCCGCTGGAGCTTGTGGCTCCTGGCCGGGCTGGCGGTGGCGGGGCTGCTGCCGGTGCTGTGGGTGTGACCGCCGGGTGAGGTCAAGCCAGCCCGGGCCCAGGACCGAACGCTTCCCCCAGCGACTCGTCCAGTGACCGCAGGGACGCTTCCCCCAGCAGCCCGTGGTCGTCCTCCAGCACCCGCAGCACGCGCCCGGGTGCCGGGCCGCGAACGCCTCGCTCTCCGCCAGGGGCACCGCCTCGTCCCTGCGGCCATGCAGGATGGCCACCGGCACCGCCAGCTGCCACTGGTCGTCATCCTGCCACAGGGGCAGGTCCGGCAGCAGCTCCGGGCCCAGGGTGAGCCACTGCTCCTGGGCGAGGTGGAAGGTGGGCATGGTGCCCCGCCTGCGGTAGCCGGCCCAGCGCCGGCCCTGGAGCCGGCGCCGGGCGAAGCCGAAGGCGGGGGCCAGCAGGATCAGCCGGGCCATTGGCGCGCCCGGTGGGCGGCGGCCGCCGCCACCAGGCCGCCCATGCTGGAGCCCACCACCACCGGCGGCTCCGCCAGGGCACCCAGCAGGGCCGTCACCGCCTCCACCTGGGCGGTGATGGTGAGGTGCTCGAAGTCCGGCAGGTTCAGGTCCGGGGCGTGGAACGGGATGCGCCGGGCCTGCGGCCCAGGCCCGGCAGTGGGTGCCCTTGGCGCCCCAGGGGCCCGAGGCGAAGCCGTGCAGGTAGACCAGGTCCACTCAGGCGCCCATGGCCGGCCTGGAGGTCTTCCGGGCCGGCCACGGACCAGGCCTGCACCTCGATCCCGGCCTCCTTGGCCTGGCGCTTCACCAGCCCGGCCAGGACCTTGCCCGGGCCCAGCTCGAAGAACGCGGTGACCCCCTGCTCCAGGAGCACGGTGGTGAGGGCCTCCCAGCGCACGGCGCCGGGGATCTGGCGCACCAGGCCGTCCCGCAGCAGGGCCGGATCCTGCACCAGGGCGGCGTCCACGTTGTTCACCAGCGGGCAGGCGGGGACGCTGAACGCCAGGGCCTGGAGCAGGGGCTCCATGTGCACCCGGGCCTGCTCCATGAGCGGGCTGTGGAAGGGCGCGCTCACGGGCAGCTTCATCATCTTGCGGCAGCCGCGGCTCTTGAGCAGGTCCATGGCCGCTTCCACCGCCTCGGCGTGGCCGGCGATGACGATCTGGCCGGGGCCGTTGAAGTTGGCGGGCACCACCACCAGCCCGGTCTGGGCCCGGGCGGTGCGGCAGGCGGCTTCCACGTCCGGGGCGGGGGTGCCCAGGATGGCGGCCATGGCCCCCACCCCCACCGGCACCGACGCCTGCATGGCCCGCCCGCGCTCGCGCACGGTGCCCACCGCGTCCCTGAAGGCCAGGGCGCCGGCGGCCACCAGGGCGCTGTACTCGCCCAGGGAGTGGCCCGGCCACGAAGTCGGGCCTGGGCAGGCGCGCGCCGAAGGCCCGCACCACCATGGTGCTGTGGGTGAGGATGGCGGGCTGGGTGTTCTCGGTGAGCTTGAGCTGGTCCTCCGGGCCCTGGGCCATCAGGGCCGACAGGGGGCAGCCCAGGGCCTCGTCGGCCTCCTGCAGGATGGCCCGGGCGGCGGGTTCGGCCGCCGCCAGGTCCACGCCCATGCCCACCGCCTGGGAGCCCTGGCCCGGAAACAACCATGCGACTTTGCTCATATCGCACCTCAGACATGGAAAAGACGGCCCGGGGCCGTCTTCTCGAGGATTGGCAATCGGTGGCGGCGCCTTACTGCTTGGCGGCCGCGGACTGGGCGGCGACCTCGGCGGCGAAGTCGTCCTTGCGCTTTTCCAGCCCTTCGCCCAGCACGTACTTGGCGAAGCGGCGGATGCTCAGCTTCTCGCCGATCTCGGCGGTCTTGGTGGACAGGTACTGGGCCACGGTCACGTCGTCGTTCATGATGAACTTCTGCTCCAGCAGGCAGACCTCCTCGAAGATCTTGTTCATCTTGCCTTCCACGATCTTCTCCACCACGTTGGCGGGCTTGCCGGTGGCCAGGGCCTGGGCGGTGGCGATCTCCTTCTCGTGGTCCAGGAAGGCCTGGGTGACTTCGTCCTTGGACACGAACTGGGCGCCGGGTCGTGGGCCGCCACGTGCATGGCGATCTCCCGCACCAGCCGCTGGAAGCCCGCGGTGCGGGCCACGAAGTCGGTCTCGCAGTTGAGCTCGATGAGCACTCCCACCCGCCCGCCGGGATGGATGTACGAATCCACCACCCCTTCGGCGGCGATGCGGCTGGCCTTGGCGGTGGAAGCCGCCAGGCCCTTCTTGCGCAAGTAGTCGATGGCCTTCTCCATGTCGCCGCCGTTCTCTTCCAGCGCCTTCTTGCAATC
>CAWFOJ010000167.1:0-20269 GCA_963816585.1 uncultured Holophagaceae bacterium | reverse complement strand
TCGCTGTGGATGCGCACGTTGATGCGCTTGCGGGCATCGATCTCCCCGGCCACGATGGCGATGTGCTCCTTGCCGGTGAGCTTCTCCAGAAGCCGTAAACCACGAACTTGCCGAAGATGGAGGGCACGTTCGCCTTGGCCACGAAGGGCACCGACTCGGTCTCCAGGCGGGTGACCACCTCCAGGGCGAATCGGGGCCCAGGTCTTCCAGGTGGGGGGCACTGCTGCTGTCTTTTGGGGCATCGGTCATCCAGCAGGGAAAGTCTCTCACTTGAAAAGTATACTGCCATTCTCCGGGAGACCGGGGGCCGCCCGGTCGGGCTTCTCAGGAACAATCGGCCGCGATCTGCGCCAGGACTTTTGGTCCAGGGCCGCCTGGGCCTTGGCCATGGGGCCGTCCAGCTTGGCGCCCGAGGCCAGGCGGTGGCCGCCGCCGCCGAAATGCCGGCAGACCGCGTTCACGTCCACCCGCCCCCGGGACCGGAGGCTGGCCTTGATGCGCCCGTCGGCCAGTTCATGGAGCAGGGTCGCCACCTCCACCCCGCGCAGTTCCAGGGGCCGGTTCACCAGTCCCTCCAGGTCGTCGTGGTCGGCCCCGCATTGGGCATAATCCGCCTGGGTTACGCACAGGCGGGCATAGCGCCCCTCTCCCAGCAGGGCCATGCCGTCGAAAGCCCGCCCGGAAATCCGCAGCTTTTCGGGCCGGCCCTGGTGGTAGAGGTCCTGGTAGATCCGGGCCGGGTCCACCCCCTGCTCGATCAAGTCGGCGGCCAGGCGGTGCACCTTGGGGGTGGCGTTGGAAAAGCGGAAGTTGCCCGTGTCGTCCACCACGCCGGCATACAGGGCTTCGGCCATGGGCAGGGGCAGGGGCCGAGGCAGCCGGCGCACCGCCAGGTCGAACACCAGTTCGGCGCTGGCGCTGGCCGCAGGATCGATGAACTCCTCATCAAATCCCAGGGGCGCCTCCTTGAGATGATGATCCAGGCAGACCTTGCGGGCGCCGCTGGCCTGGAAAAGGGGATGCATGGGCCCCAGGCGGTGGGGTTCCGAGGCGTCCACCAGGACCCAGGCGTCCGGCCAGGAGGCCAGGTCCCGGTGGGTCCCCTGGGGCTGGAACGGCTCGACCCAGCCCAGGGGATCCATGAATTGCAAGAAATAAGGTAGGCCGGGCGCCACCACGATCCGCACCTCCTTGCCGATGCTCCGCAGGTAATAGGCGAGGCCCACCATGGCGCCCATCCCATCCCCATCCGGATTTTCGTGGGTGGTCAGGAGGACCCGTTCCTGGCAGTCGAGAAATTCGGCAAACCGGTTCAACATGGATACTTTTCTGACCTCTTGAATCAACTATATGCGTGACGTTCGGGCGAAGCCAGCCTTTTCCCACCGCGACGAGATCGGCAACCACCCGGCCAACCGGGAATCTGAGCCGGGCCAACACCTGCTAGAGGCGCTCTTTCTTGCTGTCCAGACTCCCCGGGGTGAAGGATTTGAGTTCCGTCACCACCTCCGCCAGCATGGCCCGCTTGATGGCATAGGGCAGGAAGGCGCTCTTGAAACCCATGATGATCAGTTCCTTGATCTCCTCCAGGGTGAAGCCCAGGACCTCGTGCAGCCTCTGGTATTCCTCGCTCACCGTGGTCCGGGTCACCATTCGGTTGTCGGTGTTGACGGTCACCCTCAGCCCCATGTCGTAGAACAGGCGGATGGGGTGTTCCTCGAGCCGGCTCACGGCCTTGGTCTGGACGTTGGACGACGGGCAGCACTCCAGGGGGATGCGGTGGTCGTTCACGTAGTTCAGCAGGTCCCCGTCCTCGATCAGGCGCACCCCGTGGCCGATGCGGTGGGCGCCGCACAGGTGGATGGCCTGGTGGATGCTTTCGGGGCCGTAGGCCTCGCCCGCGTGCAGGGTGCAGTTGATATTGTTGGCCAGCACCCGGCTGAAGGCCTCCCGGTGCTTCTTGGCCGGGAAGTCCTCCTCGGCTCCGGCCAGGTCGAAGCCCACCACGCCCTTGTTCTTGAAGGCCACGGTCAGGTCCGCGAGCCGGTTGGAGAGGTCCGGCCCGATGTGCCGGATGCCGCACAGGATCACCCCGGTGCGGATGGGATAGCGCTTCTCCGCCGCCGCCAGGCCCTCCAGCACCGCCTGGACCACGTGGTAGAGGGTCAGCCCCTTCTGCTGGTGCAGGATGGGGCTGTAGCGCACCTCCATGTAGCGGACGTTCTCCCGGGCGGCGTCCTCGGCCAGTTCGAAGGCGGTGCGCACCAGGGCGTCCTGGGTCTGCATCACCGCGAGGGCCACGTCGAAGGCCTTCAGGTACTCCACCAGGGAAGCACAGTCGTCACCTACTTCCACGTAGGGCCGCAAGGTCTCCACCGTGTCCCCGGGCAACTGCACCCCTTGTTCCGCGGCCAATTCCAGGATGGTGGGAATGCGCAGGCTGCCGTCCAGGTGGACGTGCAGATCGGTCTTGGGCAGGCGCTGGATGTCCTCGAGGGTGAGCTTTTGCATGGCCGATTCTACCATCGGCACGCGGGCATGGACTTGGACCCGATATCAGGGGTGAGCTGGATCAGGTGTGGATCTGGGCCACCCGGTGCTGGATGGTGGAGTCGTCGGCCTTGTCCAGGCAATTGGAACAGAGGCCGAATATCTGCAGGCTATGGTGGAGGGGCTTGAACTGCCGTTCCTGGCAGATCTCCTCCTGCAGACGCTCCAGGTCCGGGCGATAGAACTCGATGACTTTATTGCAGTTCAGGCAGATCAGGTGGTCGTGGTGTTCATCCTCGTGGGCGGCCTCGTAATTGGCGTGGCTGGACCCCAGACTGCTCTTCCGTACAAGTCCGCATTGAACAAGAAGGTCCAGGGTCCGGTAGACGGTCGCCCGGCTGATGTCCCGGCCATGGTGTTTTAATTCCCCATGCAATTCTTCCGCGTCAAAATGAGCGTTTTTCTGGAAGACAGCCGCCAGGATCTCCATCCGCTCGCCCGTCAGCTTCAGTTTCTTGCTGCGGAGATAAGCCTCGAACCGATGAGCTTCAGCCGTATGTGCCTTCGCTGGGCCGGACGGTATGGGACACATGAGATCTCCCTGAGGGAAAGGGTAATTGGGCGGGGCAAAAAGAGTTTCCCTCCCACATAATACAGATTAGATTGAATTACCCCCTTGTTAAAGGAGTGTCTATGCCGTCCGTCCACATAAAGTCGCCCCGACTTTCCACGGACCAGAAGAAGCGGATCGGGGACCGGGTCATTTCGGCATTGCATAACGCTGGCTTCTCGCCCGGGTCCGTGGTCGTCTTTTTCGAACCTGAAGATGCGGATATGCTCCTGGATGGAGGGTTGCTGTTCGAGGTGGGAGGACGGGCCGAGGCGCCTCCACCCCCGGAGCCCCCGCCCCCGCCCCCGCCCAAGCCGGTGGCCACCCCGCCTCCGCCCCAGGAACCCATGGCGGATTTCAAGACCAAACCCCGGCGCTCCAAGGTCGAACTCTCGGATCTCAAGGCCCAATTAGTGAAAACGCTCCAGTTCCAGGGCGCCCTCTCCAGTTTCCAGGCCCAGGAGGAACTGGGGCTCAAGTCCTGCGACTGGGCCCCCGCCACCCTGCGCCGGTTCTTCTCGGAGCTGGAGGATGAAGGTGTAATAGTCAAGCAGGGCCAGAAACGGGGCACCCGCTACGTCTGGAAAGGCACCACCCACCAGCCCCGCTCCACCCCCGCGGCCAAACTGGTCAAGCGGGTGGAGGAGGAATAGCGCGGTCAAGTCCGGGCGTGGGCGTGCTGCTTGAGCTTGTCTTTGCCGCCGAACCAGTGGTCCCAGTAGACCACCACGGGGCTGGCGATGAAGATGGAACTGTAGGTGCCGGTGATGACCCCGATGAAGATGGGGAAGCTGAGGTCCCGCAGGGCGTGGCCGCCCCATACCAACAGGCAGAACGCCACGAACAGCACCGACAGGCTGGTGAGGATGGTCCGGCTCAGGGTCTGGTTGATGGAATCGTTCACCAGCTTCTCGATGGTCACCCGGCGGTACTCGGGCTTGTGGCTGTTCTCCCGGATCCGGTCGAACACCACGATGGTGTCGGCCATTGAATAGCCCATAAGAATGAGGAAGCTGGCCACCACGGGCACCGAGAACTCGAAGCCGAAGAAACAGAACAGGCCCAGGGCCATGAGGATGTCGTGGATCAGGGCGACGATGCCGCCCACCGAGAAGCTCAGGGTGAACCGGAAGATCACGTACACCAGGATGGCGCCCATGGCCCAGATCACCGCCTTGAGGGTCTTCCAGGTCCACTCGCCGGAGATGGACGGGGAGAAGCTCTCGTTCTTGAGGATGGACAGGGTGCCCAGACGGTAGGTCTTCTCGATGCTCGAGCGCAGCTGGGCAGGCAGGTCCGGGGGCAGCTGGCCATAGCTGGACATGGGGCTGTACTGCTCCACGGCCTTGGTGACCTTGTTCACCCACGGCTCGTACCTCTGGCGCAGGGTGTCGTCGTCCCCTTGCACGCCCAGGGGGTTGGTCTTCATCCAGGTGTCCAGCATCGCCCCCACGCTCTCGGTGTTCAGGTCGGCCCGGGGGTCGCTCTTGGCGGTGGCGTCCATGTGCTTGAGGGCGTCGATGATCTGCTTGATCTGGGCGCTGGAGTCCTTCTCGTCCTGTCCTTTCCTGGCCTTGACCTTGATGGAGAACACGCTGGTGCCGGGCTTGTCGGTGTAGGCCACCACCGCCGCGTCCCGCACCCCGCCGTCGTAGAGGGCGGCCCGCACCTGGTCCTGGGGCACCTCGCCCTTGAACGCCGCGATCATGTCGATGCCGCCGGTGAACTGCATGCCCAGCTTCACGTGGGCATCGGCGCCCTTCCAGGGATGGATCCACAGGAAGCACACCAGGATGATGCCCCAGGAGATGGCCAGGGCCAGCCCCTTGTACTTCATGAAATCGATGTGCGGAATATGTTCGAAGACTTTCATGGGGTCGGCCCGCCTACACGGAAAGGGTCTTGGTCCCGGGATGGCGCTCCAGGACCCAGTCGTAGATGAAACGGCTGATGTAGATGCTGGTGAACAGCGAGGCGCACACGCCCACCGTCAAGGTCACGGCGAAGCCCTTCACCGGCCCGGTGCCGAAGATGAACAGCAGGAGGGCGCCGAACAGCTGGGTCACGTGGCTGTCGACGATGGTCCAGAACACCCGGTCGAAGCCCGCCTGGATGGCTCCGGGCACCGATTTGCCGTTCGCCAGCTCCTCGCGGATGCGCTCGAAGATGAGGATGTTGGCGTCCACCGCCATGCCGATGGTGAGGGCGAAGCCGGCGATGCCGGGCAGGGTGATCACCGCGTGGAAGGAGCCCATGAGGCCAAGCATGACGATGACGTTCACGGTCAGGGCGACGATGGCGTTCACCCCGGACCACCGGTAGTAGAACACCATGAAGGCGATGATGGTGAGGAACCCGATCAGGGAGGCCCGCACGCCGGCGTGGATGGAGTCGGCGCCCAGGCTGGGACCCATGGCCCGCTCCTCCAGGAACTTCATGCTGGCCCGCATGGCGCCGCTCTTGAGCTTGAGGGCGAAGTCCTCGGTGTCGGCCTTGGTGAAGCGCCCGGTGATGCGCACCGAGCCGCCCAGGATCTTCTCCCGGCAGGTGAGGGTGCTGACGATCTTCCGGTCCAGGATGATGGCGATGAGCCGTTGTTCGTCCGCGGCGATGCCGGACAGGGTGGCGAAATCGTCGGAGCCCTTCTTGTTGAGCGTGTAGCGGATCTCAGGCATGTCGGTGGTGGGGTCGATGGCCGGGTCGGCCCGGACGATGTCGGCGCCGTCCACGTACACCTTCTCCTCCACCAGCACCCACCGGCGGATCACTTCGGGCTCGCCGGGCTTGGGCGGGGCCTGCCCCTTCTCCCGCAGTTCCCGTTCGCTCACGGGCTCGGGCAGCAGCTCGGTGTTGTTGGGCAGGGTGCCGTGGAAGTAGGCCAGGCCCGCGTCCCGGGTGGGGAAGCCCCGGCCCTGGGTGGGATCCTGCTTGGCGACCAGGCGCTGCTCCAGGCGCCCGGGGGTGGTGAGCAGGCCCTTGATGCGTTCCCGCTCGGCGTCGCCCACCCCCGGCAGCTCCACCACGATGCGGTTGCCTTCGGCCCCGGTGGCGGTGATCTCCGGCTCGGCCACGCCGAACTGGTTGATGCGGTTCTCGATGATCTGCAGGGCGCGCTTGTTGGCGTCGTCCTTGAGGGACTTCTGGTAGGCGGGCTTCTGGGCGAGGGTGAAGCCGGTCGCAGTGAACGTGGCGTCGTAGCCGTAGAAGGACTGGAGGATCTGCTCCGCCGCCGGGCGCTGGTCCGAGGGCACGCCCTCCGCATGCAGCACGTTGCCTTCCAGCTTGATCACCGCGTCCGGGAAGCCCTTCTCCCGGAGGCGGTCCTGGAGCCGGTCGCGAGTGTCCCGCATGTCCGCCTCCAGGGCCTCGTTGCCCTGGACTTCCAGCTCGAAGTGGACGCCGCCCTTGAGGTCGAGGCCCAGGCGAACCTTGGCGAGCGGAATGAAGAAGTACGCGCAGGCGCCGCAGATCAGGAGGGTCACCGCGAGTCGCCACAGGCTCCGCTTGGTCACAAAAGAACTCCTACGCAAGGAGAGCGGGACAGCGACGCCCCGCCCTCGGCATGAAACGGGATCCAGGATCAGTTACGCTCGGGAGCGGGTTCGTTGGCCATGGCGACGACCGCGTTCCGGCGCGCCTTCACCAGGTTGTTCCCCAGCTTGATGTAGATGTTCTTGTCCTCGACCCGGTCGATGGTGGCGTAGAGGCCACCGGAGAGGAGCACTTCATCACCTGCCTTGAGCTTGCTCAGGCGTTCTTCCATCTGCTTGCGGGCCCGATTCTGAGGCCGGATGAGGAGAAAATAGAAGAGCGCCGCCATGCCGCCGAAGAGCAGGATGGTCGGCAAGGGGCTGTTCTGGCCTGCTTGCATGAGTAGCACAACGTTCATCTAAGACTCCTCCATCTTCCAATTTTCTGTCGTGCGGCGTGCGAAGACGGGGAAAGTTCCCCCGAACATGGCTTGCCGCGCAGCGCGGGTGAGCCCAACAGTGTAGCTCAGGTTGTGGATACTGTTTAGTGTTGATGCCAACATCTCCCCGGCCCGGAACAGATGGTGCAGGTAGGCGCGGGTAAAGGTTCTGCAAGTATAGCAGTTGCACTCCGGATCCAAAGCCTCCTGGGAGGTCCGGTGGCGGGCGTTCTTGATCTTCACCCGGCCCCGGGAGGTGAGCAGGGTGCCGTGGCGGGCCTCCCGGGTGGGCAGGACGCAGTCGAACAGGTCCACCCCCTGTTCCATGCCGAACAGCAGGTCCTCGGGGGTGCCCACGCCCATGAGGTAGCGGGGGCGGTCCGCGGGCAGGCGGCGCACGAAGGCGGCCAACAAGGCGTTCATCTCCTCCTTGGGCTCCCCCACGCTCAGCCCGCCCACCGCCACTCCCTGGAACGGGTCCCGGGCGTCCAGTTCCAGGATCTCCTCCAGGTGGCGCAGGCGCAGGTCCAGGTGGGTACCCCCCTGGTTGATGGCGAACAGCCCCTGGTGCTCGCCCAGGGCAACGGCCCGGCACCGGGCCAGCCAGCGGGTGGTGCGGGCCATGGACTGCTCCAGGGGGCCGCGCTCCAGGCGCCCCGGGGGGCACTCGTCCAGGGCCATGACGATGTCCGAGCCCAGGTTGCGCTGGATCTCCATGCTCCGTTCCGGGGACAGGAAGTGGGAGGAGCCGTCGATGTGGCTCTGGAAGGCCACTCCCTCTTCCTTGATCTTGCGCAGGGCGGCCAGGGAGAACACCTGGAAGCCGCCCGAATCGGTGAGGATGGGGCCGGGCCAGCCCATGAACGCGTGCAGCCCGCCCAGGTCCCGCACCAGCTCGTCCCCGGGGCGCAGGCCCAGGTGGTAGGTGTTGCCCAGGATCACCTGGGGGCCGATCTCCGCCAGCTGGGCGGGGGTGAGGCCCTTGACGGTGCCCTGGGTGCCCACCGGCATGAAGGCCGGAGTCTGGACCAGGCCGTGGGCGGTCTGGAAGTGCCCGGCCCGGGCCGGTGCGCCGGGTGCGCCCGCGGCGTCCTGATAAAACCTGGAAAAGATTGACGGCATGATGGCGGCGAGGCTCCGGTCCCGTGCTTGACGGCCTTGCGGGGATTTGTCATGGTAACCGCTTGGATCCTTCGCCCGCGCGTCTGGAGACCCATGAGCGCACCCCTGGCCCCGCCGCCAGCCGCCGATCCCCTCCGGGAGACCCTTGAAGACCGGGTCTACCGTTCTTCCCTGGGCGAGGGCAACCGGGCCGTGGCCGGGGCCAGCCCCTGGGAGACCGTGCCGGTGACCGTGGCGGTGGTGGCGCTGTTCGCGGGGGTGGTGGCGCTCCTGGGGCGCCAGGTCCACCCGGGCGGGGAACCTCCCAGGACCGTGGCCCTGGTGCTCCAGGAGGGCCCCGACGCCCCGGTGCGCGTGCCCGCCGGGGGAGCGGTCCCGGCACCCGCGCCCCGGACGGGACCTCCCGCCCCGGCTCCCGCGGCGCCCCCCCCGCCCAAGCCCCAACCGCCCCCGCCGGACCTGGCCAGCCAGGCGGTGCCGGACGCGGCCCCCAAGGAATGGCCCACGGAGGACCATTCCCGCGATTACGGCGGACTTGCAGGCGGGGAGGCCGGGAGCGGAGGCGGGACCGGCGGCGGGCCGGGCACCGGGTCCGGACCCGGAGGCCCTGGGGCAGGGGAGACCGCGGGGGGCCGCGGCCAGGTCGTGGATCTGCCGTTCAGCCTGGTGCAAGTGAAAGAGCAGCCCCCCCCGCCGGACTATCCTCCCCTGGCCCGGAGCGCCGGAATCCAGGGCACGGTGATCGTGGAAGTCCTGGTCGGCGCCGACGGAATTCCCATGAGCGTGCGCGCCCTGTCGGGCCCCTATGCGCTGCGCGCCACCGCGGAAGCCTATGCCCGGGCCATGAAGTTCAAGCCCCACCTTGAAAACGGCAAACCCACGGCCGCCCGGTTCCAACTTGACATGCCCTTCAGGTTGAAGTGAATAAACTGAGAACATGTTTCCGCTCCTCGTTCCAGCCCGCATCGGATCCCCCCTCTGCCTGGCCCTGGCCGAAGGCGGCGGGTCCGGCTTCGGCCCCCGGGCCATCTGGGCCGGCGCTTCGCTTCCCAACAAGGGCATCATCTGCCTGCTGTTGTTCCTGCTGGCCCTGCAGATCTACATCGCGGTGGAGCGGGGCTTCGTGTACGCCCAGAGCCACGCTGCCTCCCGACCTTTTCTCAAGCAGTTCATGGCGGCCTTGCGCCAGGGGGACTTCGATGCAGCCAAGCAAGCGGCCGTAGGCCACCCCCGCAGCCACGTGGCCCTGGTGCTGCGCCACGGGCTGGACATTTTCCAGTACCGAGAAGCAGCTCCAGGCCGCCCGGGGCGGCCATGACGTGATCCAGCCGGTGGAGCGGGCCATCCAGCGGGGCAGCGCCGAGGTGGGGGACCTGCTGCGCAAGGGCATGCTCTCCCTGGCCACCATCGGGGCGCTGGCGCCGTTCATCGGCCTCCTGGGCACGGTGATCGGCATCATCCGGGTGTTCTCGGACCTGAAGACCCAGGGGGCCGGGGACATCAACGCCCTGGCCGGATCCATCGGCGAGGCCCTGGCCACCACGGCCCTGGGGCTGCTGGTGGCCATCCCGGCGGTGTGGATCTACAACTACTTCACCGCCCAGCAGGACCGCATGGCCACCCGGATCAGCAACGCCGCCTCCCAGATGGTGGACGAGTTCATCCGCCGGGAGAGCCGCGCCCAGGAGGACCGGCCCCCGGGAGACCCGCGATGAAGGCGGACATCAACGTCACTCCGTTGGTGGACATCGTCCTGGTGCTGCTGATCATCTTCATCGTGATCACCCCGGCGGTGAGCAATGCCGTGCGCCTGCCGGCGGCCCGGCACAGCGTGCCCCCGGAGCGGGGGCGCCAGGGGCCGCCTTTGACCCTGGTCCTGGCGGCGCGCCGGAACCCGGCGGGCCAGGTGACCGGGGCCGGGCCGGTGCAGGTGGAAGGCCGGGAGGGCAAGGACGGGCAGGGCAACACGCTGGCTTTCGACCTGGGGGATGCGGCCGGGCGTGCCCGGCTCGAGGCGTTCGTGAAGGCGCACGTGGCGTCGGGGGATCCCAGGGTGTTCATCAAGGCGGACCTGGGCCTGGCCTTCCGGCAGGTGAACGACCTGCTGCAGGTGTGCCGGGAGGCCGGGGCGGTGGAGGCGGCGGTGGTGACCCGGGAAGACCGGCTGGAAGGAGCCTGACATGGATGCGGGCACTCCCCGGGGCCGGGCCAAGTCCGACATCAACGTCACCCCGCTCATCGACATCGTGCTGGTGCTGCTGATCGTCTTCATCGTGCTGGTGCCCGGCCTCACCAAGGCGCTGACGGTGGCGGTGCCCCAGGTGGTGCGCACCGCGGTCCCGCCGGCCGTGGATCCCCGCTACCCGCCCCTGGTGGTGACCCTGGACGGCCGGGGTGCCTTGGCCCTGCAGCAGGCCCCCATCCAGCTTGGGGCCCTGGCCGCCGCCCTGGTGCCGGTGGTGCAGCTGCAGCCGGCGGGGTTGCGCCGGGTGTTCCTGAAGGTGGACGGGGACCAGTCCTGGCAGCGGGTGGTGGATGTGCTGGACCAGATCCGCCTGGCCTCGGACCAGGCCCGCCGGGAGACCGCGGCGAAACCCGGGTGGGACGGCCGGGACGGAGGGGAGATCAAGGTGGCGGTGTCCCTGCTGCCTGGGTCAAGCCATTCATTGACATCTTCACGACCGGTTCCATAGTGGTTGGCAAATCCAAGGAGATTTCCTATGGGCGCCGCGTTGGGCTGTGTGGTCTGGCTTGCCATAGTCGTGCTCATGGCCGCCTCGGTGTGGAGGGTCTATGAAAAGGCCGGCCAGCCCGGATGGGCCGCCATCATCCCCATCTACAACCTGGTGGTGCTCTGCCAGGTGGCCGGCAAGCCCGGGTGGTGGTGCATCCTGCTGCTGATTCCGGTGGTGAACATCGTGTTCATGGTCCTGGTGGCCCATGGGGTGTCCCGGAGCTTCGGCTTCGGGGCGGGCATGACCGTGCTGCAGATCTTCATTCCGGTGGTGGCCATGCCCATCCTGGGGTTCGGGGACAGCGTATACAGGCCGCAGCCTTGAGGGTCTGAAAAAAATTAATTGATTATATTTTTTTGAGATCGCATACTGACCTGCGGCGGCGGGTCAGAGTTATGCACCATAAGTTAGGAATCCTCCTGGCTACCATCCTCCTGACGGTCACCTGGGCCTCCGTCTGGAAGATGTTCGAGAAGGCCGGCCAGCCTTGGTGGGCGGCCCTGGTGCCAGGGTACGGGTTCGCGGTGTTCTGCCGTGTGGGCGGCAAGCCGGGCTGGTGGTGGGTCTGGCTGTTCGTCCCCGGGGCCAACCTGGCGGCCGCCGTCCTGGCCACCCACGGAGTGGCCCGGCGGTTCGGCTACGGGGCGCGCATGACCGTGGTGCTCCTGCTGCTTCCGTTCGTGGGCTACCCGGTCCTCGGATTCGGGAATTGCCGGTACCAGCCGCCCGAAAAGGCTCATTGAGCGGGCCGGCGGGCCGGGATCAGGGGTTGTAGGCGCCCCGGGGCAGGTTCATGCCTGCGGTATGGTAGCGTTCCCGCGCCCGGAGATGGTCCAGGAGCTGGGACAGGTTCTCGCCGCTGGGGATGACCGGCACGCCCAGTTCCTGTTCCAGCCCCGCCAGGGTCATGTCGTCCAGGAACTGGGTGGCGGGCGTGGCCTCGGCGTGGTCGGGCAGCGCGTACTGGTCGGTGGGCCCGGTGTGCACCCGCAGGCTGGCGCTGGGCACCACCACCGCGTCCACCCAGCGGGGATCGCCGCCGTGGGCCTGGCGGTCGGCGTGGGCGGCGTAGGTCAGGTCCTGGCCGGTCAGCAGGCCGGCCACCGTGACGGTCTCGCCGAAGGCGTTGTTGGGGGCGGCCACGGCCCGCAGGTGCGAACCGGCGGCGCGGTTCAGCCGGGCCAGCGTGCGGTTCAGCACCGGTGCGAAGCTGGACCCGGTGAGCAGCAGCACCCGCCGTCCCCGGAAACCCAGGGCCTTGGGCCGGCCCAGAAAGCGCCGGGCATGCTCCAGGAACCTGCGCACCAGCCCCACCCCGTTCTCCAGCTGGGCCCAGGACTGGGAATAGAAGGAGCGCCCGGGCACCTCCACCCCGGCCCGGGTGAACCACTCGTCCGCCAGCAGCAGCCAGGGCTCGCCTCCGTTGTCCCGGGTGAACGCGCTCACCGCCCGCCTCCAGCGGCGGATCCAGGCCCGGGCGAACGCCGGGTCCACGTCCGGGATGGTGGGCAGGCCGTCCCGGTGGGCCGTGAGCCCCACCGGCACGCAGGACAGGGACAGCACCCCGCCTTTTCCGGCCCAGGGGCCTTCCTGTCTGGAACGCCCGGCGCTCCCACAGCTCCCGCACGGTCCTCTCCCAGACCTCGGCCGTCGTTGAGGCCGGGCACCACCACCGCCTGGGTGTGGAGGTCCACGCCGCCCTCCAGCAGGCGGTCGATCTTGCGCAGGATATCCCCTTCCCGGGGGTTGCCCACCACCTTCACCCGCACCTCCGGATCGGTGGCGTGCACGCTCACGTGGATGGGCGACAGGCGCTCCCGGACGATCCGGTCCAGCTCCGCGTCGTCGCTGGACGAGAGGGTGCTGAAGTGCCCGTACAGGAACGACAGGCGGATGTCCTCGTCCTTGAGGTACAGGGACTTGCGGAACCCCCTGGGCATCTGCAGGACAAAGCAGAACACGCAGTTCTGCTTGCATACCTTCACCTGGTCCTGGGCCAGGTCCACGCCGATGCCGTTGCCGCCGTTGACCACCGAGGCGTTGGCCCGCCCGCCATCAGGGCGCTGGAACGCCAGCTCGGTCTGGTCCCGCTGGGTGATGAGGAACTGGTAGCTCAGTTGGTCCAGCACCGGTTCGCCGTTGATCTCCAGGAGGGTATCCCCGGCCTGGATGCCGGCCTCCTCCGCCAGGCTCTCCGGCTCCACCGCGATCACCAGCACGCCCTTCTGCGCCATCCCGCTCCCAACTCCGGCAACCGCCGGCCTTCCAGTCTGGGATCCGGGGGCCCCGGCGGCAAGCGTTCAATCCCGGGGGTCAGCCTCCCACGCAACGCTCCCGGGCGGCCTGGAGTTTGGTCTGGTCGTACGGGAACCAGCCGGGTTCCGTGTCGTTCACCCCGTCATCGATGACCAGGCTCCTGGGCTCGGCGAACAGGCGCAGACCCGTGGGGCCATGGCAGCGGTTGATGCCCGACTGCTTGATGCCTCCGAAGGGCAAGTCCCGGATGACATAATTGATGATCACCTCGTTGATGTCCACGGAACCCGCCTGGAGCCGGTTGGCGATGCGGTCGGCCCGGGCCAGGTCCCGGGAGAACACGTAGGCGTCCAGGCCGTACTCGTTGTCGTTGGCCAGGTCCATGGCCTCCTCGTCATCCATGACGATCTGGATGGGCAGGATGGGTCCGAAGGTCTCTTCCTTCATGATGCGCATGGAGTGGTCGACGTTGGAGATGATGGTCGGGGGCCAGTGGAAGCCCGCCTGGATGGCCGGGAACCCCCCGGTCTCCAGCTTGGCGCCCTTGTCCAGGCGTCGTGCAGGAGGCTGCGCAAGGTGCCGATGGCCCGGTCGTTGGCCAGGGGGCCCACGTCCGTGCAGGGATCGTGGTACGGGCCCAGGCGCAGGGCCCGGGCGCAGGCCACCACCCTCCCGATGAACGCCCTGGCCACCGAGGTGTGCACGTAGACCCGCTTCACCGCCGCGCACACCTGGCCGTTGTTGCAGAACCGCCCGAACACCGCCGCCCGGGCGGCCCGCTCCACGTTGGCGTCCCCGCATACGATCATGGGATCGCTGCCGATCACTTCGAACGTGGCCGGATTGACGGCCTTGGTCACTTGCTGGCGATAGGCGGGCGGCTCCGCCCTTCTCTCCAAGCGGGTGCGGGCGTTCAAGACTTTGGTCTCCATGGTGCGCATCTCCTGGCCAGGCCGGGGGCAGCGCACCGGAGGGCCGGTGGATCCCAGCGCAGATCGTTTTGAAAGGACCACGATCAAAGGGAAGGCCACAGGCCGACCCGGCGCAACCGGCACGAAAATCCCGCACTCGGACTTATAATTCGCCCAGGTTCATCGAGGAGCGTGCCATGGAGATGAGGAAGCTGGGTTCCGGCGGTCTGGAAGTGGGGGCCCTGGGGCTTGGATGCATGAACATTTCGCACGGCTACGTGCGCCCCGAGGACATCGACGAGGCCGAGGGGATCGCCACCATCCAGCGCGCCCTGGACCGGGGGGTGACCCTGCTGGATACGGCGGAGGCCTACGGCCCATTCACCAACGAAGTGGTGGTGGGCAAGGCCATCCGAGGCCGGCGGGAGCAGGTGGTGGTGGCCACCAAGTTCGGCATCCAGGGGGGCATGGACGGCACGCCCGGCAACGCCAGGAAGGTGGCCGAGGAATCCCTCAAGCGGCTCAACGTGGACGTGATCGACCTGTTCTACCTGCACCGCAAGGATGCCAACGTGCCCATCGAGGAGTCGGTGGGCGGCATGAAGGACCTGGTGGACCAGGGCAAGGTGCGCTTTCTGGGCCTTTCGGAGGTGGGCCCCGAGACCCTGCGCCGGGCCAACGCCGTGCACCCCATCGCCGCCCTGCAGAGCGAGTACCTCCCTGTTCGAACGGGGGGTGGAGGAGAGGATCCTGCCCACCCTGCGGGAGCTGGGCATCGGCTTCGTGCCGTTCAGCCCCCTGGGACGCGGGTTTCCTGGCCGGCTCCTTCGCCAGCGCCGCCGAGCTTCCCGCCAGCGACTTCCGCCAGAACATTCCCCGGTTCCAGGAGGAGAACGCCGCGGCCAACGCCCGCATCGTGGCCGTGGTCAGGAGCGTGGCCGCCCGCCGCGGAGCCACCCCGGCCCAGGTGGCCCTGGCCTGGATCCTGGCCCAGGGCAAGGACATCGTGCCCATCCCCGGGACCCGGCGCCGCAGCCGCCTGGACGAGAACCTGGACGCCCTGGCCCTGCGCCTGACTTCCGCCGACCTGGCGGAGCTGGACACCCTGGCCGGCATGGTGGTGGGGGACCGGTACACCGCCAAGGTCATGGGCAGAGTCGAGCGCTGACCGGCAGGCACGGAGCCGGAATCTGGATAACGACCGGGGGCCTGGCCAGGCCGCCGAGCGGGCAGGCCGTACCGCGGAAGGGACGACCCGCACGCTGAAATCGCTTTCCCAAAATACATAAAAAATTTATAATCAAGGACGCCACGGCTCATTCGGTCCGCGGTCACCTTCCGACCCGCTCCGGATCGTCCCGTTTACAGGAGCTATCCGATGCGTCTGCAAAAATTAATCATTACCTTCAGCCTGACCATCATGGCCTTCCCGGCCGGCGCCATGACCCGGGACCAGGCCAGGGCCATCCTGGGGGTGGAGCCTGGAGCCCCCCTCCAGCAGATAAGACAAAAATACCGGAACCTGGCTTTGCAGTGGCACCCGGACAAGAACCCGGACAAAGTCGGGGAGGCAACCGAGAAATTCAAGCAGATCAACGAAGCCTACACCATCCTTGCATCCGACGCCCCGGGCGGGGCCAGCGTCCCGCCCAGCGGCGGGGGCAGCGGTGCCGCGGCCGCGGCTGCGGAGGAGGTTCCTCCGGGTTCGGCGGCCGGCGCTTCCGCGGCCGAGTTCTCCCGGAATGAGCAGGTCCGGGACTTGAATGGACTTGACGAGGAGTTCGATGCTCTGCGCAAGAGCGAGGACAGGGACGGGTATTCCCGGCAGGACCACATCCGTGCAATGTATGCGTTGTATTCAAAATTTGAAAACCTCAAGCTCAGGATTGAAGCTTCGGCCCAGGGTGATCCTGAATACCGGCGGCTGCAGGCCGAGATCGTCTCGATCGACCTGCAAGTGCGCCTTATTGAAGCGGCCGTGAAGGTCAAGACGGATGCGGCCTGGCAGCGGCTCACCGGATGGGAAAAGGCCAAATACTATGCCTGGCGCTTGAATCCGCTGGCTGGCTACATCTACTCGAGCGATCCACGATTCCCAGGGGGCGAGACTCCCGTCCAGGTCGTCGAGATGGAAGCCCAGATTGCCGACCTGCAGGGACGACAGGCGAAGGCGCAGGCCATCCTGGACAGCATCAAGGAAATCGGCGGGAAGTGCGTGCACCAGATGGGCATCGTTCGCACGGGAATGGTCAATCGCTATCGGCTGACCGGGTTCACGCACAATGGCACCCGGAGGGTGGACCGGGCCCTGGACGAGATCTACCGCTATATCATGGATCAGGGGGATGAACGGGGGGGCGTGCTGGTCCGGTTCAACCAGATGATCCTGAACTCGGCCAAACCGGAAGAGAAGGTCGACATCCTGAAGCTCCGGGAACTGCTCCGGGCCTATCTCGACCAGGGACCGGATGGCGCCTACCGCTACCTTGCGGATCTCGTGACCGTAAGCGACCGCCTGAAGGCCTTCGTGTACGGGGCCGGCCGGAATCCCCTGAACCATGCGGTCGCGACCGATCTGCAGCAGAATTTGCAGGCCTACAAGAACGAAGACCAAGCCTTCGAGGCCTGTGCGAAGTTTTGAGCCCGGACACCACGCGGGGACCGGAGCCGGTCCCGGCCGATCTCCCCGAAGCGGCCCCGGCAAGGCCGCCGCGCCTGCCTGTGGGCTCCCGGCCATGACAAGCCCTCTGCCGCGGCATCCAACCTGTCATGGTCCCCATTCCCTTCATGCACGTTCGGCCGCTCAACGGCATCCTCTTCGGAGTACTGGACCCGGGAGATGATCGACCGCCTGGAGGCCTTCCTGCAGGGCGGGGGCAGCGTCCTGAACCTCTCGGGCAACGTCGTCTGGTGGAAGGTCACTCTGCGGGGAGACCAGCTGGAATGCCGCAAGGACCGGGGCGTCCACACCCAGACCGGGGAGCGGGGCGGCAAATGGAAAGACCTGGGCCGTCCCAGCGGGCCCATCCTGGGGGTGCGGTCCGATCCCCGGGGCATCCATACCTTCGCGCCGTTCCGGGTGCTGCGTCCGGACCACTGGCTGTTCCGGGGCGCCGGCCTGGAGGAGGGCGACCGGATCGGGGTGGATGGCTTGAACGAGGGCGGGGCCTCGGGCGGGGAGGAGGACAAGGTGGATGCCCAGACGCCCGCAACCGCCGTGCACCTGGCCCACGGCCTGAATCCCGGCAACGGCGGCGCCGACATCGTGTTCTTCGAGACGCCCCAGGGGGGCGGGGTGCTCTCGGCCGGATCCATCAGCTTCTGCGGCAGCCTGGTGGTGGACCCGGCCCTGCAGACCCTGGTGCTGAACTTCCTGAAGGCGTACTCCTGGCCCGGCGGGAGGCGCGGGAGGAGCGCTCAGTGCATGCCGCCTTCTCCCGCCAGCTGCTTGGCCAGTTCCCCCACCACCGCCTTGGCGTCCCCGAAGAGCATGAAGGTCTTGTCCAGGAAGTACAGCTCGTTGTCGATCCCCGCGAAGCCCGGGTTCTTGGAGCGCTTGATGGCGTAGACGGTGCGGGCCTTGTCCGCGTCGATGATGGGCATGCCATAGATGGGGCTGGACTTGTCGGTGCGGGCGGCGGGGTTGACCACGTCGTTGGCGCCGATGATCAGGGCCACGTCCGCGTGGGGCAGGTCGGGGTTGATGGTGTCCATCTCCACCAGGTCGTCGTAGGGGATCTCCGCCTCGGCCAGCAGCACGTTCATGTGCCCGGGCATGCGCCCGGCCACCGGATGGATGGCGAACTTCACCGTCACCCCCCGCTTCTTCAGCTGGTCGTAGAGATCTCGCACCCGGTGCTGGGCCTGGGCCACGGCCATGCCGTAGCCCGGGACGATCACCACCAGTTCCGCCTGGGCCAGGACCTGGGCCGCGCTCTCCGGGGTGTCCGCCTTGTACACCTTGGCCTCGCCCGCGGCGGCGGCGACCTGGGCCTGGCCGAAGGCGCCGAACAGCACGTTGGCGAAGGACCGGTTCATGGCCTTGCACATGATGATGGAGAGGATCAGGCCGGAGCTGCCGTCCAGGGCCCCGGCGGTGATCAGGAGCTTGTTGTTGAGCACGAAGCCCATGGCCACCGCCGACAGGCCCGCGTAGGCGTTGAGGATGGAGATGACCGTGGGCATGTCCGCGCCGCCGATGGGCAGGATGAGCATCACCCCGAAGGCCAGGGACAGGACGATCACCGCCAGGAAGGCCGCCGGGGCCCGGGGGCCAGGGGGTGGCCACCAGGGCCACGCCCAGGGCCACCGCCACGCCCATCAGGCTCAGGTTGAGCACGTTCTGGCCGGGGTAGGTGACCGGGCGCTGGGGGATCCAGGCACTTCCTGCAGCTTGCCGGCGGCCATGAGGGAGCCGGTGAAGGTCAGGTAGCCGAGCAGGATCTCCGCCACCAGGGCGATCACCACGTACGGCGCCAGCGCCGCCGCGTTGCCTTCCCCTGTGTAGAGCACGAACTTGGCGGTGCCCACCAGGCCCGCCGCCAGGCCGCCGAAGGCGTGGGACAGGGCGGTCCGCTGGGGCACCGCGGTGAGGGGCACCTGGGCCAGGGGATAGCCCACGCCGGCGCCCACGAGGAAGGCCAGCAGGATCCAGAGGTAGTGGGTGCCGCCCCCGGCGGCCACGCCGGCCAGGGTGCCCGCCACCGCCAGGGCCATGGCCCCCACCCCGGCGAACACGCCCCGGCGGGCCGTCTCCGGGTCGCTCATCCAGCGCAGGGACAGGATGAACAGGCCGGTGGCGATCAGGTAGAGAAGCTGGACCAGGGTTTCGGCGCTCATTTGCCGGCCCCTTCGCGCTTCTTGAACATCTTCAGCATCCGGTCGGTGATCAGGAAGCCGCTGACGATGTTGGTGACCGAGCAGAAGATCGCCACCAGGCCCAGGACCGTCACGAACACCGGGGCCCCCTGGCCCGCCGACACGATGATGGAGCCCACCACGGCGATGGCCGAGATGGCGTTGGTGAGGCTCATGAGCGGGGTGTGCAGCAGGCGGGAGACCCGCTGGATGGCCATGAGCCCGATGAAGGTGGCCAGCAGGAACACGAACAGGGCGCCCATGAAGTCCACCTGGCCGTGGCCTCCGGCGCCGTGGTCCCCGCTGGCCTGGAAGAGGGCGAAGGCGATGCCGCTTAGGTCGGTCACGAGGTGGCTCCTTGCAGGGATTCCAGCGCTTTCAAGGTGGGGCCGTGCACCACCTGGCCGCCGCGGGTGACGCAGCAGCCTTTCTGGATGTCGTCCTCCCAGTCCAGCTTGAAGGCCTGGCCGGCCTTGTCCCAGGAGGCGCCGAGGAAGTTCAGCAGGTTGCGGGAGAACGTGGTGCTGGCGTGGTACGGGACGGTGGCCGGCAGGTTCAGGGGCGCCAGGACCTTGACCCCGCCCACCAGCACCGTCTCCCCCAGCCGCGACAGGGTGCAGTTGCCGCCCCCGTCGGCGCCCAGGTCCACCACCACCGACCCGGGTTTCATGGAGCGCACGATGGCCTCGTCCAGGAGCTTGGGCGCCATCACCCCGCCGATGAGGGCGGTGGTGACCACCATGTCCACGGTGGCGCAATGCTCCGCCAGCATGCGCGCCTGGCGGGCCTTGTCCTCGGGGGAGAGCTCGCCGGCGTAGCCGCCCCCGGCCTGGGCGCTCTCGGCCAGCTCGATGCCCACGTACTTGCCGCCCACCGATTCGATCTGCTCCTTCACCTCGGGCCGCACGTCGGTGGCGCTCACGGAGGCGCCCAGGCGCTTGGCGGTGGCGATGGCCTGGAGGCCCGCCACCCCGGCGCCGATGATGAACACCCTGGCCTGGAGGGTGGACCCGGCGGCGGTCATGAGCATGGGGAAGTACTCGGGGGAGTTCCACGGCGCCCAGCAGCACGCCCTTGTAGCCGACGATGTTGGCCTGGCTGGACAGGGTGTCCATGGCCTGGGCGCGGGTGATGCGGGGGATGCAGTCGGTGGAGAAGGCGGTGACCTCCCGCCCGGCCAGGCGGCGCACCGCCTCCAGGTTGCGGGTGGGGAACAGGGAGGCCAGCAGGATGGCCCCCGGCCGCAGCAGGTCCGCCTCGTGGCCTCCGTCCGGGCGGGGCAGCGGCGCGTTCACCTTCGCCACCAGGTCCGCTTCCCCGAGCAGCCGGGCCGGATCGTCCACCAGGACGGCCCCGGCGTCCCGGTAGGCCTAAATAC
>CAWFOJ010000166.1:0-22402 GCA_963816585.1 uncultured Holophagaceae bacterium | reverse complement strand
TATTCCTGTGCCAAAGGGCGCGCCACAGGGAAACACCGAGCGGGCCGCAAGAAGCCCGACGAAACCGGGCGGCGAGTGCAAGTTGAGTTTTCATGGTCAGTTTCCTCTTCCCGCCGTTCGCGTAGACGCAACGGAATCCGACATTGGAGTCGATAAGCCGGTCAACTCGGCCTTGCGGTAGGTGGTGCGCAGATACTTCTCGCGACCTATCCAACAACCGCCGCGCATGACCTTCAATGTGCCGCTGTCCGGGCCGACCGGATCGCGCGGACTGCGACTCTAATAGCCGGCATCGTACCATTCTGCGTTCGATTCCCAGACATTGCCCGCCATATCGAATGCGCCGTAAGGGTCCTTCCCGGCACCTGGCGGCCTACGCTATCGTGTCGCCTACGCAACCCGCGAAATTGGCCTTGGTGCAATCCGGCGCGTTGTCGCCCCAGGGATAGGCGCGCGGGGCATCGCTGCCGGCTGCGGCGCGTTCCCATTCCGCTTCACTGGGCAGCCGTCCACCGGCAAAGGCGCAGACTGGGTGGCTTGCTTCCAGGACACGTGAATCACCGGATAGTCCGCAAAGGCAGGGTTGTCGAAGTAGTGGGGCCGCGCATTCGAGCTCGAAAGCGCGGGCGCGGCACAAGCGCCCGCGTTCACGCACGCCTGATAGCGGGCATTGGCGACCTCGTAGCGGTCCATTGCGAAGGCCGAGCCATTCACTCGGTGAACCCGCTTCTCGTCGGCTGCCCGGCCTCGCTTCCCATGAAGAAGGAGCCCGGGGCACGTGCACATGGCGGAATTGAGGCCGGCGCCGGGCAGTCAAGCCCGTCATCGACCAGGCCATTGCAGTCGTTGTCCTTGAAGTTCCAGGTCCCGACCGCGCCAGGGTGCATGGCCGATTGTGATTGTTGCCGGGTCCTGAAGCCGGGGACCGGGGCGGCGTTCGGGCCCCTGGCGGTGGGCGGCACGGGGCTGGAGATCGCGGGCCCGCCTTCGAGGTCATGGGCCGCAGCGGGGCGGATTACGCCGACCTGTGGGTGCGCCGCTACCTGCCCGGGTACTGCAAGCTGGGGGCGGCGATGGGATGCACCTGCCAGCGCCGGTGCAGGAGACCCTGGCCCGGGTGGCATAGCTGCCCAATGGCTGCCGGCGGACCTGGCCCGGGCTTTCCCGCCACCCTGCCGGCCCTGTGCCTGCTGCACCAGCCCCCGGACGACAGCCACCCGGACCGAGCTGGAGGCCCGTCACCCCGGCCCACCGGCGCCTGGCCGCGAGGAACTGTCCGCCTTCGCCCGGGGTCGGCCTGCGCCGGGCCGGGCGCCTGGCCCGCCCCGGGCAGATCGTCCCCACCACCCCCGAACTGCGGGAACGGCTCAAGGACTACCTGCCGTTCCGCCTCACCGGCGCCCAGCGCCAGGCCTTCCGGGAGATCGTGGGCGACCTCACTTCCGGGCGGGGATGCACCGCCCGCTCCAGGGGGACGTGGGCAGCGGCAAGACCCTGGTGGCCTTCCTGGCCATGGCCATGGTGGCCGAGACCGGCGGCCAGGCGGCGCTGCTGGTGCCCACCGAGGTCCTGGCCCGCCAGCACGCGGCCACCTTCGAGCGCCTGCTCAAGGACCAGGTCCAGGGGCTCGAGCTCCTGCTGGGCCCCATGCGCGCCGCGGCCAAGCGCCAGGCCCTGGCCCGCATCGGCTCCGGGGAGGCCTCGTAGCATCCTGGGCACCCATGCCCTGTTCCAGGAGGCGGTGACGTTCCGCAAGCTGCAGCTGGTGGTGGTGGACGAGCAGCACCGGTTCGGGGTGCGCCAGCGGGAGGCGCTCAAGCACAAGGGCCTGGACCCCCACTGGCTGGTCATGAGCGCCACCCCCATCCCCCGCTCCCTGGCCCTGGCCCTGTTCGGGGACCTGGAGCAGTCGGTGCTGGACGAGCTGCCTCCCGGACGCCAGCCCGTCACCACCCGCCTGCTGGCCCCGGCGGAAGCGGAGCGGGCCTGGGACCTGGTGGAGCGGGAACTGGAGGCCGGGCACCAGGCGTTCGTGGTGAGCCCGGCCATCGACCCCCAGGACGAGACTCAGGTGCCCCTGCGGGACATCCAGGCCATGGAGGCCCTGCTGCGGGCCCGCTTTCCCGGCCTGGAGCTGGTGGTGGTGCACGGCCGGCTCAAGGCCGACGAGCTGGCCGAGCGCATGGACCGGTTCGTGTGCGGCAGCGCGAGGGTCCTGCTGGCCACCACCGTCATCGAGGTGGGCGTGGACGTGCCCAACGCCACCGCCATGGTGGTGGACCACGCCGAACGCTTCGGCCTCAGCCAGCTGCACCAGCTGCGCGGCCGGGTGGGGCGCGGGGCCGCCCGCAGCCATTTCCTCATGCTCTCCGGCAGCGACACCGAGCGGTTGCGGGCCCTGGTGGAGACCCAGGACGGCTTCCGCATCGCCCAGAAGGACCTGGAGCTGCGCGGCCCGGGCGAGTTCTTCGGCACCCGCCAGGCCGGGCTGCCCCAGTTCCAGGTGGCCGACCTGGTGCGGGACCGCCAGCTCCTGGCCCAGTGCCGGGAGGCCGCGGATAAGGCGCTCCAGCGGGGGCTGGACGAAGGGCAGAAGCAGTGGCTGCGCCAGGAGCAGGCCCGGCTGAAGCTGGCGGAGATCTCCTGAAGGTTTGCGGGAAACGGTAGTATAATTAAATTATTATGACCGTGTGCCCCGTCCCCAGGGCCCCCTTGGGCTCCCCGGCCCGCCACCAGACTGCAGGAGGGAGGTTGTGCATCCCCTCCGGCCTGCCCTTTGCCAAGGAGGCGCCCCCATGTGGATACCTGAATTCATCAACCGGGCGGTTCGGGTGCCCCTTCTGTGCTGCCTGGCCGGCCTCGGCGTGCACGCGGCAAACCGTCCCTGCACGTGCCTCACCTACAACGTCTGTGCCTTCCCCCCCAAGACCCGGGACGCCCTGAAGGCCCTCAGCGGCCTCTGGAACAAGATCAAGGGCCGCGAAGGCGACACGGACCTGGGCGGCAACTGCAACATGGGCATCACCGACCGCCTCAAGCTGGACGGCCAGCTATATGCCCAGTTCAAGCCCGACGTCATCGCCGTGCAGGAATGCTGGAAATCCGACTGCCGGGACCTGTTCATCAAGTCGCTGCCTCCGGGCTATCACATCACCTTAGAGCCTCTCCCGGTGGGAGAGGGGGCCAGGAGGTTGGAATTGGCCTTCCGGCGCGCCGACAGCGGCCTTTTCCACAAGCGGATCTTCGACTTTCTGGAGGACCAGGAACGGCTTCATAGGGTGAAGGCGCCTCCCACCTGACAGGTGGGGCAGCGCACAGGCGCTGCAGCGGGGAAGGGCAGCAGGCGTTGGGCCAGGACCAGGCCTGGCTGAAGCTGGCGGGGATGTTCGGAGGTCTTGCGGAGAGCTATAAATAAATTATTATTGCCGTGTGCTTCGGGCCTCACGTTTCCTTGGGTTCCCCGGAGGAGCGCCGCCGGACTGGGCAAGGGAGGTTCTGCGCCACCCTCCGGCCCGGGCCGCGCCAAGGAGACCCTCCCATGTGCGATCCCAAACGCCTTCTTAGCGTGGCCCCACCAGCCGGGCAGCCGTTCCGAAACATTCCGCTTCCACCCCAGCGAAGGGGCACCCCGATCAGCCCAAGACCCTCCTCCCGCCGGTGCCTGGCCCCTCTGTTGGCGGCCCCGCTCTTCCTGCTGGCGGCCGCCTGTGGCGGCGGCTCCAATGCCACCCCCCCGCCCCGGGTCAGCTACTCCGCCACCACCCCCCTCGCCCCCACTGCCGGCGGACCGGACACCGAAGTGGTCCTGACCGGCCAGGGCTTCACCGGGGCCACGGAGGTGTACTTCACCCAGGGCGCCCCGATGGCCCCGTCCGGGGTCGTCCTGGATGTTCCGGCCGCCTCCACGGGCGCCCCATCACCGAAGTTCAGCATCCTCAGTGACACAGAGATCATTGCCGAGGTCCCCCCCAACGCCGCGACCGGCCCAGTGGCCGTGGCCAGTGCCCCGGATGGCCTCGTCGCGACCCCGGAGCCCTTCACCTTCACCGGGCCCGCGCTGCCTGCTGCCTCCTCCGGTTCCGGCTCCAGCGGCTCCGGCGGCACCGGTTCCGGCGCCTCGCCAACACCCGCACCCGAACCCGCACCCATCACCAACCCCTCGGCCGTCGACGGCTTCGCGCCCACCGCGGGTTCTCCGGGCATGCCGGTGGTCTTCCAAGGCCAGGGCCTGGACCAGGCCGCAAACATCCAGGTGTCCTTCAACGGCACGCGGGCCAGCGCCGAGTGGGCGAGCCCGGACGGCTCCCAAATGGTCGCCTGGGTGCCGGACGGGGCCACCACCGGCGACGTCCGGATCACCGTGAACGGCGCGGTGCTCAACACCGGCACGTTCACCGTGTTGCCGTCCCGGCTGGACTTGCTGAGCGGGCAGATGGTGCAGGTGCCGGACCTTTATGGCAGGGCCATGTTCGACTATCCAGAAATCATGCGCACGGAGCAGTACGGCAGTGCGCTCCTGCCCCAGGCCCCGGTGGTGCACCCCTATGATATGGCTGCCAACGACAGGCATGCCGGGGCCCTCGCCATAGCCCTGAACCTCAAGTTGCCCTCGGCCTTCCGGGAAGCCCTGCCCGATTCCATCAAGAAAACCGTAACGGCGCTGGAGTCGACGGGGCTCGACCTGAGCAAGCTGGACGTGTACCTCGTCAGCCAGAACCAGCCCTGGAACAACGCCGCGCCTTATGAGTTCCGGCCCCACTACTGGCTTGATCCCGGCGTGCCCGCAGGGGTCAGCCCCTCCGCGCCCAACGGAGGCGAGGTGGACGATGACTTTCCCGTGTTCGTGGGCCTCTTCGAGGCGGAACCCGGGGTGACCATGGAGCGGGACAACGGTGCCCAGGCGCCCGCCAACGCCGTTTTCTTCAGCCTGCTCCAGGTCCAGACCATCGACTACGTGACTCTTTCCGAGCCCGACAGCCTGCAGATCGCCGGACTGGACTACAACCAAAGCACCAGCTTCTGGAGCCTGGTGGTGGACGGTGACCGGGCTGCCGCCACCCTGCACTGGGTGTTGAACGACGATGCCCAGAATGAGCTGACGGCCATCCTCACGGATCCCGACCTGGGAGGCAAAGCGCCCACCTTCACCGACCTGGTGGCCGGGATCAACCGCTCCTTCCACCTGGACGAAACGTCCCTGGCCGACCAGGCCCTGGCGCTGTTCCGGCCCATCGTCACCTTCGCGGCGCTTTCCGGCGAGGACCCCGACACCCATGCAGCCACACTTACCCTCATCGGCACCGGCCTGAGCGGGGCCGAGACGGTGACCGCCGGGAACGACAACGAGACGGGCCTCGCCCCGCCGATCCCATTCAGCGACAGCCTGGTCCAGGTGCCGATCTCGGCGGATGCGGCCAGGGCGGGCAACATCATCCTCACCACGACCTTCGGCTCCAGCGAGCCCATCGCGCTGCTGGCCCAGTGACCGGCTCCTACCCCAGCTGGGCGGGGTTCATCAGGCGCGCGGCGATGCGCTCCCTGAGCATTTCCGGCACCAGGCCGGAGATGTCGCCGCCCATGCTGCCCACCTCCCGCACCATGCGGCTGCTCACGACGGCGTATTCCTCCTTGGGCATCAGGAACACCGTCTCCAGGTCCGACGCCAGCTTGCGGTTCATGAGCGCCATCTGGAACTCGTACTCGAAGTCCGAGAAGGCCCGCACCCCGCGGATGATGAAGTGGGCCCCCTGCTGGCGGGCATAGTCCACCAGCAGGCCATGGAAGGTGGTGATCTCCACGTAGGGGAGGTCTTTCAGCAGCTCCCGCAGGAAATCCACCCGCTCCGCCACCGAGAAGGCGCACTGCTTGGCCGGGTTGTGCAGGACCGCCACCACCAGGCGGTCCACCAGGTTTCCCGCGCGCTGAATCAAGTCCAGATGGCCCAGGGTGACGGGATCGAAAGAGCCGGGGTAGATGGCGATGCGCAATGGAACTCCCGTTGTATGTGGAAACCAATATTCTAGAAGGTTTTACCCGCGGCGTCGGCGGAACTCGGGAAACCCATACTAATACTTGGGCTACCATGAGGGCATGGCAATTGACCGTCTTTCCGTGGGCCTCCTGTTCGGCGGCGAGAGCCCCGAACACGAAGTGAGCATCGTCACCGCCCGCAGCATCGCGGCCCACCTGGACCCGGCCCGGTTCGCAGTGCGGCCCATGGGCATCGCCCGCAACGGGGTGTGGGTCATGAACGGCGACCCCCTGGCGCGGCTGGCGGCCGGGGAACTGCCCGAACGCAGTGAGCACCCGTTCCTGCCCCTGGAGCGGGGCGCCGAGGACGCGCCCCTGCCGGACGTGTTCTTCAACGCCATCCACGGCGCGGGCGGCGAGGACGGGCAGATCCAGGGCTACCTGGAGCCCCTGCACCGGCCCTACACCGGCGCCGGGCTGCTGGCCATGGCCGCGGCCCTGGACAAGTGGATCACCAAGCGCATCTGGGAGTCCGCGGGACTGCCGGTGGCGCCGTACCGGGGCCTCACCGAGGAGGGCTGGCGGCGGGAGCCCTGGAAGGTGCAGCGGGAGCTGGAGGCCCTGGGCCTGCCGGTGTTCGTCAAGCCCGCCAACCTGGGCTCCAGCATCGGCATCGAGAAGGTCCGCGCGCGCCAGGATCTGCCCGCCGCCCTGGACCGGGCCTTCGGCTACGACCGCCGGGTGGTGGTGGAGCGGGGCCTGCGGGCCCGGGAACTGGAAGTGGCGGTGTTGGGCGGGGACGACCCGCTGGTGAGCGTGCCCGGGGAGATCCTGGTGGCCGGCGAATTCTACGACTTCAAGGACAAGTACATCAACGGCAAGAGTTCGGCGAAGATCCCGGCGGAGCTGCCCGAGGGCATGGGCAACCTGATCGCCCGCTGCGCCGTGGACGCCTTCCGCGCCCTTGACGCGTACGGCATGGCCCGGGTGGACTTCTTCCTGGACCGGGACACCGGCCGGCTGTTCCTGAACGAAATCAACCTGATTCCCGGGTTCACCAGCATCTCCATGTACCCCAAGCTCATGGAGGCCAGCGGCATCCCCTACGCCGAGCTGCTCACCCGGCTCATCGACCTGGCCCTGACGCGCCACCAGGAGAAGATCGCCAAGACCCGGTTCTTCCAGAGCGGGAGCAACTGGTACGCATCCTGAAGGCCGCGGCCGGTTTTGCTGGCATTCTAGGTCCATGGACGCCAATCCCCGCCGGCCGCCCCGACTCCCCGTCCTGGCGACGGTCATCCTGCTGGGCTTCGCCTCGGGCGTGCCCCTGAACCTCATCGGTTCCAGCCTGCAGGCCTGGATGACCGACGCCAAGGTGAACCTGGCCACCATCGGCTTTTTCGCCCTGGCGGGGCTGCCCTACACGTTCAAGTTCCTGTGGTCCCCGTTCATGGACCGCTACCGCCTGCCGTTCCTGGGCAGGCGCCGGGGCTGGATCCTGGTCTGGTTCCTGGCGGCCATGGCCCTGGTGGCCGCCCTGGGCCGCAGCGACCCGGGCTCCAACCTGCGCCTGGTGGCGCTGCTGGCGGTGGCCCTGGCCTTCGCCTCCGCCAGCGTGGACATCAACGTGGACGCCTATCGCATCGAGCTGCTGCCGGGCCGGCTGCTGGGGCCCGGGGTGTCCCTGCACCAGACCTCGTACCGCCTGGGCATGGTCTACGGGGGCGCCCTGGCCCTGTTCCTGGCCGACCTGGTGTCCTGGCGCTTCGCCTACCTGGTCATGGCCCTGGGCATCCTCCCCGGGGCGGTGGCCACCTTCCTGGCCCCGGAGCCCGAAGGCGCCACCGCCGCCCCGGCCACCCTCCGGGAAGCGGTGGTGGACCCGTTCCGGGACTTCCTGGGGCGCCGGCGGGCCTGGGCCGTGCTGGCCTTCATCCTGCTCTACAAGCTGGGCGACAACCTGTGCGTGGCCCTCAACACCGTGTTCCTCAAGGGGCTCACCTTCAGCAACACCGAGATCGCCCTGGCCAACAAGATCGTGGGCATGGGTTGCCTGCTCGCGGGCGGGCTGGCGGGCGGGGCCTTGATGGCCCGGTGGACCCTGCGCAGGTCCCTGTGGGTGTTCGGCGTCCTGCAGATGGCGTGCATGACCGGGCACCTGGCCCTGGCCCTGGTGGGCAAGAGCCACGTGCTGCTGCTGGTGACGGTGGCCGTGGAGAACTCCGTCTTCGCCATGGGCTCGGTGGCCTACGTGGCGCTGATCCAGCGCTGCTGCAGCCGGAAGAGCGCCGCCACCCAGTTCGCCCTGCTCACCAGCCTCGCGGCCCTGAACCGGGTGCTGTTCGCCAGCCCCGCCGGAGTCCTGGCCAGGACCCTGGGCTGGCCCGCCTACTTCCTGCTGTGCATCGCCCTGGCGGTCCCCGGGCTGCTCCTGCTGCGCGGCTACGATTCCTGGGAACTGCCGGAACCGGCGCTCTGACCCCATGGCGGAGATTCCAACTTGGCCCGAACCGGATTGGTGCCGTCATTTCCATCGGCGTCGAAGCGTCCGTCCCAGGCACAAGCACCCCTGGCTGCGCAGGCTGCGCAAGGAGTGCTAGGATGACAGGCCGAAGCCCAAGCCACAGGGAGCCGCCATGTTCGAGTCCGCCGAACTGGGCCATTGCGTCGACAAGGCCACCTTCGCCCGGGAGGTGCCGGTGCTGCGGGAAGCGCTGCTCAACGCCCAGTTCGACCTGGGGGCCAGCCGCAAGTTCCCGGTGATCATCCTCATCGCCGGGCTGGACGGCGCCGGCAAGAGCGCGACCACCAACACCCTCAACGAGTGGATGGACCCGCGCTACATCCGCACCTACGGCACCAGCGAGTCCTCGGACGAGGAACTTGAGCGCCCCCACATGTGGCGGTTCTGGCGCGAACTGCCGCCCAAGGGGCGCATCGCCATCTTCGACGGCAGCTGGTACGCCTGGCCCGTCTTCGAGCGGGCCGCGGGGCGCATCAACAACGCCCAGTTCCACCAGGCCCTGGATGAAGTCCACCGTTTCGAGCAGATGCTCATCGACGAGGGCGCGCTGATCCTGAAGTTCTGGATGCACCTCTCCAGGGCCGCCCAGAAGCAGCGGCTCAAGAAGCTGGAATCGGACCCCCTGACCCGCTGGCGGGTGTCCAAGCGCGACTGGGAGCACTTCAGGCTCTACGACACCTTCCAGGAGATCGCCGAGCGGGCCCTGCGGCGCACCAGCACCGCCTCCGCCCCCTGGATCCAGGTGGAGGCCACCGACCCCCGCTACCAGAAGCTCACGGTGGGCAAGGTCCTGCTGGAGCAGCTGCGCGCGCGCCTGGACGGGCCGGCGCCCCAGTCGGCGGTCATCCAGGCGCCCCCGTCCCGCCCCAGTTTCGACGGCCTGAACATCCTCAGGACCCTGGACCTGACCCCGAAGCTGGACAGGCCCGCCTACGACACGGAACTGGAGAAGTACCAGGGCCGGCTCAACCTGCTTACCCGGCACAAGGCCTTCCAGGACCACAGCGTCATCCTGGTGTTCGAAGGCATGGACGCCGCCGGCAAGGGCGGATCCATCCGGCGCATCACCCAGGCCATCGACGCCCGCCTGTGCACCATCCACCCGGTGGCCGCCCCCAGCGAGGAGGAGCGGGCCCAGCCGTACCTGTGGCGGTTCTGGCGCAACCTGCCGCGCCGGGGCCGGATCGCCATCTTCGACCGCAGCTGGTACGGGCGGGTGCTGGTGGAGCGGGTGGAGGGGTTCTGCGCCGAGGCGGACTGGATGCGCGCCTATGGGGAGATCAACGACTTCGAGGAGCAGGTCAAGCGCAGCGGCGGCATCATCCTCAAGTTCTGGCTGAGCATCAGCCAGGAGGAGCAGCTGCGCCGCTTCCAGGAGCGCCAGAACAGCGCGTTCAAGGCCTTCAAGATCACCGCCGAGGACTGGCGCAACCGGGAGAAGTGGCCCGCCTACGAGGCCGCCGTGTGCGACATGCTGGACCGCACCAGCACCGAGTACGCGCCCTGGACCCTGGTGGCCAGCGAGGACAAGAATTTCGGCCGGATCAAGATCCTGCGCACCCTGTGCGAGCGGATCGAGGAACGGCTCTAGGGCAACATCCGAGAAATAGCCTGAATAAATGGGCAAGCGAGCCGGTCCTTTTTAAATGCCGAACCGATTGGTGGATCTTTTGCTTTTCTCGGCGAGCCTCGGCTTCTCGGCGATGGGCTATTTCATGGGTGCTTTTGCGCATGGACTATGGGCGCTGCCGGGACCTGGAAAAAGAATATCGCCGGGGAGCCGAGGAGCCGAGGCTCGCCGAGGGAAAGATCATGGGCAGCGGGTAATGACTTAATTCCTTTACATCCCGTTTCTTCTATCCGCAGGTTCAGGGATGGACATGGATTACCTGCCGATCTCCCGGTCGACCAAGGGCGAGGTTGCAGGGAAGGAACCATCGGCCTGCGCAGGCGCAGGCAGCCTGCTCTGCTCTGCGCCTCCAGTCTTTTTTCCCTGCAACGACCGGGGCGCCGGGATGGCCGGAGTCGACCCGGGCAGCAGTGGCTGGTGGATCCCCCCACACCCGCATTCAGGCGCAAAGGTAGATTTTTTCATTACTTGATCTAAAGGTCATCAATGCTTAGGTCCCTGGGATTCAGGGTCAGGTTGCTAAAATTTACCTACGTCCCAACACCTTTTACCGGCCGGGCAGGCTAAGATACAACCTGGCGTTGGGTTCCCCAGGTTCATTCCGGCCCAGGGGGATCTTTCTGACTCACGGTGAGGAAGGGGACGGGTGCATGTGGATCGTTGCTTTAGCCCTCCGGCGGCCCCTGACCTTCATCGTCATGGCCATCGGCATCGTCATCCTGATGGTCGCCACGGTCCTGCGCACCCCCACCGACATCTTCCCGGCCATCAACATCCCGGTGGTCTCGGTGATCTGGTTCTACAACGGCCTCTCGCCCGAGGACATGGCCGAACGCATCGTGGCCAACTCCGAACGCAGCATCACCACCACGGTCAACGACATCGAGCACCTGGAATCCCAGTCGGTGGCCGGGCTCGGGATCATCAAGGTGTTCTTCCGCCCGGGCACCAACGTGGAGGGGGCCATCGCCCAGATCACCTCCATCGCCCAGACCTCCACCCGCAGCATGCCGGCCGGCACCACGCCGCCCCTGATCATCTCCTACAACGCCTCCACCACCCCGGTCATCCAGCTGGGGCTGAGCAGCCGGACCCTGTCCGAGCAGGAGCTGTTCGACCTGGGCCAGAACTTCCTGCGCACCTACCTGGTCACCGTCCCGGGCGCGGCCACGCCCTACCCCTACGGCGGCAAGGTGCGCCAGATCCAGGTGGACCTGGACCTGGAGCAGCTGCGCGCCCACGGGCTCCAGCCCCTGGACATCGTCAACGCGGTCAACGCCCAGAACCTGGTGCTGCCCACCGGGACGGTGAAGCTGGGGCCGCTGGAATACAACCTGGAGATGAACGGCACCCCCTCGACCATCGCCGGGCTGAACGACCTGCCGGTGAAGACCGGCGGCGGCGCCACCCTCTACCTGCGCGACGTGGCCCACGTGCGCGACGGGTTCGCGCCCCAGACCAACATCGTGCGGGCCAACGGCGCCCGGGGCGCCCTCATGTCCATCTACAAGCACGGCAACGGCTCCACCCTCAGCATCGTGGCCGGGGTCAAGGACATGGTGGCCAGGGCCGTCCAGGCCCTGCCGCCCGCCCTCACGGTCAACGCCCTGTTCGACCAGTCCTTGTTCGTGCGGGCCTCCATCCAGGGGGTGCTGCGGGAGGCGATCACCGCCGCGTTCCTCACCGCCCTCATGATCCTGCTGTTCCTGGGCGACTGGCGGCCCACGGTGGTGATCGCCATCTCCATCCCGCTCTCCATCTTCGTCTCCATCATCCTCCTGGGCGCCCTGGGCGAGACCCTCAACATCATGACCCTGGGCGGGCTGGCCCTGGCCGTGGGCATCCTGGTGGACGACGCCACCGTGGAGATCGAGAACATCGAGCGCAACCTGGCCATGGGCAAGGAGATGAAGCACGCCATCCTGGACGGCGCCGCAGCAGATCGCCGTGCCCGCCTTCGTCTCCACCCTGTGCATCTGCATCGTGTTCGTGCCCATGTTCTTCCTCAGCGGCGTGGCGCGGTTCCTGTTCGTGCCCCTGGCCGAGGCGGTGTGCTTCGCCATGCTGGCCAGCTACTTCCTGTCCCGGACCCTGATCCCTACCCTGGTGGTGTTCATCATGCGCGGCCACGAGCACCGGCTCGATGCCGCCAGGACCGTCCTGGGCCGCTTCCAGCGCGGGTTCGAGCAGCGCTTCGAGAGCTTCCGCCGCGGCTACGAGCGCCTGCTGGAGACCACCCTGGAGCACCGGGGCGCCTTCGTGGGCTGGTTCCTGGCCTTCTGCGTCGCTGTCCCTGGGCCTGATGCTCTTCCTGGGCCAGGACTTCTTCCCCCAGGTGGACGCCGGGCAGATCCGGCTGCACCTGCGCGCCCGCCCCGGCCTGCGCGTGGAGGAGACCGCCCGGCTCTGCGACCAGGTGGAGGACGTGCTGCGGGACAGATTCCCGCAAAGACGAGCTGCGCACCATCCTGGACAACATCGGCCTGCCCAACTCCGGCATCAACCAGTCCTACAGCTCCAGCGGCACCATCGGCACCGCCGACGCGGAGATCCTGATCGCGCTGGACCCGGAGCACCACCAGCCCACCGCCGACTAATCCGCGAGCTGCGGCGAGCTTTTGCCGCGGCGCTTCCCGGGCGTGGAGTTCTTCTTCCAGCCCGCCGACATCGTCACCCAGATCCTGAATTTCGGCCTGCCCGCGCCCATCGACGTGCAGATCGTCGGCCAGGACCAGCAGGCCAACTACGCCATGGCGCAGCAGATCGCCCAGACGCATGAGCGCACATCCCCGGCACCGCCGACGTGCATGTGCAGCAGCGCTCTCCATGCCCACCCTGCGCATGGACATCGACCGCACCCGGGCCGGGCAGGTGGGGCTCACCGCCCAGAACGTGGCGCAGAGCGTGCTGGTCTCCCTGAGCGGCAGCTTCCAGACCGCCCCCAACTTCTGGCTGAACCCGCGCAACGGCGTCACCTACCAGGTGGCGGTGCAGGCGCCGCAGTACCGCATGGACCAGCCTGGCGGACCTGATGGCGGTGCCGGTGACCTCCCCGCAGGGCCCGCAGCTGCTGGGCAACCTGGTGCAGGTGCGCCCGGAAGCGCGGCCCGCCGTGGTGAGCCACTGGAACGTGGCAGCCGGTCATCGACGTCTACGCCAGCACCCAGGGCCGCGACCTGGGCGCCGTGGCCGCGGACACCGACCGCCTGCTCAAGGACTTCCGGGGCAGCCTGCCCCGGGGCACCACGATCTCGGTGCGCGGGCCAGGTCGCCACCATGCGCGCCTCCTTCCTCGGCCTGGGCGTGGGCCTGGCTGGGCGCCATCGTCCTGGTCTACCTGCTGATCGTGGTCAACTTCCAGTCCTGGCTGGACCCCTTCATCATCATCACCGCCCTGCCCGGGGCCCTGGCCGGCATCTGCTGGTTCCTGCTGCTGACCCGCACCACCCTGAGCGTGCCCTCGCCTGACCGGCGCGGTCATGTGCATGGGCGTGGCCACCGCCAACAGCATCCTGATGGTGAGCTTCGCCCGGGAGCAGATGGACGAGGGCCTGACGGCCTTCAAGGCCGCCGTCACCGCCGGCTACACGCGCATCCGCCCCGTGCTGATGACCGCCCTGGCCATGATCATCGGCATGGTGCCCATGGCCCTGGGCCTCGGGGAAGGCGGCGAGCAGAACGCCCCCCTGGGCCGGGCGGTGATCGGCGGGCTGCTGTTCGCCACCGGGGCCACGCTGTTTTTCGTGCCCTGCGTGTTCACCATCCTCCACGGCCGCCGGGAAGCCAGGCGCGACCAGGTTCCAGGAGCCTGACCATGAGCGAGACCCCCAAGCCCCAGCCCGATGGGGAAACGCCCGACTTCGGGGAGCCCGTCAGCCCCAGGTACCGGCGGGACCACGAGATCGAATCCATCCGGGAGCATGCCCGCACCCATGCCGCCGGGCTTCTGCTTCCGCCGGAACTGCCGCCGGCGCCCCCGCGCCGGGCCCTGACCCTGGTGGGGGCGGTCCTGTTGGTGCTGCTGGCCGCCGGCGGGCTGACCATCGCGGCCCAGGTGCACCATGGGCGGGTTCTGGCCCAGGCGACGGAGCGGATGGCGGTGCCGGACGTGGCCGTGGTCCATCCGGCGCTGGAAGCCCCCCAGGAGGACCTGGTCCTGCCCGGAACCCTCCAGGCCTGGGAGGAGTCGCCCATCTACGCCCGCACCGACGGCTACCTGCTGCGCTGGTACAAGGATATCGGCAGCCGGGTGGCCAAGGGCGAACGGCTGGCGGATATCGACACTCCGGAGGTGGACCAGGAGCTGGACCAGGCCCGGGCCGCCCGCGACCAGGCCCAGGCCCAGGCGGACCTGGCCAAGGTCAGCGCCCGCCGCATGGAGGCCCTGCACAAGGACCAGCTGGTCTCAGAGCAGGACAACGACACGTCGGCCAGCGCCTACACCCAGGCTGTGGCCAACCTCGCCGCCGCCGCCGCCAACGTGCACCGTCTGGAGCAGCTGGAAGTGTTCAAGCAGGTGGTGGCGCCGTTCGCCGGGGTGATCACCCGCCGGAACGTGGACCCCGGCACCCTCATCAGCGCCACCACCGGTGCCGCCCCGCAGGGCGGCACCGGCTCCGGCCGGGAACTGTTCGACCTGGCGCGCGTGGACCCGCTGCGGGTGTTCACCAGCGTGCCCCAGGTGTACACCCCCTTCATCAAGCCCGGCACCCGGGCCGCGGTCAGCCTGCAGGAATTACCCGGCCAGTCCTTCCCCGGCACCGTGGCCCGCACCGCCCAGGCCATCGATGCCGCGACCCTCACCCTGCTCACCGAGATCGACCTGCCCAACCCGGACGGGCGGCTGCTGCCGGGCTCCCTGGGCCAGGTCCGCTTCTCGGTCGGCACCGGGGTGAACCGGGTCACCATGCCGGTGAACGCCATGCTGTTCCGGGAGGAGGGCGCCCGCGCCGCCGTGGTGGGCGCCGACGGCCGGGTGCGCCTGCGCCCCATCGTCATCGGCCGGGACTACGGCAACAGCCTGGAGATCCTGGGCGGCCTGGCCCCGGACGACCGGGTGGTGGTGAACCCGGCGGATTCCCTGGAGGACGGCCAGGCGGTGCACGTCATGGGCCAGTAGAAAAAAGCCCGGGGCGGGTAAACCAGCAGGCCGTGCGGAGGGGTCTTTAGGCTGAGCGCGGTGAAAGCTCACGCATCGAGGTGGAAAAATGAACATCAAGCACGTGCTTGGAGGAATCGGTCTGGCTCTGGCCCTGGGTGCGCTGGCGGCTCCGGTGCGGGGCCAGGGCGCTCCGGCCCCGGGCACCCCGCCCCCGGCCCCTGGTGCCGTGATGGACGGCGGACGCGCCCAGCGCCTGGACCGCCTGGCCCATAGACTGAAGCTCACGGATGCCCAGAAAGCCAGCTGCCAGGCCATCTTCGCCAAGCACAAGGACAAGCTCAAGGCCGAGCGGCAGGCCCTCCGGGACGCCCACAAGGCCTACCGGGAAGCCCTGGAACAGCCCGACGCCAATGTTGACAACCTGAGGAACCTGAACCGCACCCTGGCGGACCGCAAATTCGACCTCCAGATGGAAGGCCGGGCCCAGCGCCAGGAACTGCGGGCGGTGCTCACCCCCGAGCAGCGGGAGAAGGCGGCGTTCATGATGGGGCGGATGGCGGGCATGCGCGAGGGCGGCCACGGCTGGGGAGGCCCCGGCGGCGGGCATAAAGGCTGGGGCCAGGACGGACCTGGGCCTATGGCCAATCCCACGCCCTGAACGGGGCCTGCAAAAAAACCTAATTGGATTGATGGTTTTCCTTCAGGTCTACGGAAGGGTGCCAAGGCTCAGGCTGTTTGGATCAGCACCCTTGCCGCAGCCAGAGTTCATGTCGTGGTGAATCCAGGAAAAGGGCTCGAACGCCGAGACCGCCGGGGGGCCGGGGACGCTGAGAACTGAATAGTCGGCGGGCAACAGGCTCTTACCCCGCGCCAGGCACCGGTATCTCCCCAGCCATCGAGGGGAGTGGCGGGCCTTCCGGGAACGCTATAAATAAATAGTTCGTTCCTGGCGCGGTATAATCCGCCGATGTCCCACCCGTCCCCGGTGCTCCTCTGGATCATCCTCGGCCTGCCCGTGGGCGTGGCCCTGCTGGCGATCCTCATGTTCCTGTCCCGCTGGCTGAAGCTGCGGCCCCGGTCCGGGGCCGAATCCGAGGAACTGCTCCTGGGGGCCGTGTCCCAGAGCCTCTCGGAGCGGGGCCGTCTGGCGGCCACCCTGGGGGAGCTGCGCACGGTCCATGAGCGCCTTCTGGACGCCTTGCCGACCGGCGTCATGTGGGTGGACCAGCAGAAGCGGATGGCGGCGGTGAACGCCGCCGGGCGGGCCTTGCTGGGGGTCAAGCCCGGGGTGGTGGGGCTGGACGCCAGGTTCGTGCTGGAGCCCTTCCCCTGGCTGCTGGAGGCCCTGGGGCGGGCGCCGGGGGACGCCTGGCGCTGCGACGGCGGCGGGCGGCGCTGGCGGCTGCGGCGCATCGAGGCGCCGGACATGGTGGGCGCCCTGCTGGAGTTCGAGGACATCACCGCCGCCGAGCAGGAGGAGCGGCGCGCCCAGCTCCGGGAGCGCTTCGCCGAACTGGGGGAGATGACGGCCGGGGTGGCCCACCAGCTGAAGAACAGCCTGGCGGTGCTCAAGGGCCACGGCCAGCTGCTGCAGCGGGCCGGGCAGGGGGAGGCGGCCGGGGGGCTGCTGGAGGAGACCGACAGCCTGGAGCGCCTGGTCCAGCGCTTCCTGCAGTGGGCCAGGCCCCTGGAACCCCAGTGCGCGTCCCTGCGCCTGGAGGAAGTGGCCGCCCAGGCCGCGGACGAGGTGCGCCGGCGCCCGGCCATGCAGGGGCGGGCCCTGACGGTGGAGGGCCGGGGCCTGGCCTTGGCGGACGCCATGCTGCTGCACCAGGCCCTGGTGAACCTGCTGGAGAACAGCCTCCAGGCCACCCCGCCCGGGGGCCGGGTGCAGGTGCGGGTGCAGGACCGCAGGGTGGAGATCCTGGACGAGGGCCCGGGGCTGGGGCCCGACGATGCCGCCCGCATGCTCCGGCCCTTCGAGAGCGGCCGCGGCGACGGCACCGGGCTGGGCCTGCCCCTGGCCCTCAAGTGGCTCAACGCCCAGGGGGCGGACCTGCACATCGCGTTGCGGCCCGAAGGGGGCAGCCGGCTCACCGTGGGCTGGTGAGGCTGCCTTGAAAGGCTGTTAGTGTTGAATATTCCTTTCCCGGATAGCACAGGACCTCCACATGGCCGAACGACCCAAGCCCAAGCGGCAAGCCCTTCCGCCGACCCCCGGACCCGGCGTGCCGGCCCCGGCGGAGCCTGCCGGGGCAGCGCTGCGCCGGCGCAGATGGGAACTGCGCCGGCGGACCGGGGAGCGCATCGCCGACTATCAGGCCCAGCTGCGCACCCTGGCCGCGGAGCTGGCCCTCGCCGGCGAACGGGAGCGCCGCCAGGTCGCCCAGGAGATGCACGACCAGATCGGCCAGAACCTTGCCGCCATCAAGTTCAAGCTGGGCCACCTCACGTCCCGGAGCCGCGAGCTGGAGGAGGTCCTGGCCCTCCTGGAGCAGACCATCCAGTCCTCCCGCGACCTCGCCAGCAAGCTGAGCCCGCCGGTGCTGCACGAACTGGGCCTGGGCGCGGGGCTGGAGTGGCTGGTGCACCAGCTGAGGGCCAATTTCGGCATTGCCGGCCAGTTCTATGACGACCTCCAGCCCAAGCCCCTCGCCGAGGACCTGCGCATCATGCTGTTCCAGGCGGTGCGCGAGCTGCTGGCCAACGTGGGCAGGCATTCCCGGGCGAGCATGGCGCGGGTGAGCGCCAGGGTGGAGAACGGCGGGCTGGTCATCGAGGTGAGCGACGACGGAGTGGGCTTCGATCCGGTCCAGGCCCCGGCCCGGCGCCAGGGCACCGCCGGCCTGGGCCTGTTCAGCATCCGGGAGGGCCTGGCCCACCTGGGCACCCGCATGGAGATCCTGGCCGCCCCCGGGCGGGGCACCCGGGTGCTGCTGCGCGCACCTCTGCTGGGCCAAGGCCGGACCCGGGGCAACGCGGCCGCCCCGTCCGGGGCCCCGGAAGCCGCCCCCGGCCAAGGCATCCGCATCCTTCTGGCCGAGGACCAGGCCCCCGCCCGGGCCGGCCTGCGGTCCCTGCTGGAATCCTGCCCGGACCTGGTGGTGGCCGGCGAAGCCGGTGACGGCGAAGCGGCCGTGGCCGCCTGCCGCAGCCTCCAGCCGGACGTGGTGGTGATGGACATCGCCCTGCCCAAGCTCAACGGCATCCAGGCCACCCGGGCCATCCTCAAGGAGCGGCCCGCCACCAAGGTGGTGGCCCTGTCCATCCGCGCGGACAGCCAGCATGTGCTGGAGATGCTCCGGGCCGGCGCCACCGGCTACCTGCTCAAGGACTGCGTGCAGGAGGACCTGGCCCAGGCCATCCGCGTGGTGCAGGCCAACTTCTCGTTCCTCAGCCCGGGCCTGGCGGCCCACGTGGCGGACGAAGTGGTGCAGGGCTCGCCGCCGGCCCCGCCCCGGGGAGCCGACCGGCTCACCCGCCAGGAGCGCAAGGTGCTGGCCATGCTGAGCCGGGGCGGCACCGCCAAGAGCATCGCCGCCGACCTGAACCTGAGCCCCAAGACCATCGAGACCCACCGCCAGCACATCATGGAGAAGCTGCACATCAACTCCGTGGCCGGCCTGACCCGGTTCGCCATCAAGGAGGGGCTGATCCGGCTGGACGAGGAGTAGCCCCTTCTCACAAGGGCCGGCGCCCGTCCATGGCCCGGTCCAGGGTCAGGTCGTCGGCGTACTCCAGGTCGGCGCCGATGGGCAGGCCCAGGCCGATGCGGGTGGTGCGCAGGCCCAGGGGCTCCAGGATCCGGGCCAGCCAGGCGGCGGTGGCCTCCCCGTCCAGGGTGGGGTTGGTGGCCAGGACGATCTCCCGCACCCGGCCGTCCTCCAGGCGCTTGAGCAGCTCCCGCACCTTGAGCTGGTCCGGTCCCACCCCCCTCAGGGGGGAGATGAGCCCGCCCAGCACGTGGTAGCGCCCCCGGAAGTGCCCGGAACGCTCGAAGCTGAGCACGTTGCTGGCCTCCGCCACCACCACCAGGGTGGCCTCGTCCCGGTCCGGGTCCGAGCAGACGGCGCACACCGGGCGGTCCGTGAAGGCGCCGCAGGTCTGGCAGAAGCCCACCGAATGGGCGGCGCTCTGCAGCAGGCCGCCCAGGTGCTCCATGGCCGCCGGGCCCTCCTTCAGCAGGTGCAGGGCCATGCGCTGGGCGGACTTGGAGCCCACCCCCGGCAGTTTCTGGAAGGCGGTCACCACCGCCTCGAGCGAATCCGGCAGCCGCACGGCCAGGTCCCTAGAAGCCCAGCCCGGGGATGTTCAGACCCCCGCCCAGGCCCCCGCTGACCTTGGCCATGGCCTCGTCGGCCTTGGCGGCGGCGTCCTTGAAGGCGGCCAGGATCAGGTCCTCCAGCATGCTGGGATCCTCCGGGTCCATGGCCTCCTTGGCCACGGCGATGGCCACCAGTTCCTTGGCGCCGTTGAGGGTCACCTTGACCATGGCGCCGCCGGCGGTGCCCTCGGCCCGGAGGGCCTGTTGGGCCTCCTGCAGCTTGGCCTGCATCTGCTGGGCCTGGCGCATGAGGAAACGCATGTCCATGAAATTCTCCTATCGCTTGGGGTCTTTCGGAGGGGGCTTGGTCAGGTGCAGTCCCGGCAGCTTGACCGGGGGCAGGTGGATGTCCAGGCGGCGCAGGCGCCGGGTGAGCAGGAGCATGCCGTAGTATCCCACCGGCAGGGCCAGCAGGCTCATCACCATTCCCCCCACCAGGTACGGGGCCAGGATCGGCTTGAGCATGTGGCACATGCCGTCGAAGCCCTCCCGGGTGACGAAGCTGCGCCAGCCGATGGCGTGCCACTTGACGCCGCGGAAATGCAGGTGCCAGCCCCGGCCCAGGAACAGGTTGCCCACCAGGCTGCTCATCGAGGCCATGGGCAGCATGGTCCAGGGGTTGTTCAGGTAGCAGGCCAGGAGCATCAGGGGGCGGTGCAGGCGCCGGAAGATGATGCACAGCAGCAGCACGACCCAGGTGTGCAGCCCCAGGAACGGGTTCCAGGCCAGGGAGAAGCCGATGGCGAAGCTCAGGGCCACCTGCTCGGGGCTCATCTCCGGGTGCAGGATGAAACGCTTGAAGGATTCGCGCAGTCCGACCCGGAACCTGCCTTTGGAAGGGGCCTGAACCGGCTCGTCAGTCATGGTCTGGGGGAGGCTCCAGGAGGGTGTGTCGGCGGGCAAAATGATCGAAGCTGCGGTCCGGGAGAGGCCGCAACCCACTTTCATCATAATGGAGAAGCGGCGCTTGTGCCCGCGCCACGGCGGAACCCACTGGAATCAGGGGAAGTTCCAGGATGCGCTCCAGGTCGGTGCGGGGCAGGGAGGACGAGAAGCAGCGGGCGTAGTCCTCGCCCCCCTCCACCCAGTCCGCTCCCAGGCCGGGCTCCAGGATGACGCTGAGCCCCGCGGCCTCCGCCAGGTTGCGCAGGTCCCGGCTGAGGCCGTCGGACAGGTCGATGCAGGCGTGCACCTGGGGAATGGCCGCCAGGCGCGGGCCCAGGCCCAGCCTCGGGCGCGGGTCCAGGTGCGCCTGCAGGTCCGGGTCCGGCGCCGCCGGATCCCAGCGCAGCCCCGACTGCAGCTTGCGCAGGCCGCGCAGGCTCATCCCCAGTTCCTGGTCCACGTACAACCGGTCCCCCGCCTGGAGAGCGTCCCTGCGCAGCCACCGGCCCACGTTGCCGAAGGCGGTGATGCCCAGCCCCAGGCCCTGGGGCCGGCCCACCGTGTCGCCGCCCAGGACCGCCACCCCGGCTTCCCGGGCCGCGGCGCCCAGGCCGTCCAGGAACCGCTCCAGCCAATCCGGGCCCAGGTCCCGCCCCAGGGCCAGGGTCAGGGTGAACCCGGTGGGCACCGCGCCGCTGGCGTCCAGGTCCGACAGGTTCACCATCAGCAGCTTGCGCCCCAGCAGCTCCGGGGGATGCCAGTCCAGACGGAAATGCTGGTCCGCCTCCATCAGGTCGGTGGTCACCAGGACCCGCTGCCCGGGCGGCGGCGGCGGGACCGCCCCGCAGTCGTCCACCAGGTCCGCCCCGCCCGGGAAGGTCTCCCGGATGCGGTGGATGATCTCAAGTTCCGACAAGTCCACGGCCCCTCCCGGTACCACCATACTACTTGGTGCCCGGGGGGGCCGGTGCTAGCTTGGAAGGGTGCCGGAGCGGGCCGTCGCCGCTCGGCGATAGGAGATCGTTCATGGCCATCCCCAAGGTTTGGATCGAAGAGGGCTGCATTGTCTGCAACGCCTGCGAAGCGGAGTGCCCCGACGTGTTCCTGGTGACGGACACTACCTGCGTGATCAAGGCCGGGGTGCGGGCGGATGGGCTGGAGACCGAAAACCGGGAGGAGATGGCCGAGCTGCTGCCGGAGTTCCAGACGTCCCTGGAGGCGGCCATCGAGGCCGCCGCGGCCGGCTGCCCGGTGGAAGTGATCAAGTACGATAAGTCCTGACCCGCTCCAGGCAGGCACGGCCGGCGACGGGGCGCTTCGGCGCCCCGTCGCCTTTCCCGGCCTGATCTTGCGTGTCCCGAACCTTCACCCTGGTTCGTCGCCGCCGGCAGGGCCGGCGTCGACGGCAAGGCAACGGCGCTGGCTGCGGGGCGGTGTCGGCACCTTCGCGCTCCGTTGTCCCTGGGGGGCAGGTCGTCGTTCCGGGCTCTCCAGCCGGGCCTGGGGTCCGGAGGACACGCTTCGAGCGGGGCCTGGGCCCTCCTGCACCGCGCCGGCCCTGGAGTCCGGGACCCGCACCTTTCCGCGGCCAAGCCCCCAGGTCAATTCTCCCTGAGGCCCACGTTCACTTCGAACATGCCGTGGTCGGTGGTGAAGGGGATGGCGATGCAGGGCACGTCGCCGGAGCGGCTGATCTTGTGGCCCACGCCGATGACCACCGTGGGGATGGAGATGTTCAGGGAGTGGCCGTCCTGGATGAGGGCCCGCCGGGCGTCGCCCACCACGATGTTGCCGATCTCGCCGATGGCGTCCTCCACGTTCTTGTTTATGCTGGTCACTTCCTCCATGAGCATGTTGGACGCGATCTTGCAAGCCAGGCTCGCGGGCATGCTGATGATGATGGAGCCGGAGGTTTCGCCGGTGAGGGCGATGATGGCGGAAATGTCGTAGGTGGTAATAAGATCCTCT
>CAWFOJ010000165.1:0-26644 GCA_963816585.1 uncultured Holophagaceae bacterium | reverse complement strand
CCTGGAGGCCCAGGTGGTGGCCCAGGCCAAGGCCCAGCGCCCGGACCTGCAGCAGCCTGACCTGCATTGCCAGTGCAAGGCCGAGCTGCCCGAACTGGACCTGCTCACCGCCCCGTTCTGCACCCTGCTGCCCATCATGCTGGAAGAGCAGTTCGGGAAGCCGGACCTGCTGATGGTGTTCCGCACCGAGGACAATCCCTTCGCGGCCCAGGAACAGGAGTTCATCCAGAGCGCCGCCCGGCTGCTGGGGCTGTACCTGGAGGAAGGCCGCCTGCACCAGCGTTACCACACGTCCTTCCTGTCCGTGAGCCATCGCATCCTGGCTTCCGCCGGGAGCAAGCTGCCCAACCTGCGCGCCCACAGCCTGAACACCGCCGAACTGTCCCGCGCCATGGCCCGCCGGCTGGAGCTTTCCTCGCCGGAGGTGGAGGCCGTGACCATCTCGGCCATCCTCCACGACGTGGGCACCCTGCTCCTGGACTTGAAGATCCTGGACAAGCCCGCCCTCACCGCCGAGGACCTGGAGAAAGTGCAGACCCATCCCATCCTGGCCTCCACTTTCCTGCAGGGGTTCCACTTCCCCTTCGACATCCTGCGCATCATCCGGCATCACCACGAACGCTGGGACGGCCGCGGCTACCCGGACAGCATCGCCGGGGAGGCCATCCCCATCGAGAGCCGCATCATCCACCTGGTGGAGTCCTTCCAGATGATGACCACCGGGACCGCCTACCGGGCGGCCAAGACCGTGTCGGCGGCCCTGGCGGAACTGCGCCTGCTTGCGGGGCTGGAGTATGATCCCCGGATGGTGGAGGAATTCATCAAGATGTTGGAATCCGGCCAGCAGGGCGCCTGATCCCCCGAAGCAGTAAACTGGATCGGGGACAGTGCCATCCATGGCCGAACGAACATCATTGAAATCCGCAGGATCCGCCGCCGAGCGGGGCTACATCATGGTCATGCTCCTGGCGCTCATCACCGCCATGGGCATCTTCCTGATGGTGGCCATGCCAAACGTGGCCACCGAGGTCCAGCGGGACCAGGAGGCCGAACTGATCTTCCGGGGCGAGGCCATCGCCAACGCCATCCGGATGTACAAGGCCAAGACCGGCGGCTACCCGCTCAGCCTGGAGGACCTGGCCAAGCTGCGTCCGCCCATCCTGCGCAAGCTGTACCAGGACCCCATGGTCCCGGACGGGGAATGGGACCTGATCACCGCCGTGCAGCCCGGCGCCTCCGGGGACAAGACCGGGCTCCCCATCGTGGGGGTCAAGAGCCATTGCCAGAAGGACAGCTTCATCACCTACAAGGGCAAGACCCTCATCAGCGACTGGGCTTTCTCCGCCGCCGACAACATCCTGGGCACCCCCGGGTCGAATCTGCCCGCGGGGGCCGCCGATGCCCTGAAGGCCCTCACGGGCCAGCCCCAGGCCCAAGGCCAGGTCGAGGGCGTCGACCCGAGCCAGCTGCCCACCCCGGCTCCCAAGGCGTCCCCAGGTTCGGTTCCCACCCCGTCCCCGGGTCCCACCCCTGTTCCGGGCCCCACCCCTGCTCCGGGCCCCACCCCTGCTCCGGGCCCCACCCCTGCTCCGGGCCCCACTCCTGCTCCGGGCCCCACTCCTGCTCCCGGCCCCACCCCGGATCCGGGCCCCACTCCATCTCCTTCCCCGTCCCCGGCCCCGACCCCAACGCCGGCCCCGACCCCAACCGCGTCCCCGGACCCGGCGTCCGATAATTAATCCCCCGGAATGCCCCTTCCCCTATATTTGAGAAGTCATGCCCCTGCGCGCCGTCCTCGCACTGCTCCTGCTCATCGCCTGGCCCGGGAGGGCCGACGACCTGCCCGGCTGGGCCCAGCGCATGGAGGCCCGGGGGATCGAGTACTCGGTGGGCCTGTGGGACCTGGACACGGGCAAGCTCCTGGAGGGCCGCCTGACCGACCTGGCCCTGGTGCCCGCCTCCACCACCAAGGTGGTGTCCACCTATGCCATCCTCAAGACCCTGAAACCGGACTACGAGCTGGACACCGAAGTGTGGGGCGACCTGCACGCCAACACGGTGCTGGGCGACCTGGTGTTCAAGGGCTACGGCGACCCCCTGTTCACCTCCGAGCGCATCTGGCTGCTGGCCAACGAGCTGAAGGCCAAGGGGGTCCTGCAGGTCGACGGGCGGATCCGCCTGGACCAGAGCGCCTTCGACGCCCAGCGCTACGGCAACGGCTGGGAGAACACGTCCCGGAGCACCACGCCGCCGGTGCTGCCCCTGTCGGTGAACTTCAACAAGGAGGATGGCCGGCTGGTGACGGATCCGGAGCGCCTGGCGGTGGAGACCCTGGAGCGGATCCTGCGGGAGGCGGGCATCACCATCCGCCACGAGCCCATGGCCCAGGCGGAGGGCCAGCTCCAGAAGCTGCTCACCTTCCATTCCCCGCCCCTGCGCGAGCTGGTGGCGGACGCCAACAAGGCCTCCAACAACTTCATGGTGGAGATGCTGACCAAGCACTTCGGCGGCGGCACCTGGGCCCAGGGCGTGCTGCGCATCCAGATGTTCTATGCCAGCCTGCTGAACCTGGGCGCGGACAAGATCGTCCTCACCGACGGCTCCGGGCTGAGCAAGGAGAACCGGCTCTCCGCGCGCACCCTGGCCATCGTCCTGCGGGCCGCCTGGAACGACTTCGAAGTGGGCCCGGAGCTGGTCGAGTCCCTGAAGATCATCGGCGGCGAACCCTGGAAGCTGCGCGTCAGGGACCCCAACCTGGCCAGAAGGGTCCGCTGCAAGACCGGGCACCTGGCCGGGGTCGACACCGTGTGCGGCTTCCTCCAGACCCCGGACGGCAAGCTGCGGGTGTTCGCCATCCTCCTCAACGGCCCATGCGACGACGGCGACGTCTGGGAGCTGGTGAGCCGCTGGGCGAACTAGGAGTGTGTCCAAGTCATAGATCCGGGTCCCTCCAGGGCGCCCTGGTCCGTTGTCGCCGGCCTTGCCGGCGCCAACGGAAAGTTGACAGCTTTGGACGGTGGTCCGTGTTCGCACCCTCGCGCTTCGTTGGCCCTTGAGGGACGGGGGGTTGGTCCGGATTCTCCAGGAGGGCCTGGGCTCGGGACGGCTCGCTTCGAGTGAGGGGCTCAGGCATCGGGCCTCGCATCGGCCTGGAAGTTTGGGGGAGCGTTTGCAACCACGCTTCGTGCATCCGGAAACCCCAAGGGCTGGCTGGACCAGGCTGAGACCACGGACCTGGAGGAGGATTACCGGTTCCGGAACCGCCAGGGTGATGAGTTGCCAGCCTGGGTGGCGAACAAGGCGGAACGGATGAAGAGGATCCGGGCTGCCAAGGCGGCCCTGGAGCAGGAAGCCATCGGAAAGGCCAAGGAAGACCAGGACAAGCCCAAGGCCTGCCCGGCCGATGCGAACTACTGTTCGGAGACCAACCTGGAGGGTATGGCAACCCGGCACATCCGGGCCTGCATCGCGACCGGGCGCCAGAAGCCCGGCTCCGAGGCCGCGACCCATGCCAAGAACGGCAAGCCGGGAAGCCTGATCGCAGCCATGCGGGACAAGCTGAAACGAGGCGGATGGCGGAGTCCCTATGGGCTCCGGAAACAGGTGGTCGAACCTGTGTTTGGCCAGATCAAACAGGCCATGGGCTTCCGCCAGTTTCTGCTGAGGGGATTGGCCAAAGTGAAAGCCGAATGGCAGCTCGTCTGCCTGGCACACAACCTGCGCAAGTTGGTGAGCGCCTCCGCCTGACGGGGTTTCCTGGCCAGACGCCCCCTCAGATCTCGACAAAGGCCCTCATTTCAAGCCTTTCATGGGTGCAACAGAGCCTTTGCCGATGAAGGCATGAACCGGTTCGGTTCCTTGACCGGAGCGAGGAACGAGCGGAGGTCAAGGAACCGATCCGAACTTACGGATGACTTGGAGGAACCCGGACCAAATACTTGGACTGGCTCCCAGGGTCCCGAGGGCTCGCTTCGAGTGGGTCCTGAAACCTCCCGCTTCGCGCCGGCCTGATAGTTTGGGGGGCGTTTCAAGTTCCTGCCCAGGGGCCTGGCAAGGGTGCGGGCGGAGCGACAAGGCGTCTGCCTGGCACCTAGCCTCCATAAATTGGCCGGGACCGATGCATGATGTGGCGAAAGACGCTCCCCAAACTTCCGGGTCGGCGCGAAGCCGAAGGATCCCGGATCCGCTCGAAGCGAGCCCTCGGGACCCTGGGCCCGTCTGTAGGGCACGAGAGAACCTTCGGGCCCCCAGGACCAGCGGAGTGCAGGCGTGCAAACGCGGCCCAAGATACCTCCACGGTTTCTTCCCGTCGACGCCGGCTTTGCCGGCGGCGACGAACCAGGACGAAAGCTTGGGACACGTACGGTTACGCGGCCAGGCTCGTGGCTATAGATTGGCGGCCAACAGGTCGGTGAGGGCTTGCTTGAGTTTCTTCAGGTCGAAGGGCTTGCCCAGGTGCGGGGCCTGCGCCCGCTCCAGGAAGGCGCGGGTGTCCGGATCGAACGAATCGCCGGTGGTGAACAGGATCCGGCTGGCCATGTGCGGCTGTTGGGCCTTGATCCAGTCGTACAGCTGGATCCCGTTGAGCCCGGGCATGCGGATGTCCGAGACGATGAGATCGTAGCGGCCGGATTCGAGGTTCTGGATGGCCTCGGCCCCCTGGGAGCAGGGAGTCGCCTGGCTTCCCCAGGAGCCGATGGCGTCCGCCAGGCATTCCAGCAGGAAGGCTTCGTCGTCCACCACCAGGACCTTCTGGCCCTCGAGGGAGGCGAAAGGTTTGGGGGCCGGGACATCAGCCATGGGCAACTCCACGAGAAACGCGTTCCCCTGCCCTTCCTGGCTGCGGATCGTGATCCGGCCGCCATGGGCCTGGGCGACGCTGGCGATCACGCACAAGCCCAGGGAGTCCGCGTCCCCCGCCCGGGCGAAATCGAACAGGCGCTCTGGATCCTGCTCGTTCAAGGCCTGCCCGGTGTCGTGGCAGACCAGCTGCTGCACGGGCCCGCTCTGGCGGGTGCCCACCCGCAGGCGCGGTGCCGCGGAGTTGCCGGTCTGCCGCAACCCGTGGCGCACCAGGCAGGCCAGTCCTTCCCGGATCATGGCCGGGTCCAGGCCGCAGGGCTGCAGGCCGGGGTCCAGGGTCAGCTCCAGGGTCACCCCGGCCGCGGCGGCTTCCGCTTCCAGTCCCTGGGCGGCCTCCTGCACCAGGTCGTTGAGGTTGCAGGCTTCCAGGCGGGGCGCGGGCGGATACATGAGCATGAGCAGGGGCCGCGCCAGGGCCTCGGCGTGCTCCACCGACTGGAGCAGCTTGTCCACGCGCACGCCGCGCTCCGCCTCGGTCCCCTCCAGCACCATCCCCTTGTGCAGCAGGATGGGCGTGAGGCGGTTGGCGACATCCTTGAACAGCTGGGGCATGATCCGCACCAGTCCGGTGGCGCTCTCCACCTCCTGGAGCCGCTGTTCCAGCCGCTGCTCGGTGCCCATGTCCCGCACCAGCGCGGAAAAGGCCAGGACCCGGTCGTCGGCGCCGCGGATGGGGGCGTAGGTGATGCTGACCGGGAACTCCGTGCCGCCCTTCCGGAGCCGGGTCGTGGCCACGCCCCGGACGGTCTGCCCCTTGGCGACCTGGGCGATGGCCCGGTCCAGTTCCCCTTCGTGGCCCGGCGGGGTGAACTGGTGGAATGTGCGCCCCACGATCTCGGTCCTGGGGTAGCCGAAGATCTGCTCGGCGGCGGCGTTCCAGGTCAGGATGCGGCCGTCGGCGCTGAACGAGATGATGGCCTCGCCCACGCTCTGGATGAGCCCCTCCAGGTAACGCCGGGTCTTCAGGTTGTCCTGGTTGGCCCGTTCCAGTTGGGCGTAGATCTGGCGCAGCTCATCGTTCTTCTTCTCGAAGGATTCCTTCACCGCCTTGAGTTCGGTGTAGAGGCGGGCGGTCTCCATGTTGGACTTGAGGGCGTCCTCCAGCAGGTCCTGGGCGTTGGCCGGCGGGTCCTGGGCCACGTCGGCCACGCTCGCGCTCTGGCGCAGCACCACCCGCGCGTCCTCCTGGCCCTCGGGCGGCGGCGGCGCGACCTGCATGTTCTCCCGCACATTGGACTCGACGAGACGGAGCATCTCCTCGAAGTCCTTGATCTTCTTGTCCAGGTGGTACTTCCTGAACGTGGTGGCGACAGTCTCCCGGGCGATGGCCAGGAAGGTCTCCAGCACCCCTTCGCCCCTGCTGGCCACCGATTCGAAGTACGAGCACGGAGCGGAAGTTCAGCCTGCGGTTCATCACGCCCACCGGCATGGCGTCCGGGAGATCCCGCTTGTTGTACTGGATCACGAATGGGATCTGCTTGATGTTCAGGCGGTTGGCATTGAGGTTGTGGTACAGGTTGGACAGGGAGTCCACGTCCTCCTGCATCTTCGCTTCGCTGGAGTCGGCCACGAACACCACGCCATCCGCCCCGCCCAGCACCACCCGGCGGCTGGCGTCGTACTGCACCTGCCCGGGCACCGTATAGACCTGCAGATGAATGGAATTGCCGTAGATGTAACCCAGATTGATGGGCAAGAGATCAAAAAAAAGGGTTCGGTCTTCCTGGGTGTTCACCGAGAACATCTCGCCCCGGTTGGCTTCCTTGCACATGGCGTGCAGCGCCCGCAAATTCGTGGTCTTGCCCGAGAGGCCTGGTCCGTAATAGACCAGTTTGAGCAATATTTCATTCGCACGGGTATTGAACTGAACCATGGGTTCACATCCAGGGGCTTCACGTGGGATAGATTATCATTACTTCGTATTCCTCATCCGGCGCCAGGTGGGAATCATCTCTCTTGAACTGCATGATTTTCCCCTATTCCCAACCGAGTGAAATAGTCTTGAATGTGTAAATCCGGAGAAATCCATTCCAGGGCCGCCGGCTCGGCCCCCAGGGCGGGTGTCGGCTGGCGCCCCATGGTAGAATCTCAGTCACTTGTTTTTTCTGGGCTGGTTCCGGCGAACATCCTTGCCTTTCGAATTACATGAGTTTGGGAGTCTTCCCCGGTGAACCTGCCAGGTTGTCCCGAAAACCCGATTAGGTTGCCTGTGAGCGTACCCCGCCACGTCGCCATCATCATCTCGGTATCGGCTGCGCGGATACGCGAGACCCCCCACCCCGGCCTGGCCGGCCGCGGCTTCAACGGGGAGGAAAAGTGAGCGTACCCCGCCACGTCGCCATCATTATGGACGGCAACGGCCGCTGGGCCGCGTCCCGGGGCTGGCCACGCATCAAGGGCCACAAGGCGGGCGTGCAGGCGGCCCAGGATATCCTGGAGGAGGCCGCGGACCTGGGGATCGAGCACCTGACCCTGTACGCCTTCTCCACCGAGAACTGGAAGCGTCCGGAATTCGAGGTGACCATGATCATGGCCCTCCTGCGCATGTATTTGCGCATGTTCCTGCCCAAGCTCCGAAGCAAGGGCATCCGGTTCCACCACCTTGGGGCCAAGGACGGGCTTCCGGACGGGGTGGTGCGGGACCTGGCCGCCCTGGAGGCCAGGACCGCGGACCACCGGGGCATGGTCTTCCACCTGGCGGTCAATTACGGTTCCCGGCTGGAACTGGTCCAGGCCGCCCGGCGTTGCGTGGAAGACGGCCTGGCCCCCGCGGCGCTGACCGAGGAGGCCCTGGGCGCGCGCCTCTGGACCGCCGGCATCCCGGACGTGGACCTGCTGATCCGCACCTCCGGGGAGATGCGCATTTCCAACTTCATGCTCTGGCAGGCCGCCTACGCGGAATTCTACCTGACCGAGTGCCTCTGGCCGGATTTCCGGGGCCCGCAGCTGCGCCAGGCGGTGGCGGCGTACGCCCAGCGGGAGCGCCGGTTCGGCGGATTGTGAGCCCACCATGCCAAAGCCCCAGACTCCATCCCCCGCCCCCCTGCGCCACATGGACCGCAAGAACCTGGGCGTGCGCCTGGCCACGGCCTTCGTGTTCGCCGTATTCTTCCTGACCCTGCTCTACCTGGGGGACCGTCCGGCCTCCCAGGCCATCTTCGCCCTGCTGATGGCCGCCGCCCTGTTCATGGGGGCGCGGGAGTTCGTCCTCATGGGCCGCAAGCTGGGGCACCAGCCGTCCCTGCCGGCCGGCGCCCTGGCCGGATGGCTCCTCCTGGCGCATTTCCTGCTCCAGGGCCTCGTCCCCACCGACCCCCTGCCCTTGTGGCTGGCCCTAACCCTGGGCGGAGCGGTCATCCACTTCAGCGCCCTCTGGTTCGAACGCGACCTGGGCAGCGCTCTCACCAGCCAGGCCATCACCTGGCTGTCCGCCCTCTACCTGGGGCTGGGGCTGGGCTTCCAGCTCAGGCTCTTCCTGTACCGCCGAGCCTCTGTCCAACATGGGCGGCCGGTTGATCTTCGCCCTTTACCTGATCGTCTGGCTGGGCGATACCGGCGCCTATTTCGTGGGCAGCCTGCTGGGGCGCCACAAGCTGGCGCCCCGGGTGAGCCCCAAGAAGACCTGGGAAGGGGCCCTGGGCAACTACGCCGGCAACCTGGGCGCGGCCTACCTCGTCAAGGCCACCCTCTTCCCCGGCCAGTGGAGCGCCGTGGACGCCGCCGCCATCGCCCTGCTCCTGGGCACCGTGGGCCAACTGGGGGACCTGGTGGAGAGCACCTGGAAACGCAGCGCCGGAACCAAGGATTCGAACATGGGCGGCATTTCCATCCCGGGCCACGGTGGCCTGCTGGACCGCATCGACAGCCTGGCGTTCGCCGCGCCCGCCCTGTACGCCTACGTCCACCTGGTGCATGGATTGAACTGACCCATGCGGCACGTGGCGCTCCTGGGCAGCACCGGTTCCATCGGCACCTCCACTCTGGACGTGGTGGCGGCCCACCCGGACCGGCTCAAGGTGGCGGCCCTGGCGGCGGGCCGGAACCGGGAGCTGTTCCGGACCCAGTGCGAACGCTTCCGCCCGGCCTGCGTGTCCCTGGGCCGGGCGGAGGATGCCGCCTGGCTGGCACGTGAACTCACCTATCAGCCGGTCGTCCTGCACGGCATGGATGGGCTCATGGCTTGCGCCCTGCAGGGTGGCTGCGACACGGTGGTGGCGGCGGTGGTGGGCGCCGCGGGACTGGCCAGCGTGGAAGCGTCCCTGCGCCTGGGCAAGCGGGTCTGCGTGGCCAACAAGGAAAGCCTGGTGGTGGGCGGCGCCCTCATGCGCCAGGCCCTGGCCGAGGGGGGAGGCGAACTGCTTCCGGTGGATTCGGAGCACTGCGCCCTGCACCAGCTCCTGGCCGGCCGGGCGCCCGAGGACGTGCGGGAGGTGCGCATCACCGCCAGCGGCGGCCCGTTCCGGGATTGGGACCTGGAACGCATCAAGGCCGCCACCGTGGCGGAAGCCCTCAACCACCCCACCTGGAAGATGGGCCCCAAGATCACCATCGACTCCGCCACCCTCATGAACAAGGGCCTGGAAGTCATCGAGGCCTCGGTGCTGTTCGGCCTGACCGCGGACCAGATCCGGGTCACCGTGCACCCCCAGAGCCAGGTGCACGCCATGGCCGGGTTCCGGGACGGGACCTACCACCTGCAGGTGTGCGCCAACGACATGAAGCTGCCCATCCAGTACCACCCTGCTGTACCCGGACCGGCTCCCGGGTCCGGTGCCCCCGTACGACTGGGACCAGGCGCGCACCTGGAGCTTCGCTCCCCCGACCTCCGGCGCTTCCCCCTGCTGGACCTGGCCTATGCCGCCCTGCGGGCCGGGGGCACCGCCACCGCGGTGCTCAACGCCGCCAACGAGGAAGCGGTGGGCGCCTTCCTGGCGGGGCGCGCCGGATTCTGGCACATCCAGGCCTGCGTGGCGGAAGTACTGGCGAGCATTCCGGCCGAACCGGCCCACACTTTAGAGCAGGTGATGGATACCGACCGGCGCGCCCGGGCGGCCGCCAGCGCCTGGATCAACCGGCTTCCAACTTGAAAAGCCTAAATATTGCAAGGATTAACATGATGCGCCTGTGCTACCTGGTTCCCGCCGCCGTCCTGGGCGGGCTTGTGCCCGGCGCGGGGTTCTGGGGCCCGGTGGTGCTGCTGGTGGGCCTGATCTTCTTCCACGAGCTGGGGCATTTCCTGGTGGCCAAGTGGATGGGGATGCCGGTGGAGGTGTTCTCCCTCGGCTTCGGCCCCCGCGTGGCCGGGTTCCGCTGGAAGGAGACCGACGTGCGCCTTTCGGCCCTGCCCCTGGGGGGCTACGTGCGCCTGGCCGGGTACAACCCCGAGGACCCGGACGCCCCCGATCCCCACGGCTTCCTGGCCCAGCCCGCCTGGAAGCGCCTGGCCTTCTATTCCGGCGGGATCCTGGCCAACATCCTCATCACCGTGGTGATCTTCTTCGGCATCGGCGTGGACCAGGCCCGGGTCACCGACCGGCATCCGGTCCCCTCCCCCCTGGTGGTGGTGGAAGTGGCGCCCGGCTCCCCGGCCGCCCAGGCCGGACTGCAGCCAGAGGACCAGATCCGGGCCTTCGGCGGCCTGGCCTTCCCCGGCAGCCAGAGCCAGGACGCGGTGGCATACATCCAGGCCCGGCCGGGCCAGTCCATTCCCGTGACCCTGGACCGGGACGGCGCCACCCTGACCCTCCAGGTGGTGCCCGGCAACGAAGGGGGCAAAGGCAAGCTGGGCATCACCTTCGAGGCCTCCGGCTGGCAGCTTGACCGCCGTCCCATCCAGACGGGGGACCTGGGCCGGGGCGCCTGGTTCGCCGCCCGCAACAGCGGGGAACTGGCCTGGGAGATCCTGGGGAATTTCGGCAAGCTCATCACCCGCCGGGTGAGCCTGCGGGAGGTGGGCGGCCCCATCACCATCGTCCGTGCAGGCAGCCGTGCCGCCAAGGAGGGGCTGGCCCCGTTCCTGTTCCTCACCGCCCTGATCTCCATGAACCTGGCCGTGCTCAACGCCCTGCCCATCCCCTTCCTGGACGGGGGCCACGCCGCCATCCTGATCGTGGAGCGGATCCGGGGCAAGGAACTGTCCGTGCTGGTGAAGGAACGGATCCTCACCGGCGGCTTCCTGTTCCTGGCCTCCCTGATGGCCATGGTCATCGCCATGGACTTGTTGAGACTAAGGAACTAGGGAGCGTAGTCGGCTTTCTTCAGCCGATCCATCTCCCGCTTGTGCTCCCGCTCCTTCAGGGCCTCGCGCTTGTCCCCCTGGGTCTTGCCTTCGGCCAGGGCGATGCGCACCTTGATCCGGCCCTTGGCGTCCAGGAAGATGGCCAGGGGGATCACCGTGAAGCCCTTGCGCTCGGCCCTGGTGGTGATCTTGTGGATTTCCGCGCGGTGCAGCAGGAGCTTGCGGGGACGCAGAGGGTCGTGGTTGGCGTAGGTTCCGAAGGTGTAGGGGCTGATGTTGGCCTGCTTGAGCCAAAGTTCGCCGCCGTCCGGTTCCACGTAGGCGTCCTGGAGCTGGCCGTGGCCGCCGCGCAGGGACTTCACCTCGGTGCCCAGCAGGGCGATGCCCGCCTCCCAGGTGTCCAGGACATGGTAGATGTGCAGGGCTTTGCGGTTCCGGACCAAGTCTTCGCTCATGGCCCATCCAGGTTACCCTTTAATGTTCATGCGCTGGAGTCCCCTTGCTGCATAAGCTGCTGGTTCCCGTCATCGCCTGGATGACGGCCCTCATGGTGGCGGTGGGCCCCCTGGGAGTCACCTGCCTGATGGCCATCGAGAGCGCCTGCATTCCGCTGCCCAGCGAAGTGATCATGCCGTTCGCCGGATTCCTGGCGCATAAAGGGCAAATGACCCTCCTGGGCTGGGGAACGGCGGACCCCTGGGCTCAGGTCTGCATCGCCGGGTTCTTCGGAGCCCTGGGCTGCAACCTGGGTTCCCTGCCCGCCTATGAACTGGGCGCCTGGGGCGGCCGCAAGGCGGTGGAGCGCTACGGCAAATTCATCCTGCTCAACCTGGACCACCTGGACCAGGCGCACCGCTTCTTCGAGCGTTTCGGCCGCGGCGCCATCCTGCTGGGGCGCATCCTGCCGGTGATCCGCACGTTCATCGCCCTGCCCGCGGGCATCGCCCACATGGACCGGGTGCAGTTCCATTTGTATACATTCATCGGCAGTTTGCCCTGGTGCCTGGGCCTCGCCTGGGTCGGCTACATGCTCGGCGAACGCTGGGACACCCTGGGGGTGTACCTTCACCGCTTCGACTTGGCCATCGTCCTGGTGTTCGCGGCCGGAGCCGCGTGGTTCCTGTGGCGCCACGTGCGCGCCGCCCGGCCCAAAGCCTAAACTGGAGCGAAGGGAGTACAATGGGCTCCCTTGCGGAGGCGGCCATGGAGATCCCTGAAAACCTGCGAGAGATCGTTGACCGCCTGGGAGTGGCCCTGGTGAAGGCCCTGGCCAACGATGCGAGCAGCCGCGCCCTGGTGCAGGAGATCCAGTCGTACGGGTTCGACATGGCCTTGATGCTGGAAGCCACGGTGGCTCTGCACAAACGCGAGGAGCCGGAGGCCGGGGGCGAGGAATCGGAGGCGGAACCGGCGGAGGGCAGCTTCACCCTGGATCACGGCGGCACCCAATGGTCGGAAGAAGACAAGGCCTTCCTGAAGACCTTCAAGATCGCCCTGGAATGAACCGGGGCTGGGAGCAGCCGGCCCCGGACCTGGCGCCGGGCGCCCTTCCCAATGCCGCCGGCATGGACCTGGCGGCCCTGCGGGACCAGGTGGCGGCCCTGGGTGAGAGCCCGTTCCGGGCCGCCCAGATCTATGAGGGCCTGTATCGCCACCGGTGGACCCGCTGGGAGCAATTCAGCGGCCTGTCCAAGGACCTGCGTGCCCGGCTGGAGGCCCAGGTGTCCCTCCGCTGGCCTGACATCCAGGAGAGCCTGCCTTCCGAGGACGGCGCCACCAAGCACGCCTTCCGCCTGGAGGACGGCAGCATCGTGGAAGGGGTGCACATGCCCTACGGCGGACGCACCACCTTGTGCCTGTCCAGCCAGGTGGGCTGCGCCATGGGGTGCACCTTCTGCGCCACCGGGCTCATGGGCATCCGCCGCAACCTCACCCGGGGGGAGATCACCGGGCAGGTGGTGACCATGCTCAACGCCCATGGCCACCAGGGCAACGAGCCGGTGAACCTGGTGTTCATGGGCATGGGGGAACCGTTGCACAACCTGGACCAGGTGATGGGGGCGTTCGCCCTGCTCACGGACCCCAAGGGCCTGGCCATCTCCCCCCGGCGCATCATTGTTTCCACGTCCGGGCTGGTGAGCGGCATCCAGCGCCTGGGCGCCTACCCCAGGCGCCCGCGCCTGGCCTTGAGCCTCAACGCCACCACCGACGCCTACCGGGACCGGATCATGCCGGTGAACCGGGCGTGGAACCTTGCGGCCCTGGCCCAAGTCCTCAAGGCCTTTCCCCTGGAGGTCGGGGAACGGATCACCCTGGAGTACGTGCTGCTCAGGGGCGTCACCGACAGCCTGGAGGATGGGCGGCGCCTGGCGGCCTTCGCCGGGCAGTTCCCCAGCAAGGTGAACCTGATCCCCTTCAACCCCCACGAAGGCTCCGGTTTCGAGCCCCCCACCGAGGAGCGCATCGGCGAGCTTTGCGGCATTCTGGCGGCCAGGCACCTCATCGTCAGCGTGCGCCGCAGCCGGGGCCAGGACGTGGCCGGGGCCTGCGGGCAGCTGGCACGGGGAGCCCGGAAGGACCGCGGCGGACCCGTGGTGCGGGCGCTGAGAAAAACGTCAGACGATATGGGATGAATTGTCCGACAAAAGTCTTGACAAGGTTTCCGCCCAGGTGCATCTTACGTTCGCAAATCCAATAAACTCCGCGCGGCTCTCCCAACTGCACTTATAATCCACCACCCGGCCATCCGTCCGGGCGGAGGTCGTCCTTTTCTCCCTTTCGGCCATAAACCTTTCTTATGGAGAGAAATCTATGGGCAAATTCTCTCGTCTAATCGCAGGCTTCGGGGTGGCAGCCTCGCTCTGCCTGGCCACGGCCATGGCGCAGGGCCTCAAGGAGTTCAAACTGGCCATCCTCTCCCCCTATTCCGGCCCTGCGGCACAGACCGGAACGGAGGTCAAGAACGGGGTCACCTGGGCGTTCGACGAAGTCAACTGGACGGTCGGCAAGTACAAGATCGTGCCGGTGTGGATCGATTCCCAGTCGGACCCGGCGAAAGCCTCCAATGCCTACGAACAAGCCATCGTCCAGGAGCATGTCCAGGCAGGCCTCATGAACTGGCATAGCTCGGTGGCCGTGGCGGTCATGGAAATCACCGCCAAATACAAGATCCCCCACATGCTGGGGACGGGCTCCACCGAACTCATCAACGAGAAATTCCACTCCAACGTGGACAAGTACGGCTACTGGATGCTCAAGTCCTGGCCCATCCCCTACAAGCTGAGCGGCGCCTACGTGGAGGCCCTGGAGGCCGCCATCAAGGCCGGCACCTACAAGCCGAAGAACAAGACCGTGGTCCTCTACGCGGAGGATACCGACTTCGGGCGATCCTTCTCCAACGGCTCCGCGGCCGAGTTCCGCAAGGCCGGGTGGAAGGTGCTGGACCAGGAATACTTCCCCATGGGCCAGACCGAGTTCTACCCGCTGCTCAACAAGATCAAGGCGCTGCACGCGGATGTGGTCTGCGGCAGCGGCACGGCCGAGCCGGCCGTGACCGCGTTCGTCAAGCAGGCGGATGAAGTGGGCCTCGAAGGCATTCTCATCGCCGACGCCCTGGGCTATTTCGGCGACTGGTACAAGCTCTGCGGCCCGTCCTCGGACCTGGTGCTGGACGAGATCCCCTCCTGGGGCTCCGCCAAGGGCAAGGCTTTCGCCACCGCCTACAAGGCCAAGTTCGGGATTCCTCCCAGCCCGGCGACCACCGGTATCGGCTATGACAGCGCCAAGTTCTTCATCAAGCTGTGCAACGACATCCAGGCCAAGGGGCAGCCGCTCACCAGCGAGAGCATCTACAACTTCGTGAAGGAGAACGTCTGGACCGGCAAGTGGGCCTTCACGGACGGAATCGTCATGAAGCGGTACCGGTACACGCCCGAGACGGTCCCCGATCCCGTGATGGGCCCCAACGATTACATCTTCCCGGTGATCCAGTACCACAAGGGCGTCGGCAAGATCATCTTCCCGACTGAGTGGGCTGAAGGCAAGCTGGAGGTCAAGCACTGAGTAAATGCTCAACAACTTATCAAAGGGCGGCAGGAAACATACCGCATGGGTATGCTGCCGCCCTTTCCATGAGGTGTGCCGATGTTGCTAGAGGCTCGGGACATAACCAAGAAGTTCGGCGGGTTGACGGCGGTCTCCCAGGTCTCCATGCTTGTGGAGCCCAACGAGATCGTCGGCCTCATCGGGCCGAACGGTGCCGGGAAGACCACGTTCCTGAACTGCCTTGCCGGAACCTACAGGCCGACCTCCGGCGCGGTGGCCTTCCTGGGCCATGACACCACCGGGCTGAAGGCGGACCAGATGTGCCGGATGGGGCTGGCGCGGACGTTCCAGATTCCCCGGCCCTTCCCGAGGCTCTCAGCCCTGGAGAACGTCCTGGTGGGCGCCGTGTTCGGCGGGCACCGGGAACGCCACGTGGACCCCCGGAATACGGCCTTGGAGATGCTGGATTTCGTGCAGTTCAAGCATGACGTCCACACGCCGGCCCAGAGCCTGAACGCGGTCCAGCTCAAGCGCCTGGACCTGGCCCGCGCCCTGGCCTGCAGGCCCAGGATGCTGCTGCTGGACGAGCTCGCCTCGGGCCTGACGGAAGCGGAACTGGACGGGATGATCGCCCTGATCCGGACCATCCGCGACACGATGCACCTGGGGATCATCGTCGTCGAGCACATCATGAAATTCATCACGGGGATCTGCGACCGGATCGTGGTGATCCAGTACGGCGCCCTGCTCGGCGAAGGAACCCCCGCCGAGGTCATGAGGAATCCCCGGGTCATCGAAGCCTACCTGGGAACGACGGTGCGCCGCGTGGGGGGAGAGCAGCATGCTTAAGGTCGAGAGCGTCGATTCAGGATACGACTTCCTCCAGGTCCTGTGGGGCGTCTCGCTGGAAGTCAACAAGGGCGAATTCGTCGCCCTGATCGGTCCCAACGGGGCCGGGAAGACCACCACCCTCCGGACCATCGCCGGCATCCTCCCGGCCAAGTCGGGAAGGATCTCCTTCAAGGAGCGCGACCTGGTGGGCGTGCCCGCCTACAAGGTCAGCCGCCTGGGCATCAGCTACGTCTCCGAGCAGCTCAACCTGTTCACCAACATGACGGTGCGGGAAAACCTGATGATGGGCGCCTACTGGGTGAACGACAAGCGCAAGGAGCGGGACAAGCTGGAGTACGTCTACCAGGTCTTCCCCCGGCTGAAGGAACGGGAGACCCAGCTGGTGGGGACCATGAGCGGCGGCGAGCGGAAGATGCTCGCCATCGCCCGGGGGGTGATGGCCGACCCCGAGCTCCTGCTGGTGGACGAGCCGTCCCTGGGCCTGGCTCCCAACACCACCATGGCCGTGTTCGAAGCCTTGATGGAGCTCCGGAAGCATGGCCTGACCATCCTCCTGGTGGAACAGAACGTCCACCTGACCTTGGACGTCACCGACCGGGGCTACGTCATCGAGAACGGCCGCATCGTCCTGGCCGGGATGAGCAGGGACCTTGCCGACAACCAGCACGTCCAGAGCGCCTACCTGGGTGTCTAGGAAAGGATCAGCACCATGACCGAATCGGGCAAGAGTGGTTTCCAGTCCATGCTGTCGTGGCTGACCGGGGGCAGAGTGGCGGCCAAGGTGGTCGTGCTGTTGTCGATCCTCCTGGCCGTGTTCATCGCCATCCAAGGCGGCCCCGGACGCCTGGTGAACGTGTTCGTGACCGGCGGGATGTGGGCCCTGCTGGCGGCCGGGCTGGCCCTGGTGTTCGGGATCACGAACATCGTGAATTTCGCCCATGGCGAGTCCTTCATGGTCGGGGCGTACGTCGGCTACTACGTGTTCAACCCGATCCATGACTACCTGGCGGACCATCCCAGCAGGATCCTGGGCCTGGGCGCGCCCTTCCTCGGCATCCTGGCCGCCGCCCTGGCCGGGATCGTCCTGGGCGCCGTCTCGGAACGGCTGGTGCTGGCGCCCCTGCGCAAGCGGACCAAGGAAGGCTGGATCATGAACACGTTCCTGCTGACCGCGGGCATCTCCTTCATCCTCGTGAACAGCGCGACCATCATCATGACCGCCAATTTCAAAGGGGTGGCCCAGTACTTCGAGGTCGACCCGATCCGGATCCTCGGCGTGCGGTTCTCGGTGGACCGGCTGGCATCCTTCCTGGTCGCCATGGTCATCATCCTGGCCGTGAGCTGGTACCTGAAGTGGACCCGCACCGGGCGGGCCATCCGGGCCGTCTCCCAGGACGAGACCGGCGCCCAGATGGCGGGCATCAACCTGAACTTCATCTATACGTTCACCTATGCCCTGTCCACGGCCATGGCGGCCGCGGCCGGCGCATCCTTGCTGTTCATCTTCCAGGCCTATCCCACCGTGGGGCACGACCCGAACTTCTTCGCCTGGTACGTGGTCATGCTCGTGGGACTGGGCAACGTGTACGGCGCCATCCTGGGCGGCTTCATGGTCGCGCTGCTCCAGGCCGCCACCCAGGAATACATCGGCATCGCCTGGGCGGATGTCATTCCCACCGCGGTCATGATCGTGATCCTGATCGTCGTCCCGTCGGGGATCTTCGGAAGCGTGGTGAAGGGCGTCCACGAACAGTCGTAACTGCAGAAGGAAAGGGAAACTGATGAGCCAGAATGAGAACAACCCGATGCAGGGCCGGGCCGCCGGGTTCACCCAGCGGCTCGGCCGGATGGGCTTCAGCCCGCTGGGCGCGGCCCTGTTTGTCCTTCTGCTGTTCACCCCCGTCATCCCCGGGCTAGACAACCAATACATCATCCGCTGGATCGTCTTTGGCGCCTTCCTGGCTGCCCAGGCCGTCGCCTTCGATTTCACGGCCGGCTTCATCAACGTGGTGCCGTTCGGGTTCGCGGGCATCGTCGGGGTCGGCGCCTACACTTCGGCCATCTTCTCCAACCAGTCCCTGAACCTGGTCTTCCATCCCGCCATCTCGCCCTGGCTGGCCATCTGGATCGGCGCCTTCGTGGCCGGGGTGGTGGGGTTCGGGCTGGGGGTGCTGACCCTGCGCCTGCGGGGCATCTTCGCCGCGGTCATGTCCTGGTTCGTGGGCATCGCCCTGATGGGCCTGGCCCGCAACATGACCTGGCTGACCCGGGGGCCTTCCGGGATGGCGCCCAACACGTTCTTCGCGTCCACGTCCAACGTGCCGTACCTGTACGTCATCCTGATCATGCTCCTGGTCATCTACGTCACGCTGAACCTCATCACCCGGTCCCACATCGGCCTGGCCTTCCGGGCCATGGGGCAGAACTATGACGCCGCCTGCGCCTCGGGCATCAACCCGACCCGCTACCGGGTGATGAATTTCACCGTTTCCTCCCTGTACGCCGGGTGGCTGGGAGGGTTCTACGCCCACTATGTGGGCTCCCTGACCCCCACCTCCATCATGGACACCTCCAAGACCATCGAGGTCCTGGCCATCGCCTACATCGGCGGGCGGGGCAGCCTGTGGGGCGGGATCGTCGTGGCCTTCCCCATGGTCTTCCTGATGGAAGTGATCCGGTCCCACTGGACCGAGCTGCCCGGGATCCAGTTCATCATCTACGGCGTGCTGTTGATCCTCACCATGATCTACTACCCGCTTGGCATTTCCGGCATCTATGATTGGCTCAGAAAACGCCTGGTCCCTGCGGCTGCCAAGTGAGGGCCGGACGATCGGGGGAGTGGTTCCATGCGCTGCCAACGTCTGATTTCAGCCATTGATTCCCACACCGAAGGGGAACCGACCCGGGTGGTCATCCGCGCCGTCCCGGACGGCGGTCCTGGCTGAACGGGATCCCTTCCCCGAAGGGTTCTACCTGGGCGAGAGCAGCAAGTGGGGCGCCGAATTTCACTGACCGTATCCGCGGGGATGGGTGCGATGGCAGCTGGGAAGAAGGGTACCGTGCAGGCGGCGACCGCAGTGGACCGGGTGGTGCTGGCCCTGAGACAGGCCATGTTCGACGGCGCCGTGAAACCGGGCACCCACCTCCGGGAAAAGCAGTTGTCCGAGCAGTTCGCCGTTTCCAGGAGCACCGTCCGGGAGGCCGCGCGGGTGCTGACCCAGGACGGCCTGCTCCGGCGGGAGCCCAACCGCAGCGTGGTGGTGCGCCACCTCAGCGTGGCGGAAGTGGAGGACATCTTCCGGGCCCGCCGGCTGCTGGAGGGAGCCTGCGTGCGCAACGCGGCCACCTGCCCGGACCAGGACCTCCAGGGCCTGGCCCGGGCCCTGGAGGTGTACGTCGCGGCGGTCAGGACCGACGACCACCCACGGGCGGCCATGGCCCACACGGATTTCCACGCGAGCATGGTGGAGATCCTGTCCCGGAGCCAGTGGCTGGCGCAGGTGGAACGGTCCCTGCTGAACCACCTGGTGCTGATCCTGGCCGCCTTCCACACCAAGAGCGATGAACTGGCCTACGAGATCGAGATGCACAAGGAACTGGTGGATCTGTGCATGGCCCGGAAGGTGGACGAGGCGCTGGCCTGCCTGGAGCGGGGCCTGGAAGTGTTCGGGGCCATCGCCATCCACTACACGCTGGAGGCCTATGCCATCGCCAGGGCGCCGGGCTCCGGCGCCTGAGGCAGCTGCCGGGGCCGGAATATGGGCAAACGGTTCCAGGAACGTTACACTGGACCTTTACCCAGAAGGAATTTTCCATGCCTTTCGAACCTCTCCAGCAGGAACCGCTGATCCAGAAGCGCTGGGCCGAGGCCCGGGCCTTCCGCTCGTCCCGGGCGGCGGACCTGGAGCCCGGCTGCCGGACGTTCTACATGCTGGTGATGCTGCCCTACCCCAGCGGGCGGATCCACATGGGGCACGTGCGCAACTACACCCTGGGGGACGTGGTGGCCCGGTTCCGGCGCATGCGCGGGGACCAGGTGATGCATCCCCTGGGCTGGGACAGCTTCGGCCTGCCGGCGGAGAACGCCGCCATCAAGAACGGCATCCACCCGGCGGTGTGGACCCGGTCCAACATCCAGGAGATGAAGGGCCAGATCCAGAAGATGGGCATCAGCTACGACTGGGACCGGGAGATCGCCACCTTCCTGCCCGAGTACTACAAGTGGAACCAGTGGTTCTTCCTGAAGATGTGGGAGCGGGGCGACGTGTTCCGGGCCCTGCGCAACGTCAACTGGTGCGAGGCCCTGGGCACCGTGCTGGCCAACGAGCAGGTGGTGGACGGCAAGGACGAGCGCACCGGCCATCCGGTGGTGCAAAAGCCCATGGAGCAGTACTTCTTCGCCATCACCCGCTACGCCGAGGAGCTGCTGGAAGGGCACGGCCACATCGACTGGCCGGAGAACGTCAAGGCCATGCAGCGGCACTGGATCGGCAAGTCCGAGGGGGCCCGCCTCACCTTCGACCTCACCGACGGGCGCCCGGTGACCGTGTTCACCACCCGCCTGGACACCCTGTTCGGGGTGACCTTCATGGTCCTCTCCGCCGAGCACCCCCTCATCCAGCAGGCGGCGGCCGGCGACCCGGCCCTCAAGGCCTTCTGCGACCAGGTGGCCGCCCAGAGCCGGGAGGAGCGCCTGATGACGGACATCAAGCTGGGCCACCGGGCCCGGCTGGACGTGGTCCATCCCTTCACCGGGGCGAAGGTGCCGGTGTTCGCCGCCAACTACGTGCTCATGGAATACGGCACCGGGGCGGTGATGGGGGTGCCGGCCCACGATGAGCGCGACTACGAATTCGCCAGGAAGTACGGCCTGGACATTCCCACGGTCATCGTGCCCGCGGACGGCCGGGCCCTGGGCCCGGGCGAGTTCTTCTCGGACTACGGCCGCCTGGTGAACAGCGGCCCGTTCACGGGCCTGACCAGCGAGGAAGCCATCGACCGGATGGTGGAGCAGCTGGGCGGCCGGGCCGAGCAGGCCGTCACCTACAAGCTGCGGGACTGGGGCCTGTCCCGCCAGCGCTACTGGGGCGCCCCCATTCCCACCGTGCACTGCCCCCAGTGCGGCGTCGTGCCGGAGAAGCTGGAGAACCTGCCGGTGCGCCTGCCCGAGGACGTGGCCTTCACCGGACAGGGCGCCTCGCCCCTCACCACGTCCCGGTCCTTCCTGGACTGCGCCTGCCCCAAGTGCGGGGGGCCGGGCCGGCGGGAGACGGACACCATGGACACGTTCGTGGATTCCAGCTGGTACTGGATGCGCTACCTGGATCCCAGGAACGGCCAGGAGCCCTTCAGCCGCGCCGAAGCGGACGCCTGGGCGCCGGTGGACCTGTACGTGGGCGGCATCGAGCACGCCACCATGCACCTCATCTATGCCCGCTACTTCTACAAGGTCATGCGCGACCTGGGGCTGGTGGCCACGGACGAGCCGTTCAAGAAGCTCATCTGCCAGGGGATGGTGCTCAAGGACGGGTTCAAGATGTCCAAGTCCCGGGGCAACATCGTGGACCCGGACGAGGTGATCGCCCAGTACGGCGCCGACGCCCTGCGCCTGTTCATGATCTTCGCCGCCCCCATCGAGAAGGAGATCGACTGGACCGGGTTCGAGGGCATCGACGGGGCCACCCGGTTCCTGAAGCGCATCACCCGCATGGTGGAGGAGCACCGGGCCACCGGGGCCCCGCTGCCGCCCAAGGAGCAGCTCTCGGCCGAGGAGCGGGCCCTGCTGGTGAAGATCCACCAGACCCTGCACAAGGTCACCGACGACCTGGACCACCGCTACCAGTTCAACACCCTGGTGAGCAGCCTCATGGAACTGGCCAACGCCCTGGGCGACCTGCCCAGGGACGCCCCGCACCGGGGCGCGGTCATGCAGCGGGCCCTGGAGATCTTCGTGCCCATGCTCTCCCCGGCGGCGCCGCACCTGGCCGAGCAGCTGTGGACCGCCCTGGGCGGCCGGGGCTTCTGCATGCACGCGGCCTGGCCCGAGGCCGACCCCGCCTGGCTCACCGCCGACGAGGTGACCGTGGTGGTGCAGGTGAACGGCAAGGTGCGCGGCCGCCTGCAGCTTCCCGCCGCCACCACCGACGAGGCCCGCCGCGCGGCCGCCCTGGCCTGCCCCGAGGCCCGGCACCACCTGGACGGCAAGGAGATCGTCAAGGTGGTGATGCCTCCCGGCGGCAAGCTGGTGAACATCGTGGTGAAAGCCTGACCCGGTGGCGGCCGCACCGGAACTTCCCCTCAACGCCGACGACCTGGCCTCCGGGCTCCTGGACGCGGGCGCCGTCCGGCTCTCCCCCCGCAGCCCGTTCACCTGGGCCTCGGGACTGAAGGCTCCCATCTACTGCGACAACCGCCAACTGCTGGGGTTCCCCCAGCTGCGCGCGGGGATCAAGGCGGCCCTGGCGGAGCGGGCCGCCCGCTTCCGGCCCACCCTCATCGCCGGCACCAGCACCGCGGGGATCCCCTGGGCGGCCATGGTGGCCGACCGCCTGGGGCTGCCCATGGCCTACGTGCGCCCGGAGCCCAAGACCCACGGCATGGGCCGCCAGGTGGAAGGCCCCAGCGCCAAGGGGCACCGGGTGGTGCTCATCGAGGACCTGGTCTCCACCGGGGGCTCCAGCATCCGCTGCCTGGAGGCCCTGCTCCAGGAGGGGGCCCAGGTGCCTGTGGTGCTGGCCCTGTTCAGCTACGGCCTGCCCCGGGCCGAGGCGGCGTTCCAGGCGGCCGGAACGCTCCTGGACGTGCTCGCCACCTTCGACGACCTGGCCGCCCGGGCCCAGGCCAAAGGCATCCTGGCTCCCGAAGACCAGGCCTCCCTGGCCGAATGGCGGGCCGACACCGCCGCCTGGAGCCGGCGCTTCGAGTAGGAGGTCCCCGATGAAGCTCTACACCCGCACCGGCGACGCAGGCACCACCGGGCTGTTCGGCGGCGACCGGGTGCCCAAGGGCCACCAGCGCCTGGTGGCGTACGGAACCCTGGACGAGCTGAACAGCGTCCTGGGCGTCCTCGCCCTGCACCTGGACCCGGCCCTGGCGGCCCATGGGCCGCTGGGCTATATCCAGCGGGACCTGTTCGCCCTGGGGGCGGTGCTGGCGGCGCCCGCCAGCCGCGCCGGGCAGGTGCGGCAGCGCCTCACCCATCCCACCTGGCCCATCCAGGACATGGAAGCGGACATCGACCGGCTCGCCGCCGCCACCCCGCCCATGACCAGCTTCGTCCTGCCCGGGGGCTGCCCGGGGGCGGCCTACGGCCACTGGGCCCGCACCGTGTGCCGGCGGGCCGAGCGGGAGGTGGTGACCCTCGGCGCCGCCGAGGCGGTGCCGCCGGAGGTGATCGTCTACCTGAACCGGCTCAGCGACTGGCTGTTCGCCCTGTCCCGGGCCGCCAACGCCCGGGCCGGCGTCCAGGACGTCCGCTGGGAACCGTGATGGGATCCGGGCGCGGCGGGCGCTCCGGCGTTAGACTGGATGCTGGACGTCCTTCATGAACCCTTCCTCCATGCTGCTGGCCTTCCTGGCCGCCCTCGCCTTGCACGGAGGCACCACGGACCGTGGGCTGACCTACATCTACACGTATTTCGACCGCAACGGCAACGTGGTGGTCAACAACCTGCCGCCCGCCTACGTCCAGGGCCAGGGGCTGGTGCTGCGCCACGTGGGGGTGGGTCACGTGCGGCTGGCCATCAGCCGCCAGGAAATGGCCAAGGTGCTGCGCAGCCCCGAGTTGCTGGCCCTGGTGGACGAGATCGCCACCCAGGAGGGCATCGACCCGTTCCTGGCCCGGGCGGTGATCCAGGCGGAGAGCGCCTTCTACGCCCGGGCCCGCAGCCGGGCCGGGGCCCTGGGGCTGATGCAGCTCATGCCCCAGACTGCCCAGCGCTTCGGAGTGGTCGACCCCTTCGACCCCCGCCAGAACATCACCGGCGGGGTGAGATACCTCAAGTGGCTGTCCGAGACCTTCGCGGGCGACCTGCCCAAGATGGTGGCGGCCTACAACGCCGGAGAGTCGGCGGTGTTCAAGTACCAGGGCATCCCGCCGTACCCCGAGACCCGGGCCTACGTGCCCCGGGTGCTGGAGCTGTACAGCAAGCGCCTGGTGCAGGCCGACCCCAAGGCCGCCGGTTCCATGGACCTGCTGCACAAGGGCCGGGGCGGGTTCCAGGTGGAGGAGGCGTCCCTGGCGCCGGGCTCCACCCTGATGGCCGACGCCAGCCGCGGCCCGGCCCGGCCCCCCACCCGCATCTACCAGTGGGTGGACCCCGGCGGCCGGGTGCAGATCTCCGACCACGCCCCGCCCAGGGGAACGCCGGGGGTGAGGGTGTACCGGACCGGAGAGGATTCAGAATAGGTCAGGGTTCCCGCAGGGCGATGTACTGGCCCAGGGCCTCCAAAGCCTCGGTATAGGCTTCCTTCATTTGGGCGAACAGCAGGGCCGGGTCCGTGGAGAAAGCGCCTTGGCGGGCGCCGCCCTCCAATTCCGCGGCCACGGCCCGCAGCCGAAGGGTTCCCATGGTGCCGGCGGCGCCCTTGATGGCGTGGGCCAAGTCCGCCACCTCCGTCCACTCCCCGGGGGCCATGACCGCTTCCATGGCCTTGAAGCGGCCCGGGATGTCCTCCCGGAACAGCCCGAGCATCTCCTTCACCAGGCCCAGGGCGCCGTCGTCCAGGTTCAGAAGTTGTTCCATCACCGCCGGGTCCAGTTTTCCTTCAAGGGGATCCGGCGTCGTGCTGCCGGAGGGGCGCGGGTCGAGTTCCATGGGGATCTCCTGGCCCAAGTATAGCGATAGGCCGCGCCGGTCTCCCTGTCAGACTTGAAGTTCCAGCCGGGAGTCCCCATGAAGACCCTCCTCCTCCAGCACGTCCAGGAAGCCGTCGCCCTCAAGCAGGCTTTCTTCGCCGCGGAGGCCGACCATATCCTGGCCCAGGCGGCGGACATGGCCGAACGCCTCAAGCGCGGCTGCCGCATCCTGGTGTGCGGCAATGGCGGCAGCGCCGCCGACGCCCAGCATTTCGCCGCCGAGCTCACCGGGCGCTACGTGAAGGAGCGCCGGGCCCTGGCGGGGATCGCCCTGACCGTGGACACGTCGGCCCTCACCGCCATCGGCAACGACTACGGCTTCGATCGGGTATTCGCCCGGCAGGTCGAGGCCCTGGGCCGCCCCGGCGACTTGCTGGTAGGCATTTCCACCAGCGGCAACAGCCCCAACGTCATCCAGGCGGTGGCGGCGGCCAAGGGCCTGGGGCTGCGCACCGTGGGCCTGCTGGGCCGGGACGGCGGCCAGCTCAAGGACCTGGTGGACGATCCCCTGGTGGTGCCCAGCCAGGTCACCGCCCGGATCCAGGAAATCCACCTGATGACCTACCACTTCTGGTGCGAGGCCATCGATTCCCACTTCCATTGATCCCCGAACTGGTTTCCCGCCTGGAAACCCTGCGGGACGCCGCCGGGGGGGAGCCCCTGGGCCTCTACCTGCACTGGCCGTTCTGCAGGGACCGGTGCACCTATTGTTCCTTCGTCACCACCCGGGACCCGGACCCCGCCCCGGCGGTGCTGGAGCGGCTGGTGGCCGGACTGGAGCGGTGGGGCGAGGCCCTGGGCCGCCCGGCGGTGGACACCCTGTACCTGGGGGGCGGCACCCCCTTCCCTGCTCACCGCCGCCCAACTGGCGGAACTCACCGGGGCCGCCGCCCGGGCCTTCGACCTGGCGCCCCTGCAGGAGGCCACCCTGGAGGCCAACCCCGGCACGGTGGACCTGGCCTGGCTGGAGCGGGCCCGGGGGCTGGGTTGGGACCGGCTCAGCCTGGGGGTGCAGACCCTGGATGACGCCCTCCTGGCCCGCCTGGGACGGATCCACGATGCCCGCGCCGCCCGGACGGCCCTGGACCAGGCCCGCCGGGCCGGGTTCCAGCGGGTGAGCGCCGACCTGATGGTGGGCATCCCCGGACAGCGCCTGGACCGGGTCCTGGGGGATGCCCGGACCCTGGTGGAGGCGGGCGCCACGCACCTGTCCATCTACCTGCTGGACCTGGACAAGGCCTGCCCCTTGCGGGCCCAGGTGGAGTCCGGGCGGCTCGCCCTGCCCTCCGAGGACGAGGTGGCGGACGTGTTCGAGGCGCTGCAGCGGGAACTGCCCCGCCTGGGGCTGCGGCCCTATGAGATCAGCAACTACGCCGCTCCCGGCCAGGAGTCCCGGCACAACACCCGCTACTGGGAGCGCCGCCCGTACCTGGGCCTGGGCCCCAGCGCCGCCTCCCAGCTGGGGGCCTGGCGCTGGACCGAGAGCGGGGTGATTCCCGCCTGGATCGAGGAGCGCGGCCGGGCGGAGGTGCAGGAGCTGGACCCGGCCCAGGCGCTGGCGGAAGTGCCCCTGCTGGGCTTGCGCCTGCATCGGGGGGTGGATTGGCCGGCCCTGCGGGCCCGGGCCCGGGAGCAGGACCTGGAGTCCCTGGCGGACGCCTGGGAGGCCCAGCTGGAGCCGTTCCTGAAGCACGGGCTGCTGGAGCGGGAGGGGCCCGCCCTGCGCTTCACGGCGCGCGGGATGCTGGTGAGCAACGGGGTCCTGCAGGTCTTTGTGTGACCGGCTCAGC
>CAWFOJ010000164.1:0-21176 GCA_963816585.1 uncultured Holophagaceae bacterium | reverse complement strand
ACACACACACACACACACACACACACACACACACACACACACAACAGGGCGCGGGAGATCGACGGAAGGCTGAATGCTGGAACTGTCACAGCGGGCGGGCGGCTGGCGTCCAATGACCGTAATCTCTACCTCGCCGGCCGGTCCGGCACCCCTGGAAAGGCTCCCATGTCCCTCTACGATCTTTCCGTCGACGCCCTGGACGGCAAGGCCATGCCCCTTTCGGCCTTCCGGGGCAAGGTGGTGCTGGCGGTGAATGTGGCCAGCGAATGCGGCTTCACGCCCCAGTCCGAAGGCCTGCAGCGGCTCCACACCACCTACGGGCCCAGGGGGTTCGCCGTGATCGGTTTTCCCTGCAACCAGTTCGGCGGCCAGGAGCCGGGTGGCCCCGAAGCCATCCAGGCCTTCTGCGCCACCCGGTACCACGTCACCTTTCCCCTTTCGGAAAAGGTGGAGGTGAAAGGGCCCGGGCAGTGTCCCGTGTTCGCCTTCCTCTCCGATGGGCCCGGCGTGCCCAAGTGGAATTTCACCAAGTACCCTGTGGGGAAGGACGGGGAGGTGATCCAGGTCTTCCCCAGCAGCGTGGAACCCGGCAGCCCCGAACTGGTCCAGGCCGTCGAGGCGGCCCTGGCGGGCGCGGACGCCTAGCCTGGCTCCGGCACGGTCCAGTTCCGCCCGTCCGATCCGCAGCGTTCCTCGAACTGCTCTCCTTGACACACTTACCGGCGGCATTATGTTCCTCAGCGATGATCTCCAGGCGCAGCCCACACCCGCAAGGGGGGGCCCGCAGGAGGAGGCCGCCTTGATAGGCAGGACTTGCAGGCATGCGTTGCTCGCCCTGGTGGCCGCCGTGGCGCTGGCTCCAGTGCCCGGGGCGGCCCAGGAGGAGACGTCGGCCCCGGAAGCCGCCCAGGAGGAGACGCCGGCCCCCGAGGCCGCCCAGGCGCCCACGGGACTGGAGGAGCTGGTGCAGGCCGCCCAGGCGGAAGGGTCGCTGGTGGTCGCCGGCTGCCTGCGGCGCTGGGCCAACTACGGGGAGATCTTCGACACCTTCTCGGCGCGCTACGGCATCGTCATCCGGCAGCTGGAATTCGACCTCACCCCCTCCGAGCAGCTGGAGGCGATCCGGGACAACAGCTACGGCCAGGGCAGCCCGTCGCTGGCCCCGGACCTGGTGACGGCGACCATGGCCTCCGGGCCGGCGCTGAAGGCCAGCGGGTTCGCGGCGCCGTACAAGGTCCGGACCTGGGACTCCATCCCCGACGCGTTCAAGGATCCGGACGGGTCCTGGTTCGGCCAGTTCTACGGCAACCTGGCGTTCGAGGTGCGCACCGACCTGGTCAAGTGGACGCCCGCGGACTGGGACGACCTGTTCAGGATGGAATACCAGGGCCAGTTCGCCCTCGGCGGCAATCCAAGCCGGGCAGCCTGGAGGCCCTGGTGTCCCTGGACGCGCGGGGCGGGCCACCAGCGGCGGCCTGGGCGACCCCAGGTCCGGGCTGGAGTTCTTCTCCAGGCTCTACGAACTGGGCAACCTGGTGCCGATCATCGGCTTCTGGGGCACGGTGCGCTCGGGCGACACACCCATCATCGCGACCTGGGACTTCAACGCCATGACCGACCAGGACAAGTACGGCCCGGCCTACGCCACCGTCATCCCCGCCAGCGGCGCGGTGGCCGGCGTCCAGGCCCTGGGCATCAGCACCTGCGCCCGGCACCCCAACGCCGCCAGGCTGTTCGCGGAGTTCCTGCTCTCGGACGAAGGCCAGGCCCTCCTGCTCAAGGGCCACGCCCATCCCATCCGGCTGGACGACCTGGTCTCGCGCCATGTGCTGTCCGACGAACTCCTGGCCCTGCTGGCGCCGGTCCCGAGGGGGGTGCCGGCCTGGTTCCCCACCCGGGAGGAACTGGAGGCGGCCCGGATCGCCGGCGAGGAGCAGTGGGTGGCCGTGGTGGGCGACATCCGCGCCGGCGTCCCTTGAGGGCTTCAGCAGCGGCGGCCGGCCGCGGCTCGCGCTGGCCGGGTCAGGGTATCGCCAGCTCGATCAAGGACGGCCCAGGCCGGGCGTTGGCCTGCTGGAACAAGGCGCCCAGCCGCTCCGGGGTGTCCGCCCGGGCCGCCTCCACCCCGAAGCCGGCCGCCAGGGCGACCCAGTCGAGGCTGGGCGAACCCAGTTCCAGCATGGCCCGGGCGGTGGGCCCGGCGACGGCACCCAGGGCGGCCAGTTCGCTCTGGAGGATGGCGTACTTGCGGTTGGCCAGGATCACGGTGGTCACGTCCAGGCGCTCCCGGGCCTGGGTCCAGAGGGCCTGCACGGTGTACAGGGCGGAGCCGTCAGCCTCCAGGCTCACCACCCTCCGGCCGGGGGCGGCCAGGGCGGCGCCGGTGGCCATGGGCAGGCCCTCGCCGATGGCGCCGCCGGCCAGCTGCAGCCAGTCGTGGGGGGCCGCGTTCCGGGTGGCGGCATAGAAGCCCCGGCCGAAGCTGACGCTCTCGTCCACCACGATGGCCTGGTCCGGGAGCAGGGCGGCGATGACCTGGGCCACGGACTCGGGGGAGATGGGCAGGCCCTTGGGGAGCGCCGGAGCCGGGCCTGCTCCGGGGACCGACGGGGTGGCCCCGAGCCGCTCGCCCAGGCGCTCCAGGGCGTCCAGGCAATCGTGGCCGGGCAGGGCCAGCAGGTGCACCTGGGCGTCCGGACGCTCCGGGCGGGAGGGTTTGCCGGGGTAGGCGAAGAAGATCACCGGGCGGGTCGCCCCAACCAGGATCAGGTGCCGGAAGGGGGCCAGGGCGGCCATCGCCTGGTCCACCGGGTAGGGCAGGCGCTGGACGTAGGTGCGCCCGCGCCCCCGCTCCATGCGCACGACGGACTGGGGGGCGAAAAGGGCCGCCCCGCAGGCCGCGGCCACCCGGCCGGCGGCGTGGGCGGCGCGCTCCCGCAGGGCTTGTCCGCCCAGGAGGAGCGCGGCGGGTTCCCCGGACTTCAGGATCCGGGCGGCGTGCTCCAGGGCCGTCTCGTCCACCCGCGGCGCGGGACTGGGAGGCAGCGGCCCGGCCGGCACGCCCCCTTCGCCCCAGCCCGTGTCCGAAGGCAGGATGAGGGTGGCGATCCCGCTCGCGGCACGGGCGGCGGCCACCGCCGCGGCGCCGTCGGCGCCGGCGGTGAGGGGGTCGGCGGCGGAGCGGGTCCAGGCGGAGACCGGGCGGGCCCAGCTGTCGATGTCGGCGGTCAGGGGGGCGTCCAGGGCCCGGTGGTAGGTGGCCTGGTCCCCCACCAGGTTGACGATGGGGGTCCGGGCCCGGCGGGCATTGTGCAGGTTGGCCAGGCCGTTGGCCAAACCCGGGCCGCAGTGGAGCAGGGTGACCGCGGGCTTGCCGGCCATGCGCCCGTAGCCGTCGGCGGCGCCGGTCACCACCCCCTCGAACAGGCCCAGGACGCAGCGCATGCCCGGGATCCGGTCCAGGGCCGCCACGAAATGCATCTCGCTGGTGCCGGGGTTGGCGAAACAGGTGTCCACGCCGCAGGCCAGGAACGTGCGGACGAGAGCCTCGGCGCCGTTCATGGCTCGACCCCCAGCACCGGGTGGGGCACGTACGGCTCTTCCAGGGCCGCCATCTCTTCGGGCGCGAGGCGCAGGGACACGGCGGCCGCCGCGTCCGCCAGGTGGTGGGGCTGGGTGGCGCCGACGATGGGCGCCGTGACGCCCTTGGCCAGCATCCAGGCCAGGGCCGCCTGGGCCCGGGGCACGTCCCGGGCGGCGGCCACCTCCCCGAGGCGGTCCACCACCTTGCGGTCCGCGTCCTCGGTGGGGGCATACAGGCTCCGGCCGTAATGGTCCGTCTCGATGCGCCGGGTGCTGCCTTCCTGCCAGGGGCGGGCCAGGCGGCCCCGGGCCAGGGGGCTCCAGGGGATGACGCCGATGCCCTCCTCCTTGCACAGGGGCAGCATCTCCCGCTCCTCTTCCCGGTACAGCAGGTTGTAGTGGTTCTGCATGGACACGAAGCGGGTCCAGCCGTGGCGGTCGGCCAGGCACAGGGCCTTGGCGAACTGCCAGGCATACATGGTGGAGGCGCCGAGGTAGCGCACCTTCCCGGACTTCACCGCATCGTGCAGGGCCTCCAGGGTCTCCTCGACGGGCGTGCTGTCGTCCCAGCGGTGGATCTGGTACAGGTCCACGTAGTCCATGCCCAGGCGGCGCAGGCTGGCGTCCAGCTCGAACAGGATGGCCTTGCGGGAAAGCCCGCGGCCGTTGGGCTCGTCGCGCATGGTCCCGTGCACTTTGGTGGCCACCACCACCGCCTCCCGGCGCACGTTGGCCTTGAGGAACCGCCCCAGCACTTCCTCGCTGGCGCCGGTGGAATACACGTTGGCGGTGTCGAAGAAGTTGATGCCCAGGTCCAGGGCCTGGCGCAGGAACGGCTGGCTCGCCGCCTCGTCCAGGGACCAGGCGTGGCGCGTGCCCGTGGCCGCGCCGCTGGGCGCGAGGCCGTAGGTCATGCAGCCGAGGCAGATGCGGGAAACCTTGAGGCCGGTCCGGCCGAGGTTCACATAGTCCATGGAATGGCTCCTGTTGAGGGGGGGCACTCCATTATCCCGGCCCCGCGGGCTTTTCTGCGCGGCCGGTGCCGCTATTTTTCGTGGTGCCGGGTCACCCCGTCCCAGTCCGCGCCCGGAGGCTCCGCCAGGTAGCGCCGGCAGCGCTCCATGAGCACCTGGTCCGGCCCGTCCGGGTCCCCGGGCTGGTCCTGGAGGACGGCCAGGGCCCGGGCCCAGCGCTGGGCGCGGTAGTGCTCGAAGGCCCGGGCGGAGCGGCCCGCCTTGACCTGCTGGTCCCCGGTGGCCTCCCCGCGCATGGCCAGCAGCTCGTAAAGCCCTATGGGGCGGTCCTTGCCCTTGACCGTGACCAGGTCCACCACCCGGGCCACCACGGCGCCGCCCGCCGCCGACAAGGTGGATTCGCTGATGAGGATGCGGGTGCCGTAGACCTTGTTCAGGCCCTCCAGGCGGCTGGCCAGGTTCACGCTGTCGCCGATGACGGTGTAGTTCATGCGGCCCTCGAACCCTACGTTGCCGACGGTGACCTCGCCGGTGTGGATGCCCATGCGGGTGTGCAGCGGCTGCTGCCCTTGTTCCGCCCAGGCCTGGTTCAGGCGCTGGATGCTGGCCTGGGCCTGGAGGGCGGCCCGGCAGGCCCGTTCCGCGTGGTCCGGCAGGGGGCTGGGAGCGCCCCAGAAGGCCATGACCGAGTCGCCGATGAACTTGTCCACGGTGCCCGCGCCGGCCAGGAGGGTGCGGGTGATGTCCTCCAGGTAGGTCCCCATCTGCGCCACCAGCGCCTCGGCGCTCAGGCTCTCGGAGATGCGGGTGAAGTCGGCGATGTCCGAGAAGAAGATGGTCAGTTCCCGCCGCTCCCCTTCGATCACCGCCTCCTTCTGCAGGTGCAGGAGCCGGGTCACCACCTCGGCGGGCACGTACTTCTTGAAGGAGCGCAGGCCCTTGCGCATGTTCTGGACCGAGTCGTCGATGAGCGCCACCTCCAGGATGGCGGTGCGCACGCCTGGCGCGTCCCCCAGGTCCAGCTGGCGGATCCGGTCCACCTGCCCGGCGAGGGTGGCCAGGGGCCTGGAGATGGAGCGGGCGATCCCGTACGCGGCCCCCAGGGCCACCAGCAGGAACAGGGCGGTGAACAGGATGGAGCCGTCCAGGTCGCGCTTGATGGAGCCCAGGATGTCCTCCTCGGGCACCACCACGCCGAAGGTGAACTTGTACTTGGGCTCCGGCTCGAAGGAGGCCAGGAGCCGGCGCCCATCCGGAGCCCGGAGGGTCAGGTAGCCCTGGCCACCGGTCCTGGGGCCCGCCCGGTAGGCCAGCGCCGCCTGGCGCACATCCGGGTCCGGGAGTTCGGCCGGGTCCCGCAGGCTGTAGTCGGTCCAGCCTCCGGTGGTGACCTTCTGCACCAGTTCGTCCAGGCCCCGGGCCGGATCCAGGGGCATGGCCACCACGTGGAAGTCCGGGTCCAGGATGAACGGCTTGCCGCTCCGGCCCACCCGCAGGCGCTGCATGAACTGGGACAGGTCCTCCAGCCGCATGTCCATGGCCAGCACGCACAGCAGGCGGCCCCGGGCGTCGTACACCGGGTCGGCGTTGGAGTAGTTGAGCCCGGAGCGGCTGGAGTAGAGGCCGGTCCAGACCTGCTTCCCGGCCTGCAGGGCGGCCGTGTACCAGGGGCGCCGGCGGGGGTCGTAGCCGGTGGCCAGGTCCTCCACGCCGCTTTTCCCGGTGGCTGCGAAGGCGGGGTTCTGGTGCACCCAGGTGGAGACCACCCCCCGGGGGGTGCGGCGCACCAGGCGCCTGGATATGGAGCCGTCGGGCATGCGCAGGGCCTGGAACTTGTCCCCCGAGGGCAGGCCGCAGTCGATGAGGGTGATGGCCGGATTGGCGGCCACCGCGTCGGCCAGGAACCTGGTGAACTTCTCCCCGTCGGCCGGGTCCAGGGTGCCGCCCCGGACCATGTCGGCGATGAGCGTGTTCAGGCGCTCCACCCGGAACAGGCGCTGGGTCAGCTTGTCGCCCACCGCGTGGGTGATCTCGCCCATCATCTCGTAGGTGGCCTGGTACATGGCCTTCCTGATGCCCAGGTACAGGGCCGTCATGATGGAGACGGCCGCGACCAGGATCACCGTCGAGACCAGCGTGGCGAGGGTCACCCGCAGAGTAAATTTTTTCATAGCTTTCTCGTCTTGCCACTATAAGCCCATTGCAAGCTCAGGCGTTCCAGAAGGAAGGGCCAACCGCCATGGAGAGGTTGACAAGACCAACAAGATCATTGTTAAAAGAAATGGCAGGCCCAACGGGGCGGCAGTACCTTGGTTAACCCGGGCCCTTCCGTGGGTGGAGGCGCGGATACCGAAAGGACAGGTCTATGGCGTCGGGATGGAGGAGTTCCTGCCTCGCTCTGGTGGTGGCGGCGGTGCCGCTGGCCGCCCAGGGCGCCGGCAGGTCACGCATCCTGACCCTGCCCGGCGACGCCCCGTCGTCCCGGTGGGTGACCCTGGCGGGCAACGTGCACCGGGCCGCCCGGGACCTGATGCCGGTGGGCCGGGCCGACTCCGCCCTGCCCATGGAGCACCTGATCCTCAGCCTGCGCATGCGTCCCGAGGCCCGGGCGGACCTGGAGCGCCTGCTGCGGGACCTGCAGGATCCCGCCTCGCCCCGCTACCACCTGTGGCTCACCCCGGAGCAATTCGGCGCCGCCTTCGGGCCCGGGCAGGAGGAGATCGCCCAGGTCACCAGCTGGCTGGCCGGCGAGGGATTCACCGTGGAGGATGAGCCCCCCGGGAACATGAGCCTGGTCTTCTCGGGCACCGCCGGGATGGTGGAACAGGCGTTCCGCACCGCCATCATGGAGTACCGGGTCCAGGGCCGGACCCGTTACGCCAACGCCGTGGACCCCAGCATCCCGGCGGCCCTGGCGCCCCTGGTGGCCGGCGTGGTATCCCTGAACAACTTCCCCCGCAGGCCCATGCACACCGCGGCCCGTCCCCTGGTCACCGACGGCAGCGGCGGGCACTGGCTCGCCCCGGTGGACTTCGCCACCATCTACAACCTGACGCCCCTCTACAACGCCGGCATCGACGGCAGCGGGGTGACCATCGCCATCGCCGGCCGCACCCATCCGCTGGACGCCCAGTCCAACTGGAACCAGTTCCGCACCTACATGGGGCTGCTGGCCAACACGCCGACCATCGTCATCCCCACCACCGGCAGCGACCCCGGGGACATGGGCGCCGACGAAGACAACGAAGCGGACCTGGACGTGGAGTGGTCCGGGGCCGTGGCCAAGGGGGCCAGCATCCTGTTCGTCACCTCCGGCAGCAGCGCGGGAGTGTCCGCGGACGGAGTGGACCTGTCCGCCCAGTACATCGTCACCCACAACCTCGCGCCGGTCATGAGCGTCAGTTTCGGCGAGTGCGAAGCCCAGATGGCCACCGACGACATCTTCACCACCACCGTGCAGCAGTTCTACCAGAACCTCTGGTCCCAGGCGGCGACCGAGGGCATCACGGTCTGCGTGGCCTCGGGGGACAACGGGGACGAGGGGTGCACGGACGCCAACGGCAATCCCCTGCCCGAGGCGGCGGTCAACGGCCTGGGCTCCACACCCTACAACATCTGCGTGGGCGGCACCGAGTTCAACGACAGCACCGGGACCTGGTGGTCCTCCACGGTGAGCCAGCTGCCCTTCACCACCGCCACGGCCCTGGGCTACATACCCGAACTGGCCTGGAACGAAGCGCTCTCCTCCGGGGAAGTGGCCTCCGGCGGCGGCGCGTCCGCCTACTACGCCCGCCCCTCCTGGCAATCGGCGCCGGGCGTGCCCAGCGGCGCCACCCAGCGCCTGGTTCCGGACGTGGCCCTGGCCTCGTCCACCGCGGTCCCCTACATCATCTACAGCCCGGACCCCAGCAGCCCGCAGGAGACGCCCGCCCTCCTGGGGGTGGGCGGCACCTCCGCCGCCAGCCCCGCCTTCGCGGGCATCATGGCCGTGCTCATCCAGCTCACCGGCGGACACCGCCAGGGCAACGCCAACTACACCCTCTACTACCTGGGCAACAACCAGGACCGGCGGCAACGGCGTCGCGGCCTTCCACGACATCACCCAGGGCACCAACAGCATGCCCGGGCTCACGGGATTCTCGGCCGGAACCGGCTATGACGAGGTCACCGGCCTGGGCTCCGTGAACGCCCAGACCCTGGTGGACGACTGGGGCGGAGTGCTCACCCTCTCGCTCCCGTACAGTTCCGTGGGGCTCCTCACCGGCGCACCCATGACCGTCACGGCCAGCGTGGGCGACCTGGCCCCCACCGCCCAGGCGGTCGCCTGGAGCGCGCCGGGGGCGTCCATCACTCCGGGCAGTCCCGCCACCAGCGCCACCTTCACGGCAAGCACGCCCGGCGTGTACACCGTCACCGCCGCCAGCTCCGCCAGCGCCCCGGGGGATGCCGCTGGCAGCGCCGCCCTGTCCGTGAACGTGCACAACGCCGGCGTGCTCAGCGGCGACGCCACCCCCGACGGCCTGGACGTGCTGGACCTGCTGGGGCATTACGGGACCACCGACCCGTCCATCGACCTGGACGGCGACGGGGTGGTGGACGATTCGGACCTGGCGATCATCTTGCAGAAGCTGGGGTGGTGATGAACAAGCTGCTCCTCCTCCTTGCGGGCGCCGCCCTCCTGGCCACCCTCGCCTGCGGAGGCGGCAGGGGCGGCGGGGGCGGCGCAGGCGCCTCCACCCCGGCCGGCCCCCCGGCCACCACGCTGAGCTACTCCAGCCCGGCCGCCGACACGGCCCAGTGGCAGCTGGCGGAGGACTCGGCGTCCACCTCCACCCACCTGGTGCTGGACCTGCTGGCGCCCAGCGGCGCCGCCGGGCTGGGGGTCACGGCGGTGCTGACCCTCAACCCCGCCCAGGCCAACTGGTCGGTACGTGGCCGGCAGCGCCTACGCCACCCAGACCTTGTTCCAGGACCCCAAGGTCGATCTGGCCAGCCTCAGTTCCGACAAGTCCCAGCTGCGCATCCTGCTGGGCCAGGCGGCGGGCACGGCGGCCGTCACCTACGGCGCCACGCCCGTGGTGCAGGTGGCCCTGGACCTGTCCGCCACCGCCACCCAGAGCAGCGCCGTGACCTTGACCGCCACCCAGGCGGGGCACCTGGGTACCTCGCCCACCCCCAGCGCCATCACCATCCAGGTGGGCACCCTCCAGACCCAGTAGGCGCGCCTTCAGTCGGCCAGGGTGGAGAGGTCGCCGGGGTCCTCGCCCATTTCCACCGCCTTGAGGTAGCGGCGGACGATCTTGCCGGAGCGGGTCTTGGGCAGGGTGGACCGGATCTCGATGTCCGCCGGGGTGGCGATGGGGCCCAGGTCCTGGCGCACGTGGTCCTTGAGGGAGGAGACCAGCCCGGGGCCGGGGGCGATCCCGGCCCGCAGCACCACGAACGCCTTGATTCGCTCGCCCTTGAGGGGATCGGGCAGGCCGATGACCGCCGCCTCGGCCACGGCCGGATGGCGCACCAGGGCCCCCTCCACGTCGGCGGTGCCGATGCGGTGCCCGGCCACGTTCATGACGTCGTCGGACCGCCCCAGCACGGCGAAGTAGCCGTCCCGGTCGCGCACGGCGATGTCGCCGGCGGTGTAGACCCCTCCGGGCACCTGGTGCCAATAGCGCTCGTAGCGGGGATGGTCGTTCCAGATGGTGCGCATCATGTACGGCAGGGGCTTGCGCAGGATCAGGAGCCCGCCGTGCCCGTCGGGCACCGGGCGGCCCTGGGGGTCCACCACGTCCGCATCCACTCCGGGCATGGGCTTGCCCACCTTGCCTGGGCGGGCGTCGAAGGTGGGCAGGGTGCCCAGCACCGGAGCGGCGATCTCGGTCTGCCACCAGTTGTCCACCACCATGCCGTCGCCCTGCCCGGCCAGGTTCTGCTGGGCCCAGGCGTGGGCTTCGGGGTTGAGGGGCTCGCCGGCGCAGGCGATCAGGCGCAGGCGCGACAGGTCGTACTTGGCCGGCGCCTGGTTGCCGTGGCTCATCCACATGCGCACGGCGGTGGGCGCGGTGAACATGAGGTTGACCCCGAACCGCTCGCACAGTTCCCAGGTCACCTCGGGGCTGGGGTAGTCCGGCACGCCCTCCCTGCAGAACACGGTCGCGCCGCAGGACAGCGGTCCATAGACGATGAAGGAGTGCCCTACGATCCAGCCGATGTCCGAGGTGCTCCAGAAGATGTCCCGGTCGGTGATCTGGTAGAAGGCCCGGGCCAGGTAGGTGACCCCCACCAGGTAGCCGCCGGTCGTGTGCACCACGCCCTTGGGGGTCCCGGTGGTGCCGGAGGTGTAGAGGATGAACAGGGGGTCCTCCGCATCCATGCTCTCGGGCGGGCAATGGATCTCCCTGGCCTCCTGGATGTCGTAGTAGTCGTGTTCCCGGTCGGACTCGAAGCTGTACGGCTCGTCCCCGGGCCGGGAGCCGCGCCGGTGGACGATGATGTGCTCCACGAAGATCAGGTCCCGCACCGCCTCGTCCACCGTGGGCTTGAGCGGCACCTTGCGTCCCCGGCGGAAGGTGAAGTCGCTGCAGATGACGATGCGCGCCCGGCAATCCTCGATGCGCGCCCGCAGGGCCTGGGTGCCCATGCCGGCGTAGACCACCGAATGGATGGCGCCGATGCGGGCGCAGGCCAGCATGGAAATCACCCCCTCGGGCGTGAGGGGCATGTAGATGATCGCCCGGTCGCCCCGGCCCAGCCCCAGGCGCTTCAGGGTGTTGGCCAGGCGGTTCACCTCCCGGTAGAGCCGCCCGTAGGTGTAGGCATGCTCCTCCCCGTCCTCGCCCACCCAGATGAGCGCGGCCTTGTTGCGCCGCTCCGAGTACACGTGGCGGTCGATGCAGTTCACCGTGGCGTTGAGCTTGCCGCCCACGAACCACTGGTGGCGGGGCGGATCGAAGCGGCTCACCTCCTGGAACGGCTCCATCCACTCCACCAGACGCGCCCGCTCGGCCCAGAACCCGTCCGGATCGCGCTCCGCGTGGGCCCGTTCGACCGTGTCGTTGGGCAGGTGGGCCTGGCGGGACAACCAGATGGGCGCGGGTATGATGCTCTCGTCCTTCTGCAGGCGCAGGATGGCCGCCTGCTGGAATTGGCTGAGGGGCGGTTCGGAAGGCCGTCCCTCTTGGCCCTGAAGCCGGGATTCGTCGCTCGCCATGGGCTGACTCCGAGATGGTCGGGGACGATCCTATTTGAAAATTAATATTTGTCGATCAGAAAATCCGAAATCTTCGAAATAGGATTTCGGGGGCGTTCGGGTTCCTTCAGCCGCCCGGCAGTTCCGTCGGCTTTGGATCAATGGGACACGGGCGTCTCCGGGCCTGGCCCGGCCTGGGACTCCCCAGGCTCGCACCCCCAGCGGCCCTCCCCGTGCCAACGGCGCCAATGCCGGCCCCGGTGGTGGCAGCCGAAGCGCCCGAACAGCAGCCTGGCCAGGACCACCAGGGCGATGGCCTGGCCGAAGCGGATGGCGTGGAACCCGAACAGTCCGGGGAGGGTGGCGTTCCACAGCCACATGACCGCGGCGCCGAACACCACGGCCAGGGCCAGCCCCGCCAGGATGGCCAGCAGGATGCGCCCGGCGATGCGGCCGGCGCGGGAACGGGGGGAGGAAGACGGTCGGCAGCAGGTCATGGGTCAGCTCCGGGTGGGATGCAGGTCGGCGAGGTGGCGCCGCAGTTTGGCGGCGGCGCGGCTTTTGCGGGAAAGAAGGGTGCCCACCGGCTCGCCCCAGCGGGCGGCCAGGTCCTGGAAACGCTCCCCGTGCACTTCCGTGGCCAGCCACACGGCGCGCTCCCGGGGGCTCAGGAGGGCCAGGGCCCGTCCCAGCCGTTCCCGCACCTGCCGGGCCTGGTACGCCTGGTGCGGGTCCTGGGCCGGATCGGCCAGGAGGTCCGGATCCAGGCCGGCGGGGCCGGGCCCCCGGCGCCGGCGGGCATCCTGGATCCGGTTGCCCAGGGAGCGGTAGATGTAGGAGGCCAGGTTCTCCACCTCCCCCACCAGGTCGCCCCGGTCCAGCAGGGTGCTGAGCACCTCCGCCACCAGGTCCTCCGGCTCCAGGCTGGCGAGGCCCCGGATCTGCCGGCGGGCGAAGGCCAGGAACCGGGCCTTCTCCCGCTGGAAGATCTCGAGCAGCCGATGGTCGCCTTGGTTCATGGAATTTCCGATGGAGGCCAGGGCCTGAGACCTGCCCCGCTACTTGATAGGACGCCAGCCCGAACGGTTTATTGCCCCATGCCCCGAACGAAGGAGTTGGGGTCGCCAAGATTATCCGGCCTTGCCGGCCCCCGGCGGGGAAGCGGTCCACCTGGATTCGGGCGTCCGGGTGGGCTAGGGTTTAACCATGGAATTCTCGTACCTGGCTTGGCCGCTGACCCTCCTGATCCTTCCCGGAACTTTGTGGGGCCGCGTGGCGGGAGACCGGGAGACGACGGATCGGCCGGCGGTCGTGGAGAAGGCCAGGCCGGCGAAGCCGGTGTTCGAGACGGCCCTGCTGGGGCGCATGGACCTGCCCGACCGGATCGCGGCCCTGGAGATCCTGCGCAAGCCCGATTTCACCTTCCAGACCACCACGCCTCCGGCCAAGGTGCGCCTGGCGACCATGGAGAAGCTGTTCGACCATCCCCGCCTGGCGGCGGCCATGTGGCGGGAATGCCAGTTCGCGCCCAGGCTCTACGCCTTCGCCCTGCCGGCCCGGGGCCTGCTCATCGACGATACCAGCGGCCTGCAGGGCACCCTCACCCTGGCCTGCCGGGAGGCCGGGAAGCGGGTCTACCTGATCGAAGGCCGGGTGGCAAATGGCCGCATGGGCAACCCGTTTGCGGTGGGCGCGAGGATGGTGGTGATCTACAAGTCCTGGGAAGGGGCCAAGGGCTTCCAGAGCCAACTCCAGGCCTGGACCACCCTGGACAGCGCCCTGCTGGGGGTCCTGACCCGGCCGTTCCGGCAACTACGTCCAGCGCCGGCAAGAGGAGTTCATGGCCTACATCCTGGGGAACATGGCCCAGGGCGGCGCCTTCGCCGAAAGCAGCCACGACGATTTCCTGGGCCCCATCGAGCGGGAGGGAGACCCGGTGGCGATCCGGCAGTACCACCTGGTGTTCGGGAAACGTCCCTTGAATTTTAGGGGCCACCCTTGGGATAATCCGTGCCATCCTGGCCGGTGACCAGCGGTTGCCGGAGGGTGGGAACGTGATCGACAAGGTGGTGGCGTCCGCCGACGCGGCGGTCCGGGACATTCCGGACGGGGCCACCCTGGTGGTGGGGGGGTTCGGCCTGTGCGGCATCCCCGAGAACCTCATCGCCGCCCTGGTGCGCAAGGGGGTGCGCGGACTCACCTGCGTGTCCAACAACGCCGGGCGTGGACGACTGGGGCCTGGGCCTGCTCCTGGGCCGGCGGCAGATAAGCAAGATGATCTCCAGCTACGTGGGCGAGAACGGCGAGTTCGAGCGCCAGTTCCTGGCCGGGGAGCTGGAGGTGGAGTTCGTGCCCCAGGGCACCCTGGCCGAGCGCATGCGCGCCGGGGGCGCCGGCATCCCGGCCTTCTACACCCCGGCGGGGTATGGCACCCAGGTGGCCGAGGGCAAGGAGGTGCGGGAGTTCGGGGGCCGTCCGTACGTGCTGGAACGGGGCATCCTGGGCGACTTCGCCCTGGTGGCGGCCTGGAAGGCCGACCGCCTGGGCAACCTGGTGTTCCGCAAGACCGCCCGCAACTTCAACCCCATGGCCGCCACCGCCGGGAAGGTGTGCATCGCCGAGGCGGAGGAGCTGGTGGAGGCGGGCGGGCTGGACCCGGACCAGGTCCACACCCCCGGAGTGTTCGTGCACCGGGTGGTGGTGGCGCCCCGGGAGAAGCGCATCGAGAAGCTCACCGTCAGGAGGTAGCATGCCCCTCACCCGCGACCAGCTCGTGGTCCGCGCCGCCCGGGAACTGCGGGACGGCTACTACGTGAACCTGGGCATCGGCATCCCCACCCTGGTGGCCAACGCCATCCCGCCGGGGATGGAGGTGGTGCTCCAGTCGGAGAACGGCATCCTGGGGCTGGGGCCGTTTCCCGCCGAGGACCAGGTGGACCCGGACCTGATCAACGCCGGCAAGCAGACCGTGACCGTGCTGCCCGGCGCGGCGTTCTTCTCCTCGGCCGACTCGTTCGCCATGATCCGCTCGGGCAAGATCGACCTGGCCATCCTGGGCGCCATGCAGGTCTCCGAGCGGGGCGACCTGGCCAACTGGATGATCCCGGGCGCCATGGTCAAGGGCATGGGCGGCGCCATGGACCTGGCCGCCGGCAGCAAGCGCCTGGTGGTGGTCATGGAGCACGTGGCGAAGAACGGGGAGAAGAAGATCCTGACCCGGTGCACGCTGCCCCTCACCGGGGTCGCCTGCGTGAACCGCATCATCACGGACCGCGCGGTGCTCGACGTGGTGCCGGACGGCTTGAAGCTGGTGGAACTGGCGCCGGGGCAGAGCGTGGAGGCCGTGCAGGCGGTGACCGGGCCGAGGCTGATCGTCGCGGACCGGGTGCCGGAGATGGCCGTCTGAGGGGCCAAGGCATCGCTCGAGATGGCTATTGGCGCAGCCGAATATAGAGAAATTCATAGAAATTGGTTAAGGTTTGTCGTGAAAAAATCAATGTGCTGAACTAGCAAGAATTCAAATTTCAACAACAATTTCTTGAAATTCCGGCTTTTCTCTGGTCAGCTTGGACAGATCCAGCAAAAAACCATCTTTGCGCAGCATTCGGACCCGGTGAGCCGGACTTGGTGCAGGGAGAGCCCCATGGGGGCTCTGCCGGAGCCCAGGACGGCGTCATCTGTTCCAGGCCGGCGCCGGGGCCGGGCTGCGCCCCAACCAACGGAGGAACCATGCCCAATCGCTTGCACCAGCCTGCCTCGGTCCGGATCCTGTACCTTGGCGCCCTGCCCCTGGTCCTGCTGCTCTCCGCCTGCAGCAGCAACAATGGCGGGGGCACCCCGGCACCCTTGGCTGCTCCCACCATCACCGTTCAGCCGCAAAATGAGACCGTCACCACTCCCGCCACGGCCACCTTCTCCGTGACCGCCACCGGCAACCCCGCGCCCACCTACCAATGGTACATGGGCGGTGTCAGCCTGGGTTCCGACGCGGTTTCGGCCTCCTATACCACCCCAGCGACCACCACGGCCATGAGCGGCAACAGCTACACGGTGGTGGTGACGAATTCCCAAGGTACCGTGACCAGCACCCCGGCTGTGCTCACGGCCAATGCGCCCGTCCTGGTGGCTCCCACCATCAGCGTCCAGCCTGCCAGCCAGACGGTGGATGCCGGTTCCACGGCCACCTTCACGGTGACCGCCACCGGCAACCCCGCTCCCACGTATCAATGGTACCTGGGCACGGTCAGCCTGGGCGCCACCGCGACTTCGGCCTCCTACACCACGCCAGCGGCTACCACAGCCATGAGCGGCAACAGCTACACGGTGGTGGTGACGAACTCCCAAGGCTCCGTGACCAGCGACGCGGCGGTGCTCACGGTCAACACCGGCACCCTGTCCGCACCCGTCATCACCCAGCAGCCCACTTCCCAGACGGTCACCGTGGGCGACCCCGCCACTTTCACCGTAGTCGCCACCGGCTACCCGGCTCCCACCTATCAATGGAACCTGCACAACGGGGGCGTCGTGGGCACCGCTGCCACCTACACGACTCCGGCAACCACCGGAGCCATGAACGGCAACTCCTACACGGTCACTGTGACCAATTCCCAGGGGTCGGTCACCAGTTCCCCGGAGGTGGAACTCTGGGTCGCGATGACCGCGGACCAGACCGTCTATTATGATTTCGTCTCGTCCCCCAACGAAGCCTGCACACTCTGGTGGGACCTGCCAGTTTCGGGAACGCCGGTCAACGGGACCAACTATTTGGATTACAACTGGCATAACTTGGGCGGCCAGCCCCTGTATCAGGGGCCCCAGGAATCCGACAACAGCGCCCTGGCGGTCATGAGCAGCCTGGAGGTGATCCCCGGCATCCCGGTGCCGAGCCGGTTCCTGGTGAACAACGCCATCGTCGTGGGCTCCGATCCGGACTGGAAACGTCTGGTCAGCATGCCGGGCCCGGTCATCCAGGTGGACCTGTACGCGGTCGATGGCAAAACCATCGTCGAGACCACCATGATCTCCCAGAACTCGGTGGTCAGCCTCACGGGCCCCATCGTCACGGTCAACGCCAGCACCGCCGCTTCCGCGTACCCGGACCTGACCAACTGGTACGATGAGATCTTCTTCAACCCCTCGCTCCTCAAGGGCACCACCAGCTGGGCGGCGAACTCGGCCTACCGCAAGTACGTGCAGACGATCAAGGGCGACACCTACTTCGTCTTCGACTACTCCACCACCCAGAGCGATTCCGGCACGACCCCCCAGCCGGTGGCCTCGGGCACGACGGTCGCCCAGTACATGACCGCGAACCCCCAAGGTGTCCATTCCTCAACCGACAACACCTACTACACCCTGGCCAACATGACCGCCACCACGGTAGGCACGGTGCCCACCTGGGTGGCCAACGCTGTGCGCCCGAACCGCACCACGCCCGTCTACTTCACCCTTTACGAAATCAACGGCAACGTGTACTGCGGCGAAGTGATCAAGGACGGCACGGTGCTCGGCGGCAATTCCTACCACGTGGGGACGCCCAGCAGCTACACCATCAACTACTCGGTCGGCTACTACATCAGCCTGAACGCGTATGCGCTGCAAAGCCTCGAGGGCGCCCTGAACTTCTGACCGGACCGGGTCCCGGGACCGCGTACCCACGAACCGGGGAGGGGTGGAAGCACCCCTCCCCGGAGTTTTTCCAGAGCCGGGTCGCCCTTCCCGGGATGCGCTACAGCCGGGTGACCAGCCTCCGGATCAGGTCCGGCACGTGGGTGGTCACGTCCGGCAGGTAGACCCGCTCGCCGCGCTTGTGCACGTCCCTGCCGGCCGGGCCGATGAGGAAGGCCGGGATGTCCAGCTGGGCGATGGCTTCCACCGGCACGTCGTAGATGTCCCGAGGCAGGGCGAGGCTGTCCAGGAAGCGCCGCTCCGCGGCCGGATCCTCGGACGAGGTGTAGCTCAGGTCGGTCATTCCGGACAGGTAGGGGACCCGGCGCAGTTCGATGCCGTGCCGGTCCCGCAGGTACCCGCCCAGGTCCGCCAGGGCGGCCTCCACCGCCGGTCCCGGGTCCGGGTGGTGCACGGCCGGGTAGTATGGGGGGGAAATGCCGATGAGCACCGCCGGCCCGGTCAGCCGGGCCCGCTCCGCCAGGGCCTTCGGGTACTGGATGCTGGCACCGGGAAGGTTGATGCGGCCGGCGCCCAGGTCTTTCTTGAGCCCTTCCGTGGTCTCGCCCTTGAACGTGGCGAAGTCCTGGTCCCGGTCCCGGATGCGGCGCTCCAGCTGGGCCAGGGTCAGCACCTCCGGCTGGAACCGGCGGCGTTCACCCGGAGCGATGAAGCCCTTGGCCGCCATGACGTCGAAGGCGCCCTGGTAGCGCTCGAGCACGTCCTCCATGGCCTCCCGGCACAGCCGCTCCAGGTCCTGGAGCAGGGTCAGCGGCGGCCGGCTCTTGAGGAAGAGGAAATTGAAGCAGGCGGCGGCGTACTCGGGCACCGACACGTCGTACATGGTCTTCAGGTCCCGGTGGATCTGGACCGTAGGCGGCTGGGTGAACACGCCCAGGTGCTCGGAGACCAGGTCCGTGGTCAATTCCACCCGGCGCACGATCTCCGTGAGCATGTAGGAGGCGTTCAGTCCCTTGAGGATCTCCGCGGAGTGGGTCACCACCCCCCGGGCCAGGACCACCGGCAGCATCTTGCCCATGGTGCCGCCGACCATCTGCAGTTCTCTGCCGGCCGGGGCCGCCGAGCGGATCTGGGGCTCGGTCAGGAGCATCACCAGGTAGTCCAGCCCGAACCGGTCCTTGAGCTGGTGCAGCAGGGCGACCGACTGGAGCGCCCCGGAAGACATGTTCTCCTCGTCCGGCACCGCCAGGAACAGCAGGTTCACGTCCGTCCCTTCGAGGGTGAACAAGGCGTCCAGGTTGATGGCCAGGCCCGCCTTCATGTCCGCCATGCCCCGGCCGAAGCCCCAGGCCTCGTCCTCCAGGTCCCGGGCCAGGCCGGGGTCCTGGATGTCGCTGGTTCGCAGGCGCGCCCTGAGCTGGGCCGGATCCAGGGCATAGGGCTTGAGCCAGCCGTACGGCTCCAGGTCCACCGCGTCGTAGTGGCCGGCCAGGATCACGGTGCGGCGCCCCGTGCCCCGCCGCAGGGCCCAGACCACCGGCCGGCCCAGGGCATCCCCGCACTCGAACGTCCCGCATTGGTCCGGATGGCCGGCAAAGTAGGCCTGGTCCCGGATCAGCGCGTGCAGTTTCGCGGCCATGACCAGTTCCTGGGTGGTGCCGGTATCGCTTTGGACCCCGACCAGTTCCAGCAGGAGATCGTAGATGGCGCTCATCGGTCCAGCTCCTTGTCGAGTTGAAAAAACGGCGGGACCACGCGTCGCCGCGTCCTCCCGCCGCTCCGTCGGCTCCCGGATATAAGATTCGTCAAATGCCCAGGTACGCTTTCTTGACCATGTCGTTGGCCTTCAGGTTCGGGCCCGTGTCGGTGAGGACGATGTTCCCGGTCTGCAGGACGTAGCCCCGGTGGGCCACGCTCAGGGCCATCAGGGCGTTCTGCTCCACCAGCAGGATGGTGGTCCCGCGGGCGTTCAATTCCTTGATGATGTCGAAAATCTGGTCCACCAGCACCGGGGCGAGCCCCATGGAGGGCTCGTCCATGAGCAGGATCTTGGGGTTGGACATGAGCCCCCGGGCGGTGGCGAGCATCTGCTGTTCGCCGCCCGAGAGGGTGCCGCCCTTCTGCTGGGCCCTTTCCAGCAGGCGCGGGAACAGGCTGAAGGCGGTATCGAGGTTTTTCTTGATCTGGACCTGGTCATCCAGGGTGTAGGCGCCCATCTCCAGGTTCTCGGTGACCGTGAGGCCCGGGAAGATGCCCCGGCCTTCGGGCACCATGCCCATGCCGTACTTGTGCACGATATGGGGCGCCAGGTGGGTCACGTCGTGGCCCTGCAGCAGCACCTTGCCCTTGCGGGGGTGGAGCAGGCCGGAGATGGCGCGCAGGGTGGTGGTCTTGCCGGCGCCGTTGGCGCCGATGAGGGCCACGATCTCGCCCTCCTCCACCCTCAGGGACACGCCCATGAGGGCGTGGATGTTGCCGTAGTAGGCATGCACGTCTTGCCTCGACGACTCTACCCTCCTCAATAATCAGCTCGCCAATCTCAACAACAACTTCGGCATCGCCGGCACCTTCAACCACAATGGCAACGACGGCACCATCAGCCGTTTCGGCTGGAAGGCCCAGAACAAGTCCCTCCAGGTTTTTACCGGCGAGGCTTTCAACGTTGAGATGGGCATCACCAACGAACTTTTCCCGCAAGAGCGCCCCACCCCCGAAGAAGATCAGTTCGGTCTCGGCCTGCCCCCCGCCTGCCTGAATCTCACCGGCACCGGTTATCCCGAAGACCGTTCCAATCCCCTCGCCGCAACCAACACCGCCGTTCTCGACGACGTTTCGGCCCTCTCCAACTTCATGCGCCTCCTCGCTCCCCCGCGCCCCGGTTCCGTCGTCCTTAACGGTCAAGGCGTCTCCACCCAGTCCATCACCACCGGCAGCTACTTGTTTAACTCCGTCGGATGCTCCACCTGCCACAATCCTTCGCCCGGCAACACTCAGGTCTCCAACTTCGCTCCCGCCCTGAGCAACGCTCCCGTCCCCGCCTACTCCGATTTCGAGATCCATCACATGGGCACCACCCTCGCCGATAACATCTCCCAGGGCGGGGCCGGTGGCGACCAGTTCCGCACCGCTCCCTTGTGGGGCCTCGGTCAGCGCCTCTTCCTGCTCCATGACGGCCGCACCACCGACTTGCTCTCTGCCATCCTCGACCACGCTAGCGATGGCAGCGAGGCCAACACCGTGGTCGGCAATTTCACCGCCCTCACCCCCACGCAGCAGCAGGAAATCCTCGACTTCCTGCGCTCGCTCTAATCCTTGGCCCAAATCCATTGGCCTAACCTGCGGTTGAGATACGAGTCCCCTTGAGCCTTACCCAGTTCGTCTGCATTCGAGATTCTTATGCACTCTAGCTTTGCCGCCTCGCTGCTTATGTTGACCTTATTCGCATCGCCTCCGATTTGGAGCCAAGCCGCGAAAGAGCAGAGCATTCCGACGCCACCTATCCACTCCGGGCGCCTCGACCGACGTATTGCTCCCGTAGATGGCGTCGTAGGAAAGGCCCTCGACCGCACCGGACAGCCCGAGCGAGCTGGCGCCCGAGCCACCCCAGGCGAGGGGGGTCTCGCCCCGGGAGGCGTAGTAACTGAGGGCGGCGCCGGGGTGGTCGTCACCGCGGCCGATGACCGTGTCGCGGTGGTAGGCGACCGACTCCGCCCCCATCATCCGCATCCACGCCACAGCCGGCTCCCTCTCAGCAAGGGGCGGGCCCCCTTGCAATCGTGTTCAGTACCTTAAGCCGTGGGTGTGAC
>CAWFOJ010000163.1:0-17245 GCA_963816585.1 uncultured Holophagaceae bacterium | reverse complement strand
ACCACTTCGGCTTCAATCCCGGGCGCGACCTGCCCACCGCCAAGTACGCGGACCTGCGCCTGGCCCAGGAGGGCGAGGCCTGCCCCCGGTGCGGCCAGGGCCATTACCAGGCGTTCCGGGGCATCGAGGTGGGGCAGGTGTTCAAGCTCGGCACCAAGTACCTCCAAGTCCATGAACTGCGTCTACCTGGACGAGCACGGCAAGGAGCAGGTGATGGTCATGGGCTGCTACGGCATCGGCGTGGGCCGCACCGTGGCCGCCGCCATCGAGCAGAACTACGACGCCGACGGCATCGTCTGGCCCTGGCCCATCGCGCCCTACCACGTGAGCCTGCTGGACCTGGACCCCACCAGCGCCCAGGCCCGGGACGTGGCCGACCGGGTGGAGCGGGAGCTGGAGGCGGCCGGCTTCGAGGTGCTCCACGACGACCGGGAGAGCCTGAGCCCCGGGGCCAAGTTCAAGGACGCCGACCTGCTGGGCTTCCCCCTGCGGGTGATGGTAGGCTCCAAGGGCCTCAAGGAGGGTGTCATCGAGATGCGCGACCGGCGCACCAAGGAGGTCCAGAAGTTCAAGCCCGAGGAGATCGTGGCCAGGGTCACCCAGGCCCGGGACCGGATCATGGCCGAACTGAAAACCCGGCACGGGAGGTAGCGACATGGCTGAAGGCCCGGTCTTCCTCACCACCTTCATCGAGGGGGTGCTGGTGCACGGTTCCAGCGTGCCCTTCCTGCTGCTGGTGCCGTGCGCCCATTCCCCGCACCGGGGGGTGCTCATGCCCCCCCAGGTGCCCTGGTCCCCCGGCTACCTGCCCCCGGCGCTGCTCCAGACCCTCATCGACACCGGCTGGAAGATCCCCTTCCGGTTCCACGACCCGTCCCGCCTGCCGGTGGTGTTCGACGAGCGCACCTCGCGCCTGCCCACCCCCTGGCTGCTGCGCCTGGAGGGGCTGGAGAACCAGCAGCGGCTGTACCTGACCCACCTGCTGCGCACCAGGGCCCCCGAAGACCAGCTGCCCACGCCCCCGGAAGGCGGCCAGTGGGTGGGGGAGAAGGCCCTGGCCGCCCTGGACCTGGCGCCCGGGATACGGCGCCTGTGCCAGACCGCCCTGGCCGCGGTGAAGGAACTGTGAAGCCGGCGGTGTTCCTGGACCGGGACGGCACCCTCAACGAGGAGATCGGGTACCTGTGCCGGCCTGAGGACGTGGTATTGATCCCCGGCGCCCGGGAGGCGGTGGCGCGGCTCAACGCGGCCGGCATGCCAGTGATCGTGGTGAGCAACCAGGCCGGGATCGGGCGGGGCAAGTATGGATGGGACGACTACCACGCCGTGATGGCCCGCATCAACGAACTTCTGGCGGAAGGCGGGGCCCGCATCGACGGCGCCTACGCGGCTCCGCACCATCCCGAAGGGGTCGGGGCGTTCCGCCACCCGGACCACCCGGACCGCAAGCCCAACCCCGGCATGCTGCTGCGCGCCGCGGAAGAGCACGGCCTGGACCTGGCCCGCTCCTGGATGATCGGCGACAAGGGCGTGGACCTGGAAGCCGGGCGCAACGCCGGGTGCCGGACGGCGCTGGTGCGCACCGGCTACGGCCGGGAGGTGGACGGCGCCCTGGCGGACCTGGTGGCCGGGGACCTTGGGGAAGCGGTGGCGCGGATCCTGGGTCAAGTTCCTAGTTGATCAGCTTCTCCGCCTTGAGCCAGGCGATGACCTGCTGGTAGGCGCCGGGGCCCTCCTGCACCAGGTTGCCGCTGCCGTCGAAGATCTTGAAGTGGGGGATGGACTGCAGGCCGTACTGGCCGGCCAGGGGCGACTTCCAGTCGATGCCGGTGACCCCGGGGCGGTTGATGTCCACCTTGACCACGTTCAGGTCGGCGCGCTTTTTCCCCAGCTCTTCCAGCAGGGGGGAGATGCGCATGCACGGGGGGCAGTACTTGCTGTAGAAATCAACGATGTTGGTGCGGCCCGGGCGCAGCACCGACTTGACGTCCAGGGGCTGGCCGGGGTTGGCCTGGTTGACCGCGTCCGCGCCCATCAGGGCCGGGGCGGCGAGCAGCGCGCCCATCAGCACGGGCGGCAGGAGGATCGGGCGAATGCGCATGGGGGACTCCAGGGTGGGCACGCGGGCGACGGGAGGCACGGGAACTGCCGGAAGGGGCGGTCCGCCAACAGAATGGAACGGCCGGCGGGTTCCCGCAACCGCAGGGACGAGCTTTTGCCCGGGTCCCCAAGGGGAAGCCCGTTCAACGGGTCGGGGCCGCCGTGGCTTCCTCCAGCAACCCGGCCGCCCGGAACTTCTCGAACACCGCCTGGGGATACAGGGGAATCCGGTCGAAGGCGACCCCGGTGGCGTCCAGCACCGCGTTGCGCAGGGCAGGGGCGGGCGAGATCACCGGGCACTCGCCCAGGGCCTTGGCCCCGTAAGGCCCGGCGGCGTCCATGGTCTCCACGAAGGCGGCGTTGATCTTCGGCGTGTCCAGGATGGTGGGCAGCTTGTAGTCCAGCAGGTTGTTGTTCAGGGGCTTGCCGCTCTGGGGGTCGAACAGCATCTGCTCCAGCAGGGCGTAGCCCAGGGCCATGCTCACCCCCCCGTGCACCTGGCCCTCGGCCAGCACCGGGTTGATGATGCGGCCCGAGTCGTGGACGTTGTACAGCTCCAGCACCTGGACCTTGCCGGTGGGGATGTCCACCTCCACTTCCACGAAAGTGCAGCCATAGGACATGGCGCTGGTGCGCACGTTGGCGGAGACGTCGCTCTTGATGGGGTTGGCGCGCAGGCGGTCGTAGTACGAATCCATGGCCGCCTCCTCCAGGGTGCAGATCTCCCGCCCGGTGGCCAGCTCCACGACGCGCTCGTCCCGCAGGTCCATCCGGTCCGGGTCCAGACCGCACTTGCGGGCGGCGATGGCCAGCACCTGCGCCCGCACGTCCAGGGCGGCCTTGCGCACCGCCACCCCGGAGACGGCGGTCTGGCGGGAGGCGAACGAGCCCGGATCGAAGGGGGCGATGTCCGTGTCCTGGGAGGTGACCACGTGCACCTGGTCCAGGGGCAGGCCCAGGGTCTCGGCGGTCATCTGGGCGAAGGCGGTGTCCGAACCCTGGCCGATCTCCGTGGCGCCCACCTGCAGGGTGACCGAGCCGTCCTGGTGCATGACGATGCGGGCCCCGGCGATCTCCTGGCCGAACGGGTAGGTGCCCGAGGCATAGCAGAAGCAGGCCACGCCCAGGCCCCGGCGGCGGGGGCCGGCCTGGCGGGCGCAGGCGCGCTTCTTCTCGTCCCAGCGGATGAGGGCCTTGCCCTTCTCCAGGCATTCCCGGATGCCCATGGAGCGCACCACCATGCCGGTGATGGGGTCGGTGTAGCCCAGGTCCACGAAGTTGCGCAGCCGGAACTCGATGGGGTCCTGGTGCAGGGCCCGGGCGATGTCCTCCAGGTGGCTCTCCAGGGCGAAGAACACCTGGGGCGAGCCGTAGCCGCGCATGGCCCCGGCCACCGGCAGGTTGGTGTAGACGGTCCTGGGCTCGGTACTTGACCGTGCGGAAGGCGTACAGGGACCGGAAATTGCTCCCGCCGGCCAGGGCGATGGAATGGCCGTGGGACGCGTAGGCGCCGGTGTTGCTCAGCACCTGGATGCCGATGCCCCGCAGGCGGCCGTCCCGGTCCACGGCGGTCTTGAGGTGGAACTTCATGGCGTGGCGGGTGCGGGAGTCGATGAAGACCTCTTCCCGGGTGAGGGTGTAGCGCACCGGGCGGCCGTGCACCGCCAGGCACATGGCCGCCACCAGCGGCTCCACCACCACGTCCTGCTTGGCGCCGAAGCCGCCGCCGATGAAGGGCTTGATCACCTGCACCCGGCCCCAGGGCAGCCCCAGGGCCTGGGCCACCACCCGGCGCACGATGTGGGGGATCTGGGTGGAGCTGTTGATGACGATGCGCCCGTGGCTGTCCCGGTAGGCGAAGGCGGTGTGGTTCTCCAGGTGGCAGTGCTGGACCACGCTGGTCTCGAAGTCCCCTTCGAACACCCGGTCCGCGCCCGCCAGTTCCGCCTCCAGGTCCCCGTAGCCGTTGCCGAAGTCGGCCAGCACGTTGCCGGGCCGCTCCTCGTGCAGCGCCGGCGCCCCTTCGGCCAGGGCCGCCTCGGGGGTGAGCACGCACGGCAGCACCTCGTAGTCCACCCGGATCAGGCGCAGGGCCTTCTGGGCGGTGGGCAGGTCCACCGCCACCACCGCCGCCACCGCGTCCCCCACGAAGCGGGCCTTGGGGGTGAGGATGAGCCGGTCGGCCACGTCCCGGTGGTGCGGGTCCAGGGACCAGGGGTGCCCGGACGTGCCGAACTTGATCTTCGGCAGGTCCTCGGCGGTGAGCACCGCCTCCACCCCCGGCAGGGCCCTCGCCTCGGCGGCGTCCACCCGCAGCACCCGGGCGTGGGCGTGGGGACTGCGCAGCACTTTGCCCACCAGCATGTCCCGCTGGCTGAAATCCTCCGAATAGCGCGCCCGGCCGGTGACCTTGTCCACTGCGTCCAGACGCGGGACGCCCCTGCCTACGATCCCCGAACCCATGGTGCACCTCGCCGGTGCCTGTCAGTATGAGAGGCTGGAGTCGATTATTCAATTTTTTCCTATGAATAGTCTCTTTTTTTCCGTGATACCCGGTCTCAATTCAAGAATTCACGGTTGAGTGGTACGCGAGCTTCCCGGACTTGACCTGGATGATCACAACGGGCTTCACCGGATTACGGGATTCATCGAATTTCACTTGACCGGTGATGGTGGGGCAATCGGCGGCTTTCAGCGCGTCCCGTTCCACGGCAGCGCCCCCCCATTCGATGAGTTTGGGGGAATCCCAGCCGTCGGTGCCGAGAACCGGGCCCTGGTACCCCTTCGCGCGGGCCTGCTTGATGATCCGGGGCACATCCAGCGAACCTGGAAGGAGGTTCTCGAAAGCGAACTTTGCGCCCACCTCGCTCTGCAGCCGGTCCGTGTGACAGGCGCGGAAGATGCAGTCGCCGACTCGCGTCACGTCGGGGTTGGTCGCCGGGGGCCTTCCCGGGCCGGGAGACAACCGCTCCGAGATGGGGCAGACTGGGGGGGCGAGGGGGGGCATGCTGATCCAGAAGTCCGGGCTGGTGCCGGGGATCATTCTTGAACGCTACAAGCGTTTTCTGGCGGACGTGGAACTGGCGGACGGGACCGTGGTGACCGCCCATTGCACCAACACCGGCACCATGGCCACCTGCTGGGAGCCCGGGGATGCGGTGCTGCTGGAGCCCTGCGCCAATCCGGCGCGCAAGCTGCGCTTCACCTGGCTGGCCTGCCGCCGGGGCGGGGCCTGGGTGGGGGTGGAGACCGGCATGCCCAACCGGGTGGTGGCGGAAGCGGCCCGCCGGGACTGCCTGCCGGGACTGCCGGGGCTGGGCCGGGTGCGCACGGAACAGCGCTACGGCGACGAGGGCAGCCGCATCGACGTGCTGGCCGAGGATGAGAAGGGTCGCTTCGTCTACATCGAAGTCAAGAACACCACCTTGAGGATCGGCGACCGGGCCTGCTTCCCGGACGCGGTGACCCTGCGCGGCGCCAAGCACTTGCGGGAACTGCGCGCCATGGTGCGCCTGGGACACCGGGCCGCCATCGTGTTCTTCGTCCACCGCCCCGACGCGTCCAGCTTCGACGCGGCCCGGGAGATCGATCCCGCCTACGCCCTGGAACTGGACCGGGCCGCGGCGGACGGGGTGCAGGTGCTGCCCGTGGCCGCGGCGCTGCGCGCGGAGTGCGGGCCGGACGGCCTCTGGACCCTGGGCTGGTCCCTGCCCGGGCTGCTGCCGTGGACGCGCCGCGCCGCCCTTGCCCCTTCCTTAACCTGTGCCCAGCGGTCAAAATGAACCATTCCCTCTTCACCCACCCTTTGCTTGCGGAGCGCCCATGACCGAGTTGAAGAAGACCCCCCTGAACGCAGTCCATCGGGCCCTGGGAGCGAAGATGGTGGATTTCGGCGGCTGGGACATGCCGGTCCAGTACCCCACGGGCATCATCAACGAGCACGTCGCCGTGCGCACCAAGGTCGGGCTGTTCGACGTGAGCCACATGGGCGAGATCCGGGTCAAGGGCCCCCAGGCCATGGCCTTCCTGGACTGGCTCACCCCCAACGCGGTGGCCAGGCTGGCCCACGGGCAGATCCACTACACCGCCTTCCTGTACGAGAACGGCACGTTCGTGGACGACCTGCTGCTGCACAAGATCAGCGACGAGGAGTTCCTGCTGGTGGTGAACGCCTCCAACGTGGACAAGGACTACGCCTGGGTGAAGCAGCACGCCTCCAGGTGGGACGTCACGGTCGTCAACGAGAGCGGCCAGACCAGCTCCATTGCCCTGCAGGGCCACCTGTCCCTGGCGGTGCTGCAGCCCCTGGTGGACATCGACCTGGCCCAGATCAAGGACCACTGGTTCGCCTTCGGCAAGTTCCAGGGCCTTCCGGTGATGATCGCCCGCACCGGCTACACCGGCGAGGACGGCTTCGAGGTGTACTGCCCCAACGCCAAGGCCGAAGGGGTCTGGAACGCCCTGATGGAGAGCGGCGGGCCCCTCGGCCTGGTGCCCACCGGCCTGGGCTGCCGCAACACCCTGCGCCTGGAAGCCAAGATGGCCCTCTACGGCCACGAGATCGACGACACCACCAACGCCCTGGAAGCGGACCTGGGCTGGATCGTCAAGCTGCAGAAGGGCGACTTCCTGGGCCGGGACGCCCTGCTCAAGGTCAAGGAACAGGGCCTCACCCGCAAGCTGGTGGGCTTCCGCATGCTGGAGAAGCGCGACATCGCCCGGGACCACATGGACGCGCTCATCGACGGCAAGAAGGCCGGCTACGTCACCAGCGGCTCCCCCAGCGCCACCTGCGGCTTCAACCTGGGCTGCGCCTACCTGCCGGTGAGCCATGCCGGGACCGGCAGCCGGTTCCAGGTGGAGATCCGCGGCAAGGCCTGCGACGCCGAGGTCATCCCCACCCCCTTCTACAAGCGCGCCAAGTAGCCGATCCTTCCCCGCAACCCCCGTGCGGCTCCCCGCGGGCCGGAACAGACACTCTTTGGAGGCTCCACCCATGTATCCTTCCGACGTGAAGTACACGAAGAACCACGAATTCATCAAGCCCCTGGGCGACGGCACGGCCCTGGTGGGCATCACCGACTACGCCCAGGAAGCCCTGGGTGACGTGGTGTTCGTGGACCTGCCCGAAGTGGGCGCCGCCTTCGACGCCGGGGCCGAGTTCGGCACCGTGGAATCGGTCAAGACCGTCTCGGAGGTCTTCATGCCCAGCGCCGGGGAAGTGCTGGAGGTGAACGGCGACCTGGAGGCCCACCCGGAATTCGTGAACGAGGACGCCTTCGGCAAGGGCTGGTTCATCAAGATCAAGCTCTCCGGTCCGCTCAGCGCCGACCTCCTGGACGCCGCCGCCTACGAAAAACTGGTCAGCGAAGAGAGCCACTGAGTGGCTTGGACGGCCATGGGCGGCCGCTGGTGCCGGCTTGTCCTCGTCCTCGCCGCCGCGCGGGGGGCGTGGGCCGCCGGCGGCCAGTCCGGCAACGCCGCCGCGCCCGCTCCGGCGGCCCCGCCCATGGTCCATCAGCAGTACATCAAGGTCCCCCCGTCCAAGCCCGCCGCCCCCAGAACGCCCCCTGAGCTGGCCAGGCTGAAGACCCTCATCGAGTCCGGGGAGAAGGCGCTGGAGGAGAAGGACTGGGACGGCGCGCTGGCGTACGCGGCCCAGGCGGCGGACCTGCTGGACAACCTGCCCGAGGAGGACCAGGCCCTCCCCGAGACCATCACCCTCCAGAACCGCCTCACGGAGCTCCAGTCGCACCTGCCGGACACGGAGGAGGTGCCCCTGCTGCCGGACCCGGGCATCAAGGCCACCGAGGAAGTGGGCCCCCTCTCCCCCGAGGAGCTGCGCACCGAGCTGGAGCAGGTCAAGGGCGCGGAGATGGGGGCGGTGTTCGACTTCCCCATCGACCTGAACGACAAGGTGCTGGCCTGGGTGCACGAGTTCACCACCAGCAAGCACGGCTTCATGGAGCGGGCCCTGTCCCGGGCCAGCCGCTACCTGCCCATGGTGCGCCAGATCTTCGCCGAGGAGGGCATCCCCCAGGACCTTGCCTACCTGGCGGTGATCGAGTCGGGCTACATCAATTCCGCCGCCAGCTACGCCCAGGCCGTGGGCATGTGGCAGTTCATCCGCTCCACCGGGCGCATCTACGGGCTGGGGGGCAACGGCTGGGTGGAGGAGCGCCGGGACCCGGTCAAGGCCACCCGTGCCGCCGCCCGGTACCTCAAGCGCCTGTACGAACTCTCCGGCGACTGGTACCTGGCCCTGGCCAGCTACAACGCCGGCCCCCTCACCACCGAGCGGGCCATCCTCCAGCTCAACAGCCGCAACTTCTGGGACATGGCCCGCAGCCGATGGCTGCGCAACCAGACCAAGAACTACGTGCCGGAGTTGTGCGCCGCCATCCTGGTTGGGCGCTTCCCGGAGCGCTACGGGCTGCACGTGGAGCAGCTTCCGCCGTACGTCTACGAGACTGTGGACGTGGAGCACATGACCAGCCTGCCGGTGCTGGCCCGCTACGCGGACACGGACGTGAACGCCCTCAAGGAGCTGAACCCGGAGCTGCTGCGGGCCACCACGCCGCCCGGACGCTACGCACTGCGGGTGCCCCCGGGGCAGAGCGGCCTCACCGCCCGGGTCCTGGCCCAGATTCCCGCCAGCCAGCGCCTGGACTTCAAGCCCTTCAAGATCCGCAAGGGCCAGAGCCTGGCCCGGGTCGCCGCCCGCTTCAACGTGAGCCAGGACGACCTGCTGGAGACCAACAACATCACCCGTACCCAGTTCCGGCCCGGCCGCACCATCCTGGTGCCCCCGCCGCCGGCCGCCCCCATCGACGACCGGGACCTGCTTTCCAAGGGGCAGCGGGCCAAGGTCATCGAGGACCAGCCCCTGGAGAGCCTTCCGCCCATCCCCCCGGACACCGCCGCGCCGCCCCTGGGCCCGGCCCCGGCGGAGGCGCGCGCGGCCGCGCCGGCCGCCGAGCCCGCCCGGGCCCAGGCCCGGCCCCCGGCGCCCCGGCCGGCCCCCCGGGTTCCGGTGGCCGAAACCCCGCCCGCGGTGCACGTGGTCAAGCGCGGCGAGACCCTGTTCGCCATCGCCGAACGCTACGACCTGGACCTGAAGGTCCTGCGCAAGCTCAACCACCTCCGCAAGAACGCCATCCAGCCGGGGCAGCGGCTGAAGCTGCGGTAGGGGGCGGAGGTCCGGGTTCCTCCCGGACGGAGGGCCACGGGAACTAATAAATAAAATATGGCACTGGAAGGATGGGACGTCCGGCGGGCATGGGTTCGCAACTTGGATTTTCCCACCCGGAGATGCTTCCAGTGCCAACCATGCCCCGTCGCTCCGGCAAGCCTTCCGCGCTGGTCCTGGCCTGCCTGGCGCTGGGCATCCTGGCTGCCGTTCCTGCCCAAGGCGCGGCCAGGAAACCCCGGATGGACCTCCATGACGAACCTGTGAACCGCGCCCAAGGCCCGAACCAGACGCAGGACCGGACCAGGGCGCGGAACGGCGGGCCTGCGGCGAAGGCCGGGGCGGACCTGGCGGCGGTCCGGGCGAGGTACCGTGAGCGGCTTGCCCAGAAGGCAGTCAGGCGGACCGGCAACACTCCGCCGGCCCGGTCCGCCTCCTCGGGACTATCCGCCCCAGCGCCTGCGGCCGCGGCCGGGGTTCGCCCGGTTCAGAGCAGGTCCGGGAAGACCTACGAACTGAGGCCTGGCGCCAGGCTGGCCTATGCGGATCTGGAGGGCCAGGATCTCCGCGGCCTGGACCTGACCAACGCCGACTTGAGGCACGCCAATCTGATGGCGGCCCGGCTGGAGGGCACCGTGCTGAACGGCGCCCGGCTCATGAGGGCGAACCTGGCCGGCGCCACCGGGGTGGACCTGGCGGGCGCCCGGCTGCACCCGTTCTTCGCCGCCATCGGGGCCGAGGCGGTGGGGACGGTCAAGTTCATCCACCTGGACCAGAGCGAAGCTGAAAGCGGATCGGGCTTTCCCCGCCACCTGCAGGTCCGCCCGGACGGCGAGATCACCTGGCTGGTGGGCACCGCTCCGGATCGCTCCAACCTGATGCCAACCGGCGTTGACGACAGGTACGTCTTCGGCGCGGTCGATCTGCGGGATTCCAGACTGATCGCCATGGCCACGGATGCCCAGGGAGGACTCTGGACCTTCGGCGACCAGGCCACCAACCGAATCTGGTGCACCATGGACGGCAAGGGTGCTTGCTTCGGGGAGGCGCTGTCCCTCTGCATCCCGTCCCTGTTCCAGGACCCTCCGACCAATGCCGCCGCCACTCCGGATGGCACCCTCTGGCTGGCCTTTCCCGATAGGTTCATGGGGTTCAGCCACACGCAGAACCGTTTGAACCGGGAGTGGGGGCGCTATCCTGACCACCCCAGGATGACCGCGAACCTGCGGGTGGTCGCCAATGGCCCCGACCCCGACTTGACCTTCATCGGTCCGGAACAGGATGCCCTGTTCCAATGGAGCTGGACCGGCAGCCGGTGCGGCCAGTGGTCCGGGCCACTGCCCAAGCCGGCCGCCGGCGCCATCCACGGGGCGGCGTTCGGTCCCGGGGGGGAACTCTACTACACCCACGCCCGGCCCGACGGGATCACCTATGTGGATTTCTCGTGCGGGGTCAGCTGCCAGATCCGGACGGAAGGAGACCCGTTCGCCCTCGTCCAGGGGCCGGACGGCGCCATGTGGTGGACCGAGCCCAACGCCAGCCGGATCGGCCGGGTCGACGCCCAGGACCAGGTGGAGTACCTACGACCTGCCCCAAGGCACTCATCCGGAGGAACTGGTGGCCGGCAAGGACGGCCTGTACTTCACCCTGCGCCGCCAATTCGAGCTCGGCTTCCTCCGGGTGCTGGCCGCCCCGGCCCCGGCGGCCGAGGCCGGCGCCACTCTGGAGAGCCAAAGCCCGGCGGTCGCCGCGGCAGGGGCGGGCGGTTGGACGGTGCCCGACTTCAAGCCCCGCCCGGAGCGCCTTTCCAAGTACCCCAAAGGCAAGGCCAGGGAGCGGTTCCTGGATTGGTTGCTTCAGGGGGCCGACCGGCGTTTCGACGCCCCCATGGCCGTTGAACAGGCCCTGCAAGCCCAGGCTCCGTCCGGCTTCCGGGCCGGTGCCGGCCTGGAAGCCAAGGACGAAGCGGGCGACGCCCCGGAGGCGGCCGCGGGCCCTGCGCCCCAGGCCCGGCACGCCGGGGCCGCCGGCCCTGGCCTGGCGGACCTGACCCCCAGGGAGATCCTGGCCTCCCTGAACGTCAACCTGGGCTCCCGCGCCCTCCGGTACATCCTGAAACAGCACGGGCACGGGCGGCAGGACCGGAAGAGCCAGTTCGCCCCCGCATGGAGCGGCCGGAACGCCCTGGAAGCCCTGATCGCCCAGGGGCTGCTGGACGCGGGCAACGCCATGGCCCGGATCCGGGCGCCCCGCCACCGCTTCGACCGGCACGGGCGCTACCTCACCCTGTGCACGCTCCCGGGGGTGGGCGACTACCGCCATTACCAGAGCCGCCGCGCCACGGAAAAGTTCATCGTCGTGACCGAGCTCCATGAGAGCGAGGACGGCCCCTGCCATGACGTGGTCAACGCCTACCCGGTCTCGCCCAACCGTTATTGACCGCCGGCTGCCGGCGGGTATCCCGGCAAATTTGCGCTTGCCTCCGGCCCGCAGCGATGGCATTCTAGGTGCTCCCCCGGGGCTATAGCTCAGCTGGGAGAGCGCTTGCATGGCATGCAAGAGGTCAGCGGTTCGATCCCGCTTAGCTCCACCAAAACACGAGGCCACCGACCGGTGGCCTCGTCTTCTTTAACCCAGGACCCCATGCTCGCGAGCCTGAACCACGCCAACCTCAGCTTCGGTCCCCACCAGGTGCTCAGGGACGTCACCTGGGCCCTGCAGGAGGACGAGTGCTGGGGCGTGATCGGCCGCAACGGCGCCGGCAAGAGCACCCTGTTCAAGATCCTGCTGGGGGAGCTGGAGGTGGACGCAGGCACGGTGGTGCGCCCCACCGCCGAGCGGGGCATCCGCATGGGCCACTACGCCCAGGACCTGGAGCCCCGCACCGACGGCACCGTGCTGGAGGAGACCCTGTCCGCCTTCGGGGCGGTGGAGGCCACCGGGCACGAGATGCACGACCTGGAACACCAGATGGCGGTGCCCGGAGCCGACCTGGAGCAGATCATGGCCCGCTACCAGGTGGTTCAGGAGCAGTTCGAGCGCCTGGGCGGGTTCACCATCCGGGCCAGGGCCGAAGGCATCCTGTTCGCCCTGGGCTTCACCCCCGGGCAGCTGGAGGAGAACGTGCACGAGCTCTCCGGCGGCCAGAAGTGCCGGGTGATGCTGGCCAAGGCCATCCTCCAGGGCCAGGACCTGCTGCTCCTGGACGAACCCACCAACCACCTGGACCTGCCCAGCCTGCGCTGGCTGGAGGAGTTCATCAACGACACCACCGCCACCGTGGCGGTGATCAGCCACGACCGCTACTTCCTGGACCGGATCGCCACCAGCATCCTGGAGATCGAACTGGGCCGCTCCCGGGTCTTCGACGGCAACTACACCGACTTCATCGAGAAGAAGGAGCAGGAGCTGGAGGTCGCCGAGCGCCATTACGAACGCCAGCAGGAGTACATCAAGAAGCAGGAGGAGTACATCCGGCGCAACATCGCCGGCCAGAACACCAAGCAGGCCCGGGGCCGGCGCACCCACCTGGCCAAGCTCCAGCGCCTGGACAAGCCCCTCCAGGACCGGCGCCGGGTCAAGTTCGCCTTCCCGGAAACCCAGCGCAGCGGCGACACCGCCCTGGTGCTGGACAAGGTGGAGGTGGGCTGGGACGGCAAGGCCCTGTTCGAGCCCGTCGACCACCTGCAGGTGAAGCGGGGCCAGAAGCTGGCCATCGTCGGCCTGAACGGCACCGGCAAGTCCACCCTGCTCAAGGCCATCACCGAGGAGATCCCGTTCATCGCCGGCACCGCCCGCCTGGGCAGCCAGGTCAAGCTGGGCTACTTCGACCAGCACCACCGCAACCTGGACGCCCGCAACACGGTGTTCCAGCAGATCCAGGCGGTCGTCCCCCTGGCCCCCAAGCAGGACGTGCTGGGTTTCCTGGCCAAGTTCCAGTTCCGTGGCGACGACGTGGACAAGCCGGTCACGGTGCTCTCGGGCGGCGAGCGGGCGCGCCTGTCCGTGGCCACCCTGATCCGGGAGGGGGTGAACCTGCTGCTCCTGGACGAGCCCACCAACCACATGGACATCCCCTCCATGGAGGCCATGGAGGACACCATCCTGGCCTTTTCCGGCGCGGTGGTGCTGGTGACCCACGACCGCTACCTGCTGGGGCGGGTGGCGGACAGCCTGCTGCGCGTCCACGAGGGCCGCGCCGAATTCCGGGAGGGCGGCTACGAGGACAACCAGGCCTGGGTGGACCTGGACGTGGGCCACGAGCCCCTGGAGGCGGAGGAGCCGGAACCCGCCCCGGCCCCGGAACGCCCGGCCCAGGGCAAGGGCGCCGGCAAGGGACGGCCCAGCCACGCACCCGCCAAAAGCGAAGCCGAGGGTCCGGCCCCCAAGGCCCAGCCCATCGACCGGGACAAGCAGAAGACCATCCGCCGCTGGGAACGCAAAGTCCAGGAGGCCGAGGCGGGAGTCACCGGGCTGGAGCAGCAGCTCGGCGCCCTGGCCAAGGAACTGGCCGCCCAGGATCCCGCCGACTGGCAAGCCTTCGGCGCCAAGCTGGACCGGCAGAAGGCCCTGGAGACTGAACTGGCCTACGCCATGGCCGAATGGGAGGCCGCCCAGACCGCCCTGGAGAAGGCCCAGGCCAGTTGACCCGGACGGTTCACATGCCGGGACGCCCGGCCGTTTCGGCGCTAGAATGGGCGCGGCCCCAGAGGTGCCTGCCCATGCCCAGGCTGGATATCTACAAGGACCACGAATTGACCCTCCAGGTGGAGATCACGGAGCCGGAGATCCGGATCGGGCGGGGGGGCGACTGCCAAGTCTCCCTCCCGGTTCCGGAAGTGTCCCGGTTGCACGCGGTGATCCGGGCGGTGGGGCGAGGCTGGGAGGTGGCCAACCACGGGCGCAACGGCACCCGGGTGAACGCCGCCAGGCTGGAGAAGCCCGCGCCCCTGATCTTCGGCGACCGGATCTACATCGACGGCTACGTCCTGGTGTTCCAGGAGGACGGGGCTCCGCCCCTGGCGTTCCATCGCAAGCCGGACGTCGTGACCGTCGACCTGGACCGGCCGTGACGGCCAGGCCCTGATCCTGGCGACGCCACCGGCGGCGGCCGCCGGGGCCGCCGCCGGAAACGGCCGGAAGGATCGGCTCAGGGGGCCGTCTGGGGGTGCTTTTCCTGGTAGATCTTGCGGCTGTTCTGGTTCTCCTGGGCGTTCAGGGTGCGCTGTTCCTGCTTGGTGATGTGCCCGCCGTTCTGGGCGGCCATGTCGCGCTCCTCCTGGCGGACCCCTTTGTCGTTCTGGCGCAGCTGGCGGGCCTGGCCCTTGCTGAGGGTCCCGTTCTGGACGCCCTGGTTGATGCGCTTGCTCTGGTTGTCCAGGCGCTTGTTCACCTCGGTCCGGCGGGGATGGTTCTTCTGCCACTGGCTCTGGCCGGCCCAGGCCGCGCCGGAGACCAGGAGGGCGGCGAGGAGGGCGGCGGTCTTGCGGATGGCGGACATGGTAGCCTCCATGGGCAGGAAAAAGGTTGCAGTTGGGCCGGCCTCTGGGCGCCGGGGGAACTGGATCGGTGTGTTCAATTAGACCCAGGAATCCGGCTTGGGTCAGGGGACGGGTGCAAAAGTTTTTGCAAGGCCGGCCCGGCGGGCGGAGATTGAACTTGCTGCCGGCGCCCGCCATGCTGGTGGCAACTGTCTTGCGGAGTCCCGGATGAGCCTTCTGCTGGCCTTGGATGTGGGCAACACCAACGTGGTGATGGGCCTGTTCGACCCGTCCCAGGGGCCGCGCTCGCCGCTCCTGGCGTCCTGGCGCATGGCCACCAGCCGGGAGCGCACCTCGGACGAGTACGGCCTCACCAGCCTGGGCATGCTGGCCCAGCGGGGCATCGGGGCCCAGGACATCGGGCAGGTGGTCATCTCCAGCGTGGTGCCGCCCCTGAACCCGGTGCTGGAGCGCTGGCTGCGGGTGTACTTCCATGCCGAGCCGTTCTGGATCGGCCACCACATCACCACCGGGCTGAAGATCCTCCTGGACAACCCCGAGGAACTGGGGGCGGACCGGATCGTCAACGCCGTGGCCGGCATCGAGCTGTTCGGCGTTCCCCTGATCGCCGTGGATTTCGGCACCGCCACCACCTTCGACGTGGTGAGCGCGCGGGTGCGAGTACCTGGGCGGGATCATCAGCCCCGGCATCGGCATCAGCTGCCGAGGCCCTGTTCCAGCGGGCCTCGCGCCTGCCCCGGGTGGAGATCACCGAACCCGGCCCGGCTGGTGGGCAAGAACACCGTCCAGGCCATGCAGTCGGGCCTCTACTTCGGCTACGTGGGCCTGGTGGACGGCATCCTGGCCCGGCTCCTGGAGACCCACCCCGGCTCCCAGGTGATCGCCACCGGCGGCCTGGCCCGGGTGATCTCCCCCGGCAGCCGCTACATCCAGCACGTCGCCCGGGACCTGACCCTGGAGGGGCTGCGGATCCTGTGGCAGATGAACCGGAAATGATTACCCTGATCCGCCTGGGCCGGATCGATTCCACCCAGGCCTTCCTGGAGCGTCATCCGGAACTGGGCGTCTGCGCGGCGCTGGCGGGCGAGCAACTGGCGGGACGCGGCCAGCGGGGCAACCGCTGGGAAAGCGCCCCCGGCGCCGGCTTGTGGCTTTCTGCCCGCTTGCCGGCGCCGCCGGTCCCTCCGGGGCTGGTCCTGCAGCGGGCCATGGGCGCGGTGGCCGAGGCCCTGGAGCCCTGGGGCGCGCCTCTGGGCCTCAAGTGGCCCAACGACCTGGTGGCGTGGCGGCAGGGGCGCCTGGTCAAGCTCGGGGGCATCATCGGCCAGATCCGGAACGGCCACGTTCTGCTGGGCGTGGGCGTGAACCTGGCCAGCGCCCCGGCCATCCCCGGGCGGCCCATCCCGCCGGCGAGCCTGGCGGACCTGCTCGCGCCCCCGGCCGTCCTTCCGGAGCCCGGGATCCTGGCCCGGGAGATCCTGGACGCCTGGGCGGACCTGTCGGTGCACCGGGAGCCGCTGTTCCGCTGGCCGGAGGCCGGCGACCGGATCCGCTGGGAGGAGGGGGAGGGCCTCTGCGCCGGCTGGCTGCCTGATGGCCGCCTGGAAGTGAACACCGCCCAGGGCCCGCGCCAGCTGGTGGCGGGGGACGTGAGCGGGCTGGCCTTCTGAAGGCCCGGGTCCCGCCATCCCGCGCCGGTACTCGTCCGCGGATCGCTGGGCGATCCTTGGCCGACGGAACCAACGTCGGCCGGGCAGGCAACACCCCCCGAACCGTACGGAGCGAATTCCATGTCCGAAAACGGCGAGACAGGAACGCATGGGCGCCTCAGACTCGAGACGTGACCATGGATGTCCACCACCTCTACCAGGCCTTCGCCAGCCGCGATGCCCGATTCGACGGACGCTTCTTCGTCGGGGTTTCCACCACGGGAATCTACTGCCGCCCCGTGTGCCGCGTGAGGATGCCCCGCTTCGAGCACTGCGCCTTCTTCACGAATGCCGCCGCGGCCGAATCGCAAGGCTTCCGTCCCTGCCTGCGCTGCCGTCCGGAACTGGCCCCGGGAAGTGCGCCGATGGATGCCAGCCTGCGGCTGGCCCGGCGCGTGGCCCGATGCCTTCCTGCCCACGGACCACGGCATGCGCACGGCCCTGCCAGGACTCTCGGTGGCGGAACTCACCGCCAGGGGAGAGGCTTGGCGCCCATGGCGCGCCTATGCCGTCATGCACCTGTGGGCCTCCCTGGAGCAGCCGTGAACCGCCCTGCATCGCTCGACCGGAAGGGGTGGCGGCGGGAGCCGGAGGCGCCCGGGAACAATGGCCGCATGGAATCAGGAGGCTGAGATGCAGTGTGTGTTCGCACCGGGATGTGCCCTGATGCTGTACAAGCCGCATCTCGCGGATCGTGTCCAGGCGGTGCTGGCCAAGGAGGTGGGCGGACTGCCTCGGCACCTCAC
>CAWFOJ010000162.1:0-18793 GCA_963816585.1 uncultured Holophagaceae bacterium | reverse complement strand
GTGTTATGTTGGCGCCGCGACTACGTGTACGCGCCTGCCCGGGAGCTGGTGGACGGCGGCCTGCTGCGCCGGCTCCTGCGCACCCGCGGCGACGACCGGGCCGCGGGCGTCTGGCTGCAGCTCACCGAGTTCATGCTGGAGCAGTGCACCACCCGCCAGGGCGGCTTCGAGGCCGCCGTGGCGTTCCTGGCCGACTGCATCGAGGGCCGCGCCTCCCTGCCCGGCGAGGATACCGACGTGCACCGGGTCCAGACCGACCGCTCCGCCGTGCAGATCCTCACCATGCACAAGTCCAAGGGCCTGGAAGCCAAGGTGGTGGTCCTGTTCGGAGGCTGGTCCCGGAAGAGCGATGCCCCGGTGCACCGCTTCACCCTGGACGGAAAGCGCCGCTACTGGCTGGGCGACAAGCCCTCCCCGGCCCTGGCCGCGAGGGTGGACCAGGCCGCCGAAGAGGAGGATCAACGCCTGCTGTACGTGGCCCTCACCCGGGCCCGGGCGCAGCTGATCCTGCCCGTGTTCCAGGCCGCCGCCGCCGGCGTGATGGCCAAGGGCATCTTCCACAAGGCCACCGGCGACCCCCTGGGCGCCTACGGCACCGTCAACCGCCGGCTGCGCGCCCTGCTCCCCCAGGCGGACCCGGACCTGTTCCAGGTGGCCGGCCCCCCCGCCGCGCCGCCACCCTCCCTCACGCCTTTGCGCCCCCCCGGACCGGACCTCCCCCTTCCGCCCCTCCCCGATCCCGCCCGCCTGGCCCGCCTCGCCCAGGCCGCCGAGCCCCCCCGGTACGAGTCCTACACCAGCCTCTCCCGGGACCTGCACGAGCACGCCCCGGCCGACCCCGAGGACCACCCCCCCGCCGCAGCCATGCGCCTGGCCCTCCCCGGCGGCTCCGCCACCGGAATCTGCCTGCACGCCATCCTGGAATCCGTCCCCCATGCCAGCGCCCTGGAAGCGCAGACCCGCGAAGCCTGGCAGCGCCGCCCGGAGGTGGCCCGGGCCCTGGACACCGCCCTGGCCGCCGCCGGCCTCGCCCCCCGCCACCGGGACCCCGCGGCCCTGCTGGCCTGGCACGCTCTGCGCACCCCCTTCGACCTTCCCGGCGGCGGCGTCCTCCCCGAACTGGGCGCCCTGACCCGCCTCCTGCGGGAGACCGGCTTCCTCATGCACCGCCCCCGGGGCCCCCACTACCTGGAAGGCGCCATCGACCTGCTGTTCGAATGGCAGGGCCGCACTTATTTCCTGGACTGGAAGAGCAACGTCCTCCCCCGCTACCACCCCGGGGATTGCACCGGGACCCTGCGCACCCACTATGCCCTCCAGTTCGCCATCTACACCCTGGCCGCCTGCGCCTTCCTGGACATCGCGGATGAGCCCGCCTACGAAGCCCGCTTCGGCGGCGGCCTCTACGTGTTCCTGCGCGGCCTCCCCGAAGGCGGCCAGACCGCCCTGCGCCCCGCCTGGGCCCAGGTGCAAGCCTGGTCCCGGGCCTTGACGGAAGGCCGGGAGGAGGACATCCATGTGGACTGACCCCTTCCGGCAGCATCCGGACGGCTGGGACAGGGCCCTGGAGACCCTGTCCCTGGACCCGGCCCTGCTGCCCCTGGCCGAAAGCCTGGCCTCCTTCGCCGCCGAACGCCAGACCCCGGAGTCCCGCCACCGCACCCTCCTCATCTGCCTGCTGGTGCTCGCCGCCCAGGCCCAGGGCCACTCCGGCCTGCCCCTGGAGGGCCCGGGCCGGGCCATTTTCGAGAGCCTGGCGGAACCCTTCCACGCCGATCCCGACGCCCTCCTGGCCCACCTGGACACCCCTGCCATGGCCCCCATCCTGGGCGCTCCCGGCGAGCGGAAGCCCCTCATCCGCGACCACGGCACCCTCACCTCCGAGCGGGTGCACCGTGCCGAAACCCGTCTGGCCGCCGCCATGGCCGCCCGCGCGCAAAACCCCGCCGACCCGGCCCCGCCCATCCCCGCGGACGTCCTCACCACCCCCAGGACCCTCAACCCCGGGCAGGTCCAGGCTGTGCAGATGGCCCTCGCCCGCCCCCTGACCCTCATCACCGGCGGCCCCGGCACCGGCAAGACCTCCATCGTGGTGGCCATCCTGCGCGCCGCCCTGCGTCAGCCCGGCCCGGCCCCCAGGGTGGCCCTCGCCGCTCCCACCGGCAAGGCCGCCAACCGCATGCGCAGCTCCATCCAGGAGGCCCTCGCCCAGGTCCCCGAGGCCCCCGAAGACCGGCCTCTGCGCGACCCCGCCTGCCTCCCCCGCACCCTCCACCGCCTCCTGGGCTACAACCCCGCCGGCGAGACCTGGCGCCACCACGAAGAGAACCCCCTGGCCGCCGACCTGGCCATCATCGACGAATCAAGCATGGTCGACCTCCTGCTCATGGACCGCCTCCTGCGCGCCCTGCCGCCGGGCGCCAGGCTGGTCCTCCTGGGCGATGCGGACCAGCTCCCCTCCGTGGAGACCGGCAACGTCTTCCACGACCTCATCACCGCCCTCCCCCACTGCGTGGTCCGCCTCGCCACCAACTACCGCGTGGGCCAGGCCGGCCAGGCCATCCTCACCGCCGCCCGGAAAATCGCCGAAAATCTCCCGCAGGGCCTGTTCGAGGAACCGGACCCGATCCTCCCCTACCCTGCCGGCGCGACGAGCTCCGGCGTCGACCAGTTCGAGCCCACCGACGCCGGACTGGGCCAATTCCTCCTGGATTGGCTCAACCGGGAAATCGAGCACCACCCCGCCTGCCCCGATTTCCTCTCCCGCATCCAGCACGTGCACGTCCAGCACGACGGCCAATGGGACGCGGATTCCCGCACCCGCCTGGATGCCCTGTTCGCCCACGCCGCCCAGGCGCGCATCCTGTGCCCCCTCAAGACCGCGCCCGGCCTGCGGGGCTCGGACTCCATCAACGACTTCCTGCACGCCCAGGTGAGCGCCGTGCGGGACCGCAAGCTGACCTACGCCCTTTCCGTATCCCTGGGCGAGCCGGTCATGATGACCCGCAATGATCACCGGCGGGGGATCTACAACGGCGACCAGGGGCTGGCCCTGAAAGTGAGCCGCGAGGACGGGCCCGCCCGGCTCGAGGCGGTCTTCCCCAGCGCGGACGGGGGATATTCCGTCCATGCCGTCGGACCGATCCTGGACGCCCTGGAACTCGGCTATGCCCTCACCGTGCACAAGGCCCAGGGATCCGAGTTTTCCCGGGTGGCCATCGTCCTGCCCAAGGAAGACAGCGGGTTCCTCACCCGGGAAATTCTCTACACCGCCCTGACCAGGGCCAAAGCCTCCGTCACCTTGCTGGGCAGCCAAAACCTCGTGGTACGCGCCGCGGATCGCGCCCTGGGCCGGAATTCCGGCTTGGCCCGCCATCTGGCGGCGAGAAGCCCGGCCCGGCCTGGGGACCGGTAAGGGTTCCATCCGGCCCCGGTTCCGGCGAAACTGGAAGCACCCCCCAGTCCAGGCCTCCCTCCGTGCCCCACGTCCACCCGGACCCTCCCCGCATCCCGCCCCACCTGCACAGCGAGCAGGAGGTGCTGTCGGCCCTGCGCACCCTGCCCCCGGACACCCACGTGCTCGCCCGCCTGCGCATCCTGGACCCGGAGGCCAACCGGGACCGGGAGCTGGATTTCCTGGTGGTGCACCCGGACCTGGGGCTGGTGATCGTGGAGGTGAAGGGGCGCGGGGTGGAGCCCCGGGGGGACCATTGGATCCGCCGCCACGACAACGGGCGCGAGGAGCGCCTGGAGGAGACGCCCGGGGAGCAGCTCCAGGCCCAGCAGTACGCCCTGCTGCACCTGCTGCGCCGGGCGGGGCTGGCCCACGTGCCGGAGATCACCCGGGTGCTGGCGCTGCCGGCCCTGGTGCTGCGGGAAGGGCGGGGCCTGGGGCCGGACCTGCCGGCCTGCCGGATCCTCACCCGGGAGAAGCTGCGCCATCCCCTGCTGGCCCTGCGGGAGGCGGTGACCGGGGGGGCGCCCTGGGAGGAGTGGCGCCAGCGCCCGGAGGCCGGGCGCCACCAGGTGGACCCGGAGATGCGGCGCCGGCTGATCGAGGTGCTGGTCCCGGCCCTGCTGCCCCCGCCCTCCCTGGCGGAGGTGCTGGAGGCGGAGGGCCGGCTGCAGGACGAGGCGGTGCGCATGCTGCTGGACAACCTGTCCCAGAACTTCAGCTATGGGCGCTACCACCTGTGCGGCGGGCCGGGCTCCGGCAAGTCCCTGGTGGCGCGGCAGGTGGTGCGGCTGATGGCCTCCGAGGGGCGGCGGGTGCTGGTGGTGGCCTTCAACAGGGCCCTCACCTACGCCACCCAGAGCGTGCTGGACGACCTGATCCGGGGCGGCCGGGCGGTGGTGAGCACCTACCACGACCTGGCGGTGAACCTGCTGCGGGACGCCAAGCGGCTGCCGGCGTGCCAGGACCCGGGGCGGTTCTTCAACGAGGAGGTGCCGGAGGCCCTGAACGCGCTGCTGGCCCAGGGGCGCCCCCCGGGGGCCGAGCACTGGGACGCCCTGGTGGTGGACGAGGCCCAGGACCTGGACCCGGCCTGGGTGCGCCCGCTGCTGGCCCTGCTGCGCGACCCGGAGGGCGCGCCGGTGCTGCTGCTGGAGGACCCGGCCCAGAGCCTGTACCGGGAAGGCCGGCACACCCTGGGCCAGCCCTGGCGCCTGGACCTGAACCTGCGCCAGCACCCGGCCATCCGCAGAGCGGCCTGCCGGGTCTTCCCGGCCTGCGGCTGGCAGGCCCCGGAAGGGGTGGACGACGACGGCGCGGTGCAGTTCCGCCGGAGCGGCCCCGGGACCTGGCGCAAGGACCTGGACGAGGTGCTGGTGCAGCTGTGGGAGGACGGCCTGCGGCCGGAGCAGGTGCTGGTCCTGGCGCCCCACCGCCCGGAGACGCTGGGGCTGCGGGACGGGGAGAAGCTGGGGCCCTGGACCCTCAACGCGGTGGCCGACTGGTGGGAGGAGGAGAAGGCCGGGCACCTGCGCATGGGCACCGTGCACGCCTTCAAGGGCCTGGAAGCGGACGTGGTCATCTACCTGGCCCCGGCCTACCCCCATCCGGACGGCCCGCGCCTGGCGTACACCGCCTACTCCCGGGCCCGGCACCGGCTGATCGTCCTGGAGCGCGCGGTGGCCGAGCCGGAGCGGCCCCAGGCGGCGCCGGCGGCCAGGGGCGGGGAGCCCATGCCCGCGGCCCCGCAGGTGCGCACCTTCAGCGAAGGCCAGCGGGCCAGCCTGGCGGAAGCGCTCACGGCGGCCCGCAGGTGGAGGCCGGGCGCGCTCCGGGGGCAGTGAACCCGCTCAATGGCCCGCCTCCGCCGCGATGGCGATGCGCAGGCCGGCGATCACCAGGTCCAGGCTGTAGGCCATCAGGGTCAGGTCGGCCGCGTTCTTGCTCATCTGGGACAGCCCCACCAGTTGCCGGCTCCAGGAGAGGTCGCAGGCGCCGTCGGGGCACACCGCATCCAGGGGCGGCACCGGCGTCGGCGCGGGGCTGGCCGGGGTCGGCGAAGGGCCCAGGTACAAGGCGGCCAGGGTGGCCTGGTGCGCGGCCGCGGACGGCCCCGGGCCTCCGGCAAGGCCCAGGCCTTCCTGGAGCAGCCGCCGGCCCGGGGTCCGGGTCGGGCTGGCGGTGCCGTGGCCGGCCGCGGCCGCCGTCCGGACCACGCCGGCGATGGCCAGCGCATCGCTGATGAAAGACCCCGTCACGGCCTCGATGTAGGCCGCCAGGAAGTTCTGGGTGGCGCTGACGGCGATGGTGTCGGCGGTGGCCTGGAGCCCGCGCTGGTGGACGCCGCAGGCGTCCAGGCATCGCTTCGTACCGGCGCCGGGAGGCGCATCCAGCCCGAGGGCCTCGGCCCGGGCGCGGGTGAGCGGCGCGATGATGCCCCGGTTGTAGAGTGCGGCGATCTCGATGGGCACGGCGGAAGATTCGATGGACCAGCCGTAGAACAGGACCGCCAGGGCGTCCGTGACTGAACGCAGCAGGGTCGACGCGGTCTGAGGATCGACGGCTCCCGCCCGGTAGCCGTCGGTGGCGGCCGCCGCGTACTTGGCCAGGGTCGTCAGATTGCCGTAGAACTGCCAATCGGGCTGGGGCGCGGAAGGCGGGGCGGCTTTGGCGGCCGGACCCCGCTCCAGGCCCGCCGCGCACAGGCGGTACAGGCCGGACAGCATGCCGGCCAGGGTGGCCGTGGGCAAGGCGGAGCCCGGGGCCATGCTGGCCAGGGACGGCCAGGTACTGGTCCTGGATGGTCTGGGCCAGGGTCTGGAGGACCGAGGGCAATGCCTGGGCATCCGCCGTTCCGGGCCCGATGCCGGCAAAGGCGGCGGCCTCCGTTGCCGAAGGGCCGGGCACCGCGCCGAGGAGGGAGGCCAGGCCTGGTCCCGGCAGGATCTCCTGGGCTTGGGCCTGGAAGTGCTCCATGAAGGGTTCCGCCCAGACCATGGGCTGGCCCGGAGCCGGAGCCGGGAGGGTGATCGGGTGGGCCCGGGCAGGGTCCATGGCCAGAGACAGTTCCACCGCCACCGCGAACAGGACGTATCCCACCAGGTTCACCGCCGAGGCGCCCAGGTTCTGCCGGACGATGCGGATCCTGGCCTGGGTGACGGGCTGGCGGCACTGGCTGGTGCCGCACCGGGAAGCCATGGCTGCACGGGTATTGCTCCACACAGCCGGGTCCAGGCCGATCCCGGAGCCGGGGAACCACCCGGGCGGGACCGCTCCGGGTGCCGGCTCCAGGACCGAGCCCCCCAGTCCGGCGAGGGTCAGGCTCGCCGCGTCCGTGGCGGCCAGCAAGGCCAAGGCGGGGGCGGTGGTGTTGGCCACCGCGGCCAGGTCGAAACCCATGCGCTGGACGCCGGCCTGGAACGCCGTGACGTAGGCGGCCACGTTGAGGGCTCCGGAGGCGGCCTGGACCCGCTGGATGCCCGTCTGGGCCATGAGGTCGGCATACCGGCAACAGGCCTCCCGGGCGGCCGCGGACCCGTCGGTGCCGTTGCCGGCCGCCTGGGACCCGTTGCGGGCACCCCCGGCACCCTGGAGCCGCCCAGGCTCCGGCACCAGGGGAGCGCCGTACGTGCCCAGGAACTGGGCCTGGACCGCCACTCGCATGCTGTTGGTGATGGTGAGCAGCGCGTTGGCGGCCAGGTTGAACACGGCGCTCGCTTCCGCCGGGCCCAGGGCCGCGTCCAGGTAGCCGTCGGCCGCCGCCGTCAGGCCGGCCGTGAGCCCCGCCATGGCCGCCAGGTGGTTGGCCATGGCGGCCTGCGGGGGGGCGGCCCGCCTTCCCCGGACGCGCTGTCCGCGCTGGCGCGGGCCTGCTCCAACTGCTGGGCGAGCCATTGCTGGAAGGGCGTCAGGCTGGAACGCAGGCTGGCCACGACCGCCGGTGCCGACTCGTCCCGGCTGGCCGACGAGGCGTTCCAGACGCCCTGCAGGGCTTGGGTCAGATCGACGGGCGGGCGGGTGCCGGAGACGATTGGGGGTGGGGGAGGAGGAGGCGGCAGGCCGGCTGGCAGCGGCGGGGGCCCGCCTCCGGGCTGGTCCGGGAGCCAGGCCAACGTCCGGGCCAGGGTCTGGTTGAAGCGGGCCATCTGGTGGGCCACATCATCCGCATGAGCCTTCAGCGCCAAGGAGAAATCCGGCCCGGAGGCCCGGGCGGCAAGCGCGGCCGGGGCGGCGGCGGGAGCCGGGGAAGGCGCAGGCGAGCCCCGGGCCGGGAACGGATCCATGGCGGGCGACCAGGCGTGAAGGTCCAGGCTGGGTTCCGGCAACGGGGCCCCGGCGGGGAACACCTCCGCTCCCACACCCGACACCACGTCCAGCAAGGCCATGACCATCAGCAGGAATTCCAGATACCTGCCGGGTCCGGGACGCCCGGGCCCCAGGCTCCCCGAAGGGCGCCGGGGGAAGGCCGCGGGGGGCGGACCAGCCATCCCGGCATCCAGGACCGCCGGGGGCGGCCATGGCACGCTCGCCTGGCCCCCCTCCGCCTCCGGTCCCTTCCACCCCTGGGCCGGGCCCCGGGTCCGCCCCTTCCCAGCACGTTGGTTCACTCGGTTCTGGTGGGCCTGCGCCTCACGGGCTTGCTGCAGCGGCAGGCTGGGCCCTGGGCGCGGCCCCCGGGCCGGGCGGTGGGCGGAGGCCTGGGCGGAGGCCAGCACCAGCCCCAGGACCAGGATGGTCAACGGGCGCTTGGCGGTCCTGGGGCCTGCCCACATGGCTGCTCCCGATCAGGGCGCTCAACCCATGTGTCCGAGGGCCACTTCCACCGTCATCGGCAGGCCCCGGTCCTGGAGGAGGTCGAACGTGACCCACCCGCCCGGCCCCTGCGGATCGGCCACTTCCAGGGTGAAGGTGGCCCCGGCAGGGATCTCCGCCTGCCACCGGTCCGCGGACCGGACCTGGATCGGTTCGTCCTGGTTGACCCGGTAGGCAAGGTCCATGAGCGAGGCGCCTGACTTGATGAACCAGGGGGTCCTGGAGGGGTTCGAGAGGGTGAACCGTGTAGACCTGGGGAACGGCGCGTGGGGAAGCGGGGCCGGGGCGATGACCGGCGCCGGGGGGAGCGCCGGCGCTTCCCAGGCATCGGGCGGGCAGGGGCCGGCAAGCCAGCCGCGGCCGTCCGGGAGGTCAGGACCCTGGGCATCCGCTCCCGCCGCCGGCAGCGCGCTGCCCAGGGCCAGGGCCCACACCATGAGCCGGACCGGCCAGGAGGGACCCGAGTCCGCTGGCTTCCGGGCGAAGGGCCCGGCGAAGGCCTGGCTGGCGCCCAGCAGGAGGCCAAGGGTGACCGTGACGGGGAGGTTCTTTCGGCTTTCCGGGCCAGACCGCATGGCTTCTCCCGACGAAGAGCTGGTTTGGGACTCCCGCATGACTCGGGTCCAAGGCATATATGAGTAATTCAGGTCAAAGGTTTCCGGGCCTCCGGAACCTGGACGACTTGCCGAAACCAACGCCCAGGCCGTCCAGGAGCCGTGACACTCCGGCAACGGGAATATCACCGCCCCGGCACTTCGCTCCGCTAGCCTTCGGCCATGGACAACGTGGCGGTTCCCGTGCCCTCCCGGAGCACCCCGACCCGGCTCCCCGCTTCCGCGGACGCGGTGATCATCGGCGGCGGGGTGCTGGGCTGCGCCTTCGCCTATCACCTGGCCGCTTCCGGGCTGAAGCCGCTGCTCCTGGAGCGGCGCGGCCTGGCCCAGGCCTCCACCAGCCGGGCGGCAGGACTGCTCACCCGGCTCCGGTCCCGGGCCGGGCTGGTGCAGCTGGTGCGAGCGACCTACGCGGATATCCACCAGCTGGAAGGGGAGACCGGGGCGTCCCTGGGCCTGCGCCGGACCGGCAGCATCCACCTGGCCGCTTCCGGGGCGGCCCGGGCCGGCCATCTGGCCATGCTCGAAGTGGCCGAGGGCCTGGGGGAGACGGTGGTGCCGCTGACGCCGGACCAGGTGCGGGACCGCTTGCCGTGGATCCGCCTGGGCGGGAACGAACAGGCCCTGTTCACGCCCGCCGATGCCTTCATGGACGGCTATGCCCTGGCCGCGGGCTATGCCCGCGCCGCCCGCCAGCGCGGGGCGACGCTGCTGGAGCACCGGCCCGTGCACCAGATCCTGGCGGCCCACGGGCGGGTGACCGGGGTGCGGTCCGGACCGGACGTGGTGGGCGCGCCGGTGGTGATCGACGCCGCCGGAGCCTGGGCCAACCTTCTGGCCAGGCCGCTGGGGGCCGCCATCCCCATGGCCCCGGTGCGCAGCCAGGTACCTGGATCACCGCTCCGGCCGAAGTGTATCCGGACGACATGCCGTTCCTGGTCCTGCCCGACGCCAAGGCCTACACCCGGCCCGAAGGGGGCGGGCTGCTGTTCGGGTTCCGGGAGGCCCAGGGGCGCTACGCGGACCCGCGCCGCCTGCCTGAAGACCTCCAGGGCCACGTGGTGGCCGGAGACCCGGACGGCTGGGCCGGCCTGGAGGAGGGTGCCCCGGCGTTCACCCCCTTCTACCCCGGCTTTGAAGAAGCGCCGATCGCCCATTACATCTCCGGCTACTCCATGTACGTGCCGGACGGCCTCACCGCCATCGGCCCCCTGCCCGGGATCGCCGGGCTCTATTCGGGCGCCGGCTGCAGCGGCGGCGGCGTGGCCATGGCCGGCGGCCTGGGCCGGGCCCTGGCCCAGGTGGTCACCGGCTCGGCCCGGTCCTTCGACCTGGAGCCCCACGACCCGGCCCGGTTCGGCCGGTTCGATCCGTTCAGCCCCGCCTGGGGCCAGAAGTGCGCCGACGCCCGCTCCCGCAAGACCTCCGGCTGAACGCGCGGCTGGGCCAGGACCTTGATTAGAATGGTTGCTTGATGGCCACCTTGCAGCAGTGGATCTCCGGGGCCCGGCCTTGGACCTTGCCGGCGGCCGTGGCGCCCGTCGCGGCCGGGACGGGGGCCGCGGCCGCCCTGCACGGGGCGGATGCCGCGCGGGGCGGGCTGGCCCTGGTGGTTTCCCTGGCCCTGCAGGTGGGCGTGAATTTCGCCAACGACTACTCGGACGGCATCCGGGGCATCGACCGGGACCGGGTCGGCCCGTTCCGCCTCACCGGATCCGGCTCGGCGCCTCCCGCGCGGGTCCGGGCCGCGGCCGTGGCGGCCTTCGCCGTGGCGGCGGCGGCCGGGATCGCCCTGGTGGCCCTGTGCGGGCAATGGTGGCTGGCGGCGGTCGGGGCCACCTGCATCGCCGCGGCGTGGTTCTACACGGGCGGGCGCCGCCCGTACGGCTACCGGGGCCTGGGGGAGGTGTTCGTCTTCATCTACTTCGGCCTGGTGGCAGTCCTGGGGACGACCTACGTCCAGGCCGGGCGGATCTCCCTCGCGGCCCTCTGCGCGGCGACCGGCGTGGGCGCCTTCACCTGCGCCATCCTCGTGGTGAACAACCTGCGGGACCTGCCCAAGGACGCGGCGGCGGGCAAGCGCACCCTGGCCGTGCGCCTGGGGGACCGCCGGACGCGGAGGCTCTACATGGCGCTGCTCGGGGTGGCCTGGCTCGCCCTGGTGCCGGTGGTCCTGGCCCGCCCCTGGGCGGCCTTGACGTTCCTGGTGCTGCCCGGGACGTTCCGGCTCTGCCGGCGGGTGCAGGGCGGGGCCGTCGGGACCGCGCTGATCGCGGCGCTCCGGGCGACCGGCGCGCTGGAGCTGGTCTATGGACTGCTTCTGGGCTGCTCGCTGGCCGTAGGCCCCGGATCCAGGATCGCCCGGAACGCCGGCCGGCCTCCCTTGACCTCGAGGATGACCACTGGCTTCACCGGGTTGCGGTTGGCATCGAAGGTGACGCGGCCGGTCACCAGCTGCAGGTCGGTCCTGGCCAGGGCGTCCCGGATGGCGCGGCCTTCGGTGCTGCCCGCCCGGCTGATACCGTCCAGCAGGATGGCCGCGGCCTCGTATCCCATCGCGGCATGGCCGTCCGGAAGGGAACCGAACTTGGCCGAATAGTCCTTGACGAAGGCCTGGACCCGGGGGCTGGGATTCTCGTGGGAGAAGAAGGTGGTGAAGAACGTGTTCTCCATGCGGCGCCCGCCCAGTTCCATGAGCTTGGGCGAATCCCAGCCGTCCGCGCCCAGGATGGGCCCCCGGAAACCGAGCTCCCGGGCCTGCTCCACGATCAGCGCGCCGTCCCCATAGAAGTCCGGCGCATAGATGAGGTCCGGCGCCGTCCGGATGATCCTGGCGAGTTGCGGCCGGAAATCCCTGACGCCGGGCGCATGGCCCGCAAAGGCGGCCACGCGGCCTCCCAGCCTGGTGAAATGGACCCTGAACACCTCGGAGATCCCCTGATGGTATTCGCTGCCCAGTTCGAACAGGCAGGCGGCATTGCGGGCGTTCAGGTCCTGGAAGGCGAACCGCGCTCCCGCGGCGCCCTGGAACGAGTCGACCGGGCACGCCCGGAAGATGAAGTCGCCCACCTGGGTGACCCGGGCGTTGGTGGCGGCCGAGGCGACCAGGGGAACCCCGGCCGCCTGGGCGAAGGGGGCGCCCGCGAGGGAGACCCGGCTCATGGCGGGGCCCACGATCCCCACGACCTTCCGCTGCTGGATCAGCCGGGTGACCGCCGCGGCGCCCTCGGCGGGATCCCCCTTGTCGTCCACGACGATGAGCTTCACCGGCTTGCCCAGCACGCCGCCCCTGTGGTTGCACTCCTCCACGGCCAGTTCGAACCCCCGTCGAGCGAACAGGCCGAACGAGGCCCCATCTCCGGTGAGGGGAGCCACGCCGCCGATCATGATCCGGTCCTTGTCCCGGTCGCACCCGGTCCCAAGGATCGCCAGGACCAGGAGAAATCCAGCAGACCATCCAATGCGTGCGCGGTTCACGGCCCACCTCCCCCCGTTCCCGATCCGGTTCCAGGCCGGGTGACGCCTTGGAGATGTCCCGAATTAACGATTAGTTTCCCGGTGGCCCCGGGGTCCATCCCGGGCCCTGCCCAAACGGCCAAGCAAGCCAGGCGCCGGGTCGGTCGACAGGACCTCAGCGGCCTTCCAGGGCCTGGGCGATCCTCTCCAGGCCCCGCTTCAGGACCGATCTCGGACAGGCCAGGTTCAGGCGGATGTAGCCGTCCGAGTTGGCGACGAACATGTCCCCGCCTTCCAGCAGGACGCCGGCATGGTTGGCGAAGAACAGGGGCAGGTCCTGTTCCTGGGGCAGATAGGCTTTGATGTTCAACCAGGCCAGGTAGGTCGCCTCGGAGATCCGGAACACGCACCTGGGCAGGCGGGCCGCGAGGAAATCCCGGGTCAGCTCGAAATTCGCATCCAGGTAGTTCTTCAGCTGCCGGAGCCATTCGTAGCCGTGGGTGTAGGCGGCCTGCACCGCCGCGATGCTCAGGGGATTCTCCAGGGGGTAGTGGCGCTCCGTCCATCGGGCCATCAGGTCCCGGTCGGGGATCATCACGTTGGAGAACATGATTCCCGCCAGGTTGAACGTCTTGCTGGGGGCCATGCAGGTGATGATCCGGTCCGACTCCGGAAACACCTTGGCCAGCGGGGTGTGCCGGTAGCCGTTGCGGAGCAGGTCGCAGTGCACCTCGTCGGAGATGATCCACAGGCCGTGCTTCAGGCAGATCTCGCCGAACCGGGCCAGTTCCGCCGGCGTCCACACCCGCCCGGTGGGGTTGTGGGGGTTGCAGAAGATGCAGAGGGTGACCTTCCCGTCCCGGGCCAGCCGGTCCAGGCCGTCATAGTCCAGGGTGTAGTGGCCGTCCTGCTCCAGCAGGCCCGAGGTGACCACTTCCAGGTGGTTGTAGTCGGCCGCGTACTTGAAGTAGGCGTAGGAGGGGGTGACGATGAGGACCTTCTCGCCGGACCTGCAGAGGAGCCCGGTCAGCTCGTACAGGGCCGGGATGACCCCCGGCGAGGTCGTCAGGTCCTCCTTCCTGGGGCTCCAGTCGTAGTGCTTCCGGGTCCAGGCGGCGAAGGCCTCGAAGTAGGCCGGGTCGAAGACCCTCGTGTAGCCGAAGATGCGCCGGTCCAGGCGGGCCTTGATCCCGTCGATGATCTCCGGCGCGGTGGCGAACTCCATGTCCGCGACCCACATGCGCACCAGGTCCGCGTCCTTGTACGGGAATTCCATGTCGGCCGCATGGAAGATGTAGTCCCGGAAGCCGTCGGTGCTCACCGCGTTGGTGCCGGTGCGATCGATGATTTCGTCGAAGTTGTAGATCATGGCGCCATCCTCTCGTGCGCAAATTATTGCCGGAAACAGGATGTTTTTGACAGGCTCAGCCTATCCTCAATAAATTTGTTTATTAAGATCGTTATATGGCGGATACTTATAGTAAGGAGAAACAAGTGAGCTTCATTTCCTTCACCGAATACGAAAGCGCCAGTCCCGAAGTTCGCCGCGAGTACCGACGACCAGATCGCCCACAACGGCCGCGTCACCAACATGAAGCGGACGCTCCTCCGCTCGGTTCCCGCCTTCAAGGCCTACATGGAGTGGTACACGTTGCGCGACCTCGTGAAGCCCTTCATCGGCGAGCGAGGCGTCGCCGTCTTTTGCCACGCCATCTCCACGGGGAACCGCTGCCTCATCTGCTCGCTCTTCTTCCGCAAGATATTCGTGGATTGGGGAGAGGATCCCGAGGCGCTCCGCCTCTCCGATGACGAGAAGCTCCTGGCGGACTTCGGAGCCGCCATCAGCTCGAATCCCCATGGCATACCGCAGGAGATCTACGAGCGCCTCGCGGCGCGTTATACGGAAGAGCAGCGCGTCCTCCTCGTCGCCTTCGCCGGCATCATGGCGGCGACCAACCTCTTCAACACCGTAGCCCGGGTGCCCCGCGATGAGGTCCTCGCGACCTACGAGACCGACGCGATAAGGAGCTTCGGACATGGGAACTGAATTTGCCGGGAAGGTAGCCTTCGTCACCGGTGCGGCCCACGGGCAAGGCAGGGCGGTCGCCTTGGCGCTCGCCCGCGAAGGCGCCGATATCGTCGGCTTCGACGTGGCCAAGAAGATAGAGTATCCAGCCTATGATTTCGGCACGAGCGCGGAGCTCGAGTCTCTCGCGACCGAGGTCCGGGCCCTCGGGCGAAGGGCCCTCGCCTTCGCGGGCGACGTGCGCGACGACGCGGCGATCGTCCGGGCCGTCGACGGGGCCATATCGGAGTTCGGGAAGATCGACATTCTCTTCAACAATGCCGGCATCTGCGCCTACGCCACCGCCCACGAGATGACCGAAGCCGAATGGGACGCGATGCTCGGCATCAACCTTAAAGGCGCCTGGCTCGTCGCGAGGCGGGTCATACCCCATTTCATCGCGGCCAAGTCGGGGGTCATCATCAACAACTCCTCGGTCATGGGCCTGCGCGGAGGCAACCGCCTGTCGCATTACGTCGCCTCGAAATGGGGCCTTGTGGGCCTCACAAAGTCCTGGGCCATCGAGCTGGCGCCGCACAACGTGCGCGTGATGAGCATCCATCCCACGGGCGTGAACACGCCGATGAACGACGGCCTGGCCGCCCTCGAGGGCTCGACTCCCCTCGCGATAGCCGAGCGGTCGGCGGGCAACCTGCAGCCGGTTCCCTGGATCGAGGTCGAGGATGTCGCCGAGCTCGTGCTCTACCTCGCAAGCGATCGGGCGCGCTACGCCACGGGCTCCCAGTTCACCCTGGACGCGGGATTGCTGACGAGGTGAGCCTCTCCGGCGTTGGGCCGGATATCGTGTCCAGCCCTGTCCCCAGCCAAAATGGTTCGTCCGGCAAATCGTGGGGACGGATTCCGCCCGGAACGCCCGCAGGCTCAGGGCCCGAACCAGGGTGCGGGGGTGATGCCAAATCCTGCCCCTCCGTCAACTCACGGTTTTCCGGAAGAACCCTTCGTTTCTCTCCAGAGCCAGTTGCATGCGACGCAGGGCCAGGTAGGCCAGCAGGTTGAAGAACACCGCCCCGGCGGTGACCACGGGGAATCCGAAATGGAAGAGAAGCGTTGCAAGCGGCGCACCGATGACCCGCCCCAATGAGACGAAAGCCACGCTGAAGGCCATGACCGTGGCGCGGGCGCTCGGCAGAACCTCGGTCATCATCGGGATTGAACTGACCATGGTGAACTCGAAGGTAATGTAGAACATGAAAAGTCCGACCACGGCGCCGGCTTCCGTCCTTCCGATCAGGGGAAGGAGCAGAGCGGCCAGCGAGTTGGCCCCCAGTCCGAGGGCGACTGCCCGTGGCTTTCCAAGTCGGTCCACAAATGCGGCCACCAACCCCTCTCCGCACAATTCCGAGATGCCGATCACTGCCGCGGCCGCACCGAGGGCAGCGATTTTCAGCCCGAAGGACCGCGCCAGCCAGACACCGAAGACCAGGTTGACCACCTCGTTGGCGGTGGTAGTGAACATGCCGACACAAAGGCCCGCCAGGGCTGGGACGAAAGTCAGCACCGTGCGGAAATTCGATCCCATGCTTGGCCCCTGGGGGGCCGGACGGACATCCTTCGGCAGCATCACCATCACGCCAAGGAAAATCAGGATGCCGAGAACCGCCAAGAGCATGCCGAATTTCCGCCCCCGGCGATCCGCGAAGGATGCCACGAACGGATTAAGCGTCCCGACCAAACTCCGGGCAGTCAGGGCCAGTGTCATGGCATCCAGGTCGACGCCCAGTCCGCGGGCGAAGATCGGCAGGAACGGATAGATCATCCGATTGGGGGTGTTGATGGTGGCCCGGATGAGCGTGAAAGCCGAAATCTGGATGGAGAGTTTGGGCGGTCGGGACATTGAGTGGTCATCAGGATGATGGGTGGGGAAGCTGCCTTACCAGCTTGGGACAACCAGCGGAATCTGGATTGAATCATTGATGACCATGAACCCGCGTGCCGCCAGCGAAAAACGGTTCTTCGGGGCCATCTCGACCGGAACTGCCAATGACACCGCCCGGGTCACCGAGATCGCTGGTTAAAGGGCCGGGACTCATCTCCAGGACCTGCCTGGTAAATTCAATATTTGTTTCAACATTTGTAACGCTATTTTCCTGTCTAGGCTAAACTCGCGACACTCATGGATTCGGACCCGTGCCATCCGGGTCCTGCCTTCGGGCGAGTGGGGGTGCGATATGTCCAGTCAAAACGTGGCCGGCCTGCTCGTCGACAGCCTGGCCGCAGCGGGCGTGGCCCGGATCCATGGCCTCGCCGGCGATTCACTCAACGCCATCACCGATTCCATCCGGGTGCGCGACGGCATTCGCTGGGTTCCCGTGCGTCATGAGGAGACCGCCGCGTTCGCGGCGGGGGCGGAGGCCCACTTGACCGGGCGCCTGGCGGTTTGCGCCGGAAGCTGCGGGCCCGGCAATCTGCACCTGATCAACGGCCTCTACGACTGCCACCGCAGCCGGGTGCCGGTGGTCGCCATCGCGGCCCAGATTCCGAGCCACGAGATCGGCAGCGGCTATTGAGTGGGGGGATATCTGGAGCTGCAGGCCGGAGGGCCCCGCTGTGATCCAGGGGCAGGGGCCTGGTGTATACCTCTCTGAAGCGAACCCTGCAGCAACGCAACTGCAGACGCACATCGGCGGCGGGTTCCTTCCGCCAAGCGGACACTGTGGCGCCGCGGCAAGCGCGGCCTCCATCCATTTGTTCTCGACCACCAGTACCTTGGCGGAGGTGGATCCGGGTTCACGTTCCCCGTGGCCGCTGGCCCGTGTGGAACAAGGCAGGTCAACAACTCAACGTTTCGAGGTGCATCATGACCAACCGTCCACTTGGATTCACCGCCATTTCGACCATCGCCTGGGCCGGGCTCCTGTCCAGCGCGCCCCTCGCCGGGATGGACCTCCTTGGCTCTGAAGATATGGGCCCCGCCTTCAAACCGGCCATCACCGCCATGACACCCACGGCGGGTCCCGTCGGCACCAAGGTGACGATCAAGGGGACCGACCTCTCCAGAGTCACCGGTGTGATGTTCAACCCCAATCTCGTGGTGAAAGCAACATGGGTGAACGACAACAAGATCCAGGTCACCGTCCCGGACGGGGCGAAATCGGGCCCGGTCATGCTGGAGACCCACGTGGGGACCATCAGCCCCAGCCTCACATTCAATGTCGTGACCGCAAAGTGATGCCGGGCGCAACAGCGCATCGCCGCGGCCCGAAAACCGCGACCTCTTCCCGAACGACACATCATTTCTAAACTCAACCGGGGGATTCCGTGTCTTTCTTGTCCAGGGGGTGGAATCCACGCCGGAGCCCGGACCCTGCGAAGGGACCCAGCCCTGTCCGCGAGGAGTCGGCATGGGGAAGAACCGGAGGCCATGGACAGGACGGGGGGGAGCATTGGCCTTCGCCACCGCCGCATGTTTCGGCGGGGTGGAGGCGACTCCCGGGGAAAACACCCTCCTGGCCCAGGCCTCACCCTATACCTACCATTGGAGCTACAGTTCGGGCCACGCCAGGTTCTCCTGGCTCCTGGACCTCGAGGTGGACCGTCCCGACCAATGGTTGGGGGGGGCGGCCTACTTCAACAACAGCTTCAACCAGAAGTGCGAGGACCCTCTATATCGGGAAGGTGGTCTGGGCCCAGGATGAGGACCTGCAGGGCTGGTACCTCAAGGTCACCGGGGGCGTCATCCTGGGCTACAAGGGCGAGTACCCGGAAGAAGATCCCATACAACCACGACGGCGTGGCCCCGGGCCTCCTCCCCTCCCTGGGCTACAAGCGGGGTCCCTGGAACGCACAGCTCAACATCCTGGGCTTCGCGGGCCTGATGGTGACGGTGGGGTACGACATCGCGAGGTGGTGATTCAGACGTGTCTCGTTCTTTCGGCCCCCCCAATCCCTTGGGTTGGGTGATGAGTGCAGGCCGCAGGCGACAGCTGGCTTCGATCGGCCGGGAAAAAGAGGGTCAGCGTAATTCATACCAAACGCTCCGACCCGCGCCGTGCTGATTCAGGTACCCGCGTTCAACCAAAGTGCGGAAATGCTCCTTGAGTGTGTTTCGGCTGGCGCCGGTCAGCTTGACCACCTCGCCCATCCTGACGCGCCCATGCTCCCCCCGGGCAGGTTCCACGATCTGCAGCGCCAGTTCGGGCAAGGCAGCCAGAACCAGTTTTTCTCGCTCGACCTTCTTCTCCAGGCGCCGTACCTTTTCAGCCAGCGAACGCGGGAAGAACAACAGCCATGGCTGCCAGTCTGGTGCCCCAGTGCGGATGGTGCCTTGCGTCTGGCGCAAGGCCAGGCCGTAGGCTTCCTTGTTCATCTCAATCATGCTCTCAAGGGTAGCGACACGGCGCAACGCAGCCAGGCGCTCCGGGGCGAGTGTGC
>CAWFOJ010000161.1:0-15476 GCA_963816585.1 uncultured Holophagaceae bacterium | reverse complement strand
GCAGGGCGTTGAGGGCTCCCACCGCCTTTCCCAGGGTGCCGGCGGCGTCGGGGTTGATCTTGGGGCCCTGGAAGCCCCAGTGGCTGTCCGAGAGCTGGGCGAAGCAGAAGTCCCGCTCCGGCTCCGCGCCCCCGGCGGCGGCGAAGCCCCTGATCCCGGAGGCGAACACCAGTCCGCCGAAACCCAGAAGCTTGAGAAAATCCATCCTTCCGATCGGTCTCGCCACAGGCCCTCCCGGTGACCTTCAGGAGGGAATACACCAATCCGGCAGTGCCGGATCAAAGGCATCGCCCGCCTCGGCGGGCGACCAGGCTAATCCTTGATCAGAACAAAGCTCCCGACCTGGGGCGCGCCAAAGAATTCCTTGTTCACCCGCACCGCTGGTTCCGTGACAGGGATGACGGTGGGCACACCTCCGGCCATCCCGACGCTGAGGTAGATGATGGAGCTGGGCGAGGCGGTGCCGGGGCTCAGCCGGGTCAGGGTCAACTGCAGCGCCAGGCTGTCCCCTTTGGGCACCAGCACGATGTCCACCGCCTTGCCGGAGTCGAGGATGAAGGCCTGGCCCTCGGCCGCGAGCCGGGCCAGTTCGACCGCGCTGCCGGCCCGGCGGATGCTTATCTGGCCGGCGACCCAGCGGCCGATGGTCAGCTTCCAGCCATGGGGGGTCTGGTTTTCGATCCGGCTCACCTGCTCGGTCCTGGGCGCGGCTGGCGCGGATACGGACAGGACCGCGACGGCCAGCATCGGCAGCGCCGGACTCGGCATCAGGAAACCCCCCTCTGAGGTGGCGTCACGGCCGGCCGGACCCGCCCGGACGCAGGGACTCGGGCAAAAGCCCCGGGGTCAATATCATCTACTTTCCATTCAGGTCAAGGGCGCGGAGGCCTCAGCCATTGGGCCGCTGGAAACGTTCCGGCATCTGCACCGCCACCACCACCCCCCTGGCGGTGACTTCGCCCTGGGCCAGCAGGGTGGTCTCCACGGTCACCTTGCGCCCCTTGATGCCCCGCACCCGGCCCCGGATCTCCAGCTCGCCCTCCAGGGGGGTGGGGCGCAGGTAGTCCACCTGCAGGGAGGCCGTGACGAAGCGGTAGGCGGGGGGGGAGTCCATGGGCCGGCCCTCGGCCCGGTGCATGGCCGCCGCGGCGGTGGCGGTGCCGTGGCAGTCCATGAGGGACGCGATCAGGCCGCCGTAGACGAAGCCGGGGATGGCGGTGTGCTCGGGGCGGGGGCAAAAGCGGGTGACCGACTCCTCCCCCTCCCAGAAGGTGCGGATGCGCAGGCCCTTGTCGTTCAGCCGGCCGCAGCCGTAGCAGTGGGCCAGGGGTTCGGGGTAGAAGTCCTGGAAGGCCTGGTCGGCCATGGGTCCTCCCGGGTGGGAGCCACATTATACGAAGTCGCCCCGCGCGGCGGGGCGACTTCGGGCGGCGGCGGGCCGCCGCCCGGGTTGAACATCATGTCTTCAGTTGGCCAGCTGGGGGGCGGTGCCGGTGTAATAGAAGACCACGTAGGACATGAGGTAGTTGTTGCCGTTGGCGCTCTGCGGGACGCCGAAGACCTTGACCCTGGTGCCTGGGATCAAGTAAGTGGCGGCGGTCTGCTGGCCGGCGGCGGTGGTGACGTCCACCTGGCTGATGGTGACCACGCCGCTGGTGCGGTCGACCTGGTAGACCAGAGGCGCCGATTCGGCGGCCGTGTTCAGCTGCACGGTCGCAGACTGGGTGCCGTTGGGAACGCTCATGCCGAAGGAGGCCGTGGTCCCGGTCATGGTCCAGCCGGAGCCGGCCGCGACGGTGCCCACGGGCAGCGGGGTCGGCTCCAGGATGGAGAACAAGGCGCTCCAGCCGGTGAGGTTGGCGGGGTCGGCCCACCTGGAGTAGCTCACCCCGTACGGCACGGCGTTGATGGCCGGGGTGCCGCCGAAGGTCAGGGAGCCGCCCACGGCGTTGACGAAGCTCTGGATCGCCGTGACGGTGGTGGAACTGCCCGGGTTGATCAGGGTGGGATAGCCCACATCCCACCACTTGAAGCCGGTGTAGGCGTCGCCGGTGGAGGGGTCGATGCCGTTGGCCGAGCCGGAGGAGAGGTAGGGCAGGGTGAAGTCCGTGTAGTTGTCGCTGCTGGTGGGGAACACGCTGGTGTAGTCGAAGCTGGTCCCGCTGGCGTTGCTGATCACCCCCTGGTACTTGGCGATCTCGATGTCCACGTCCACCGCGTCCATGGTGGTGGGATCCACGGTGGTGTGCACCTTGAAGCCGCGGACCAGCTGGCCTGCGTTCATGAAGGCCACGCCGCCGGTGGGGTCGATGGGCGTGATTCCGGAGGTGGCGCTGAGCGGGGTGTGGAAGTAGAAGTTGGTGGCCGCCGTGACGTTCACCTGGGTGCCCTGGCCGTATTCATTCTCCACCACGATATAGGGCGTGGCGCCCGAGCCGCTCACGTGCAGCACGTGCCCTTCGGGGTTGACGAAGACGGTGTTGAAATGGGTGCTGGTGTAGACCCGGGCGGCGACCAGGGTGCCGTTGGACTGGTAGCGGGTCACCAGCCGCACGTAGGTGGTCTGGCTGGCGGCGTTGTTGGCGGTGAGCAGGGCGGCCAGGGCGGAGAAGTCGTGGACCGTGGCCGGGGTGTAGGGGTTGCTGGTGGCGTCCAGGTTGTAGAACAGGGTGCCGTTGGTGGCGTCGGCCTGCACCGGCAGGCTCAGGCCGGAGGTGGTCTCGGTCTCCGGGCTGGCGATGGGCCAGGTGGGGAAGTCCTTGCTGATGGTCATGGACGAGTTGTCCGGGGCCACGGCGGTCACGGTGCCGTACAGGTGGCGCACCACCAGGTCGGTGAGCCGGCAGGGGTGGTGGCGGACGGTGTTCTTGTCGAAGGTCACCGCCCAGACCAGCGCACCGTTGGCCGCGGGCGGGGTATGGTCGACGATGAAGGCCGGGTGGGAGAGGTCGAATTCCAGGTCCAGGCCATTGCTGCCGCTGGTGGTCACGGTGAGGTCCTGGGCCAGGTTCACGGTCACCTGCACGGTTTGGCTGCCGGTGGCGCCGGTGGCGCCCTGGATCTGGACCTGGCCCGGGCTGGTCTGGCCGTAGGTGGTGCCGGCGGTGCCGGCGAATCCGGCGGACGGATCGGCGGCGGCGGTTAGGTAGACGTCCCCGGGGTTGGCGCTGAGGGTGAGCACGGCCTTGGAGTAGGTGCCCACCGGCACCTTGATGTTGCCGATGACCTCGCTCAGCTGGTCCAGCTGGACCAGGTTGATGGTGGGCGCCGGGGTGGGGGCGGTGTAGAACGGCACCGCCGTGCCGCCGCCGGCGGGAATGAGCGTGATGCCGAGCACCTTGACGCCGATGACGGCCCAGTCCTCGGCGGACGCGTCGCTCAGGGACAACGGCACCGACCCGGTCGCGGCAGGGGTGGCGGCCGAGGGCGAGGACCCCCCGCCGCCGCAGGCCAGGCCCAGGGCCAGGGCCGAAAGGCCGGCCAGAGTGAGACTGGCGGATACCAGGGACTTGAGGGATCGGTCCATGCAAGGCTCCTTTTACAAGAGGGTCCGGCCCAGGCCGGAAGGGGAGGCTGGTGGGGGTGGTTCGTACCTTAGGCCATGCTGCTTGAGGGTTAGTTTAGGAAACGCTCCTGAAACCGCCTGGTACAGATGGTTAATATTCAGTAGGTACAGACTTTCCGCCCTTTCCTGGTGACGCCCGGCTGCGTTACAGTGCCCTATCGATTCGCGGTCAGGAGGGGGCCTTGGTGAGAGCCGGGTGGGTTGTGGCGGCCGTGTCGCTCATGGCCCGGGCTCAGACCGTGGACCCGACCCAGTTCTTCCTGCTGGCCGAGCAGTCCCGCACCGCCTTCACCATCCAGGGCGCCGGCGCCCGGGCCATCGGCACCGGGGGCGCCTTCATCGCCGTGGCCGACGACAGCACCGCCGTCTCCTTCAACCCGGCCGGGCTGGCCCAGCTGCTGGTCCCGGAGGTGTCCCTGGTGGGCCAGGGCATCAGCCGGAACATCGACCTGACCGGCTTCACCGGGCAGGCCCCCAACCAGGACACCACCTTTTCCGACACCTGGTCCCACAACGGCCATGCCCTGCCCACGTTCGCCTCCCTGGCGCTGCCCTGGAAGCACGAGGGGCTGAACCGCACCTTCCTGCTGAGCTACCAGCGGCTGTTCGACTTCACCTACGCCGTCTCGGCGGCCTACCAGGGGGTGGGCGGCGGCGGCACGGCGGTCCAGGACGTGAACCAGCAGTTCAACCAGAGCGGCGGGATCGACGTCTATTCGGCCGGGTTCGGCGCCGAGCTCTCGGCCCGGATCCTCCTGGGCGCATCGCTGAACTACTGGCGGGGCAGCGCCTCGTTCCACGCCAACGCCACCAGCACCACGTCCGGGGTGGGGGTGCCGTTCCAGTCGGTCCTGTCCCAGGACAGCGAATTCCGGGGCGTCAACTTCAACCTCGGGCTCATCTGGCGCTCCAAGTGGGTCAACTTCGGCGTGGTCTACCGCACCCCGTTCACGGCCAACTACATCTTCACCAACAGTTACACGACCGTTTCCAGCACCAGCTTCACGCCCGCCGGCGCCTCCGGCCCCGCCGTCCAGACCGACCTGCACTGGCCGGAAACCCTCGGGTTCGGCTTCGGCCTGCACCTGGACCCCCGTTTCCTGGTCACCGCCGACACCAGCCACACGCCCTGGTCCCGCGCCCACCTTTCGGCGCCCGGCACACCCTACGACGGATTGAACTATTTCGACTACCAGAGCCCCACCCGCGTCCGCGACACCACCGACCTGCACGCCGGCCTGGAGTGGCTGGCCTGGGTCGGGGACGACGTGGTGATCCCGGTCCGGGCCGGCGGGTTCCGGGAACCCCAGCCGGTGGTGGACCCCCAGACCGGCAGTCAGCGGGTGCTCCAGGGGTGGACCCTGGGCACCGGGATGAAGGTGCACCGCTTCACCTTCGACCTGGCCTACCGGCAGGCCCATGACACCCGCTACGTCTCCCGTTTCAACACCACCTCGCCCGTGGGCGGCTTCTCGGCCACCGGACTGGGCTACGAGCACCTGCTGGAGCGAAGCCTGTACGCCTCGGTCATCTGGCAGCTGGATGAGGACTGGGTGCGCCGGGCCCTGTCCTGGACCTTCATCGGGAGCGGATCGGGCTCATGAGAGCCGCATGCGTCCCGGCCCTGGTGCTCGCGGCCGTGCCCCTGGCCGCCCAGTCCTGGCCCACCTTCTTCTCGGCCTACCTGGACGGCCTGGAGGCCCAGAAACGGGGGAACCATTCCCTGGCCGTACGGGCCTTCGCCCGCGCCATCGCCCTGGAGCCCCAGCCCGGGCGCCGAGTCAAGACCTATGGCCTGAACTTCCTGGCCGATTATTATCCCTACCTGCGCCTGGCCGAATCGGACCTGGAGCTGGGGGACCTGTCCGGCGCCGAAGCGGCCCTCGCCAAGTCCCAGGCGCGCGCGGCCGAGCCGGCCGCGGAACGGGACGCCCTCCTGCAGCGCTTGAGCCGGCTGCGCGGCACCCCCGGGCCGGCACCGCCAGCCCCAGCCCCGGAGTCACTGTCCGCCCCGGCCCCGGGGTCACCGTCCGCCCCGGCCCCGGAGTCACCAGCCGCCCCGGCCCCGGCCGTGGCCGCGCCCAACGCCCCGCCGGCGAACCACGGCACTCCTTCCGCCCCGCCGGCGGCGCCGGCTCCTGCCCCGGCCGGGTCCCTGCCGGCGGCGCCGGCGGCGGAGCCGGCGAGTGCCGGCCAGCACCCCGGCCGCGGCACGGACATCCGGCTCCCCTGCGGCGGCGTCCAGCGCCGGCCTGGTCCGGCCCTCGACGGCACCCGGGCCCGCCCCGGTCCAGGCCCCCATGCAGGTCCCGGCCCCGACGCCGGCCCCGCCGGTTTCCGGGCTCCCTCCGGCGCCCGTGCCTGGCCAGGTGCCCGCGGGCTGGTGGCGGACCAGGACCGCCGGCATCGGCCTCGCCCTCCTGGCGGCGGGCCTGGCCGGGGCCGCGGCCCGCTCCCTGGCTTCCCGCCGGCGCTCCCGGAGCGGCCCCGGGCCCCAGGACGGCGCGGACCACCTCACCGGGACCGCGGTGAACCTCCAGTTCGGCCCCTTCGCGGCCCACCGGGTGCTGGGCCGCGGCAGCTGCGCCACCGCCTACTATGGCCGGCACCGGGACACCGGTGCCGAGGTGGCCATCAAGGTGCCCCACCCGCACCTGGTCCAGGACGCCCGGATTCCGCGCCCGCTTCCGCCTGGAGGCCCTGCTGGGCACCCGGCTGGACCATCCGCGGGTGGTGCGGGTGGTGGACCCCGGGCCGTCCGAAGGGGACCTCTGGCTGGCCATGACCTACCTGCGCGGCACCACGCTCGAGGCCCACCTGGCCCGGGGCGGGCCCTTGCCGGCGGCCCAGGCGGTGGCCATCGCCCGGGACATCGCCCAGGCGATCGCCTACGCCCACGGCAAGGGGATCGTGCACCGGGACCTGAAGCCCGGCAACGTCATGCTCAACGACCAGGGGGCGACCGTCATGGACTTCGGCATCGCCCGGATCCTGGACACGTCCACGACCACCGGCACCATGTTCCTGGGCACCCCCCTCTACTGCGCGCCCGAGTGCCTGACCGGCCCCAACGCCGGCCCCCCCGCCGACCGCTACGCCCTCGGGGTCATGGTGTTCGAGATGCTGGCCGGCCATCCGCCGTTCCAGGGGGAATCCCTGTTCGGGGTCTTCGAGGCCCAGAAGTTCCAGCCCCTTCCGGACCTGGCGGCGCTCTGCCCGCACCTGCCGCCCCGGCTGGTGCGGCTGGTCCAGCGGCTCTGCGCCAAGGCGCCCGAGGACCGGCCGGAGGACGGGGAGACCCTGGCGATCCTGGAAGACCTGTGCGCCCTGGCGGAGGCCGGCGGGACGCCGGTCAAGCCATGAGGGCCACCCCGTTCTGAAGCTCTTCGGGGGTATGGCCGGTGAAGCCCGCCCGGGTGGCCGCCGCGGGCCGCCCGGCCAGGTCGTAGTACTGGCCGGGCCGCAGCTTGATGCCGTGGAACTGGCAGGCGCGGATCCACAGGGTGAACCGCTCGGGGTCCTCCAGGGGCCCGGCCCCCATGAGCCAGAGGGCCATGCCCCCATGCCCGGCCTCCCAGCGCAGGCGGCCGGCCATGGCGTAGGCCAGGGCGTCCTCCAGCGCCTCCCTGCGCTCCCCGGCGGCCTTGCGCACCCGGAGCAGCTGGCGCTGCAGTTCCCCATCGAAGATCAGTTCGGCCAGGGCCCACTCCTGCACCGGGTCGCCCATCCAGTCCACGTGCTGGCGGGCCCGGGCCAGCAGGCCGGTCAGGGGTTCCGGGGCCACCACGTACCAGACCCGGACCCCCGGCGCCAGGATCCGCGACAGGCTGCCGGCGTAGACCACCTGGCCCGGATCCTGGCTGGCCAGCGGCGCCCCCGCTTCCGGCAGGGCCAGGTAGTCGTATTCCGGATCCAGTTCCAGCAGGGCGAACCGGTGCCTCCGGGCCAGGTCCAGCAGCCGGCCGCGGCGCTGGGCGGAAAGGCGGGAGCCGGTGGGGAACTGGCATTGGGGACTCAGCACCACCAGGCGCGGCGGCTTCGGCCCCGCCTCCAGGAGGGTTTCCAGCGCCTCGATGCTCGCCCCGTCCCGGTCCACCGGCAGGGGCAGCAGGGGCGAGCCTCCGGCCTGGCGCAGGGCCTCCCAGACCCCCGGGTTGCCGGGGTTCTCCACCGCCACCGGGCCGCCCTCCGGCCCCAGCAGGGCCCGGGCCACCACCGTCACCGCCATGGTGGTGCCGCGCAGCACCAGGATCTGCTCCGGCCCGGCCAGGATGCCCCGCTGGGTCTTCAGGTGCCCGGCCAGGGCCTCGCGCAGGCGCCGGATGCCCTTGAAGTCCGACTCCCCCAGCAGTTTCGGCCCCTTGAGCTTGAGCCCGCGCTGGTAGGCCCGGCCCAGGGCCAGGGAAGGCGCCAGCCTGGGGTCGGCCAGGCCCTCGGTCAGGTCCAGGAGCACGTTGGCCGTGCTGGTGATGGGCCGGAGGTGCGCCGGCAGGTCGAATCCGGGCGTGGCGCCCGGGCCGGCCGCGCCCGGCACGGTCGGCGGCCGTTCCGGCAGGGGGTCGGCCACGAAGAACCCGCTGCGCTCCTGGGAGGTCAGCCAGCCCTGGTCCTGGAGCTGGCGCAAGGCGGCCAGCACGGTGTTGACGGTCACCCCCAGCCGTTCCCCCAGGTCCCGCACCCCGGGCAGGGCCACCCCCGGGAGGATCCGCCGCTCCCGCACGGCGGCCACGATGACCTCGGCCACCTGCTGGTAGAGGGGGCCCTTCCGGTTCGGCTCCAGGCTCAGATGGAGTTCGCTCGCCCGCATGTTCCTACCTGTACCTTCCGGGACAATCCCAACTGTACCTCTGGAACCCTTTCGTACCGTGTAAATTGTTTCTTACCATGTACTCATCCAAGGAGCCGCCATGGGCTTGAAGCGCTTCCTTCCGGCCTGCTTCGCAGCCGCGGCGCTGATTCTGCCGGCCGCCATCCTGGGCTGCACCAGTTCCAGCAGCGGCGGCTCCGTGCCGGCCGCCGGGTCCACCGGCACGGTGGCCCTGTCGGTGAGCGACGCTTCCACCGAGGACTGGGCGGTGGTCGGGGTCAAGCTCCTGGACATCGCCCTCCACCCCGCCGCCGGCGGCAACCCGGTGACAGTCCTGGCCGCCCCGGCCACCCCGCCGGTGGTGAACCTGGTGCAGCTGGACAGCATCAGCGACCTGCTGGCGGGCGCCCAGGTGCCGGCCGGAACCTACGACCAGGCCATCCTCACCTTCGCGGCCAACCCCGGCGACGTGATCCTCACCGCGGCCTCCGACCCGTCCCCCAGCTTCACCGCCATCGGAGCCGGGGCGACGGTCCAGCCGTCCAACATCCAGATCAAGGATGCCGCGGGCATGACGGGCAACCTCACCGTCTCCACCACGGTCAAGCTGTCCAGCCCCCTGGTGGTGGCCAGCGGGCAGAAAGCCAACCTGGACCTGGAATTCGTCCTCGGGCATCCAGCCTTCATCGTGGACCACGTGCCGGCATCGGGCGGCGCCACCCTGTGGACCGTGAGCTTCGCCGGGGTCCTGAGGCAACACCCGGTGCCGGCCCCCGAACAGCTGGTCATGCGCCACCTCTACGGCCAGATCACCCAGGTGGCGGCCGACGGCAGCACCCTCACCGCGGTGCGGGTCTTCCCGGCCCTTCCCGCCGCCACCCCCGAGACCGCGGCGCCCACCCTGCAGACGGTGCAGATCGCTGCCGATCCGGCCAACGGCACCACCTTCTTCGACCAGGACCTGGGCACCCGCACCACCCTGACCAGCTTCTCGAGCCTCGCCGGCTCCCTCCCGGGCCGCTACCTCCGGGTGGCCGCCCGCTTCAACCCGGACGGGACCCTTGTGGCGGTGCGGCTTTGGGCCGGCAATACCTTCAACGACGTCTGGTACAGCCCGGAGGGCCACGTGGTCCAGGTGACCGTGGGCGACGCCACCACCCCCTACGAGCTCGCCATCGAGACCGGCAACGGCAGCCCGGTCACCGTCGTGGTGAACAACGAGACCGAGTTCTACTTCCGCGCCCCGGCCAACCCCCAGGCCGACGCCACGCCCCTGGCCGCCGGCACCGGGATCCTGGACCAGCAGCTGCTGGTCCGGGGCTTCAAGGTCCACGCCAGTGTCACCGATTTCCAGTCCAGCCCCCTGGTGGCGAGCTCCGTGGACATCGAAACGGCCGCCTACTCCGGCTACATCTCCGCCGCCACGGCCACCGGCTTCACCTACACCCGCTCCTTCGCCCGGGCCAGCGACGACTACGCCGCCACCCTGGGCTACCTGCCCAGTGCCACCCCCAACGGCACCGATGGCGCCGGCAACCCGGTGACCGGCTTCAAGTGGTGGAACCTCACCCTGGCCGACCAGACCGACGCGGGCGCCAGCGCCGTCTCCGACTTCACGGCGGCCAGCGGCGGCAGCGTGGATTTCGGCGGTTCGGTGGGCCTGGTGAAGGTATGGGGCGACAGCACGGCGGCGCCCGCGGACCCGGCTCTTTCCGGCGGCTGGGATGCGCGCTGGGTGGTCCTCTCCCCGGTGCGGATGCCCAAGGGGCAAGTGGTCGGCCCCTTCGCCGCCGCGTCCAGCGGCGGCAGCTTCACCATGACCGTCAAGGGCGGCGACACCACCCCGGTGACCGTGGACCTGCCCGGCTCGGCCCTGGTCTACGAGATCGAGCTGGTCAACGGCCTCTACACCCTGGCCCCGGTGGACCCGACCACCGCCGCCGGCCTGCAGACGATCGCCGCCTGCCTGGCGGCCAATGCGCCGGTGATCGCGTTCGCCGTGCCCCAGATGGACGGAACGCTGCTGGCCTACGGCTTATACATCACCTCCACCGGGGCGCTATGAGGGTTCCGTTGGGGAACCTGAACCCTCCGATAAAGCATTCACGTTTGCCCTGGGGCGGAACCCCCGCCTGGGTACCCTTCCGCTTTGGGAGCAAAGGCGATGACGGACGCACCGGTTTCCATCCTGACCCAAGAGGATCTGCGCATCCGGGATTTCAAGCACTGGTCCCTGTACCTGAACCCCGGCCAGAGCTGCCTGGGCCGGGTATGCCTGGTGGCCATCCGGGAGGCCTTGCGGGCGGCTCTGGATTGAAAGTGGCGGCTATCGTGGACAACCCAGGTCGAATCTCGCTGCAAAGGATTGAACTCGCCGAATCGGTGATCGGCCCCGAATTCCTCCGCACTCCGCAGTACGAGTGCGAAAGCCTTTCCGCGGCCCTGGGCGCCCGCCTTCTGCTGAAAGTGGAGACCGTCAACCCGATCCGCTCGTTCAAGGGGCGCGGCGCGGACAACTGCCTGGCGACGGTGCCCCGGGGCAGCGAGATCGTCTGCGCCAGCGCCGGCAATTTCGGCCAGGCCATGGCCTACGCGGCCAGGCGGCGCGGGATCCGGGTCACCGTGTTCGCGGCCGAGTGCGCCAATCCGCTCAAGCTGGAGCGGATGAGGCTGCTGGGGGCGGCCGTCCAACTGGTGGGCGGCGACTTCGATGACGCCAGGGCCGCCGCCAAGGCGATGGCTTGCCGGCGGGGCGCGAGGCTGGTGGTGGACAGCCTGGATCTCGAGACCGTGGAAGGCGCGGGCACCATCGGCCTGGAACTGGCGCGTTCGCCAGCGCGTCTGGACATCCTGCTGGTCGCGCTCGGCGGCGGGGCCATGTTCAACGGCATCGCCCGCGTCATGAAGGCACGCTCGCCCGGAACCCGCATGATCGCCGTGGCGGCGGAGGGCGCGCCGGCCATGGTCGATTCCTGGCGCGCGGGCAGGCTGATCGAGCACCCCAGGGTCGCGACCATCGCCGACGGAATCGCCGCGCGAAGCCCGATCCCCGAAGCTTTGCGGGACATGGATGGGCTGGCGGACGAGGCCCTGCTGGTCAGCGATGATGCCATGGTGCAGGGCATGAAGCTGTTGCACCGCCACGCCGGACTGGTGGCGGAGCCCTCCGCGGCCGCAGGGATCGCAGCGATCCTGCAATCGCCGCAGACCTTCAAGGACGCACGGGTCGGGTGCGTCATCTGCGGGGGCAACCTGACCATGGAGCAGATGCAGGCATGGCTTTGACCGGCCTAGGAGTGTGACTATGTATCATTCGGCCCCGCGACGGCGCCCAGAGGGCCGAATAATACATAGTCACACTCCTAGTCCCCTTCCCGGCTGCCGGGTTCCTCGATCTCCCGGATCTTCCACTCCCCGTCGCGCCGCTCCCAGCGCAGCACCAGGGCGCGGCGGGAGCCCTCCCCGGGCAGCAGGGCGCCGCCGCTGCGGCCGGTGAGCACCAGGTCCACCGTCTGCACCGCCTCGGCGCCGCGCACCGCCAGGTCCTGGGCCAGCACGTGGACTCCCACCTTCTCCCGGGCCAGGATGCCCGCCAGGTAGAGCCGCGCACCGGCCTGGTCCATGCCCTCCGGGCCGGTGAACCCGGGGCTGAGTCCCTGGGCGGCCTTGGCCGCGTCCCCAGCCTCCACGGCCTGCACGCAGGCATCGAAGGCCTTCCGGATCCGGGCCTCGGGCGTTTCCCGCCGGCACCCCGCCAGCAAGGCCACGGAGAGGAAGGCCTGGAGAAGGCGGTGGCGCACGGGAGCCTCTCGGCTTGAGGAGCCCAGCATAACCGATCGGAACCCTTCCGGGTTGGACGCCCCGGACCCCGGCGGGGCGATATGCTTGATGGAAATCCCGACAGACGAGCAGGAGATGCCCATGTTCAGGCGGAATTTCATCAAGGTTTCAGCCCTGTTCGGCGCGGGCGTGCTGGCCGGGGACATGCTCCCGGCCGCCGCCCAGGACGACCCTGCGCCGGCGCCGGCCGGAACAGCGCCCGCTCCGGCTCCCGCCATCCCGGCCCACCCCGTGCCGGCGCCGGCCTTCCCGCCGCCCTACGGGCCTCCCGGCGCCCGGGGCAAGGTGGCCGAGGTGTACCAGCGGGCCCGGGAGGCGCTCTATCCCATCTGCCGGGTGTGCCCCCAGTGCGACGGCGTGGCCTGCGCCGGGGAGTTCCCGGGCATGGGCGGGCTCTGGTCCGGCGCCTCGTTCCAGAACAACTTCAACGACCTGCGCCAGGTGCGGCTGAAGCTGCGCCCCCTGAACGCCGTCTCCGCCCAGGACCGCAAGCCCGACACCTCCACCGTGATCTTCGGCCAGAAGCTGTCCCTGCCGGCCATGGCCGCGCCCATCGGCGGAACCGTCAACAATTTCCGCGGCATCCTCCCGGACTCCGAGTACTTCGACCGGATCATCGGCGGCAGCGTGGACGCGGGCACCGTCGGGGCCATCGGCGACGGGCAGACGGACCCCATGGACGAAGTGGCGCGCCGCTACCAGGTGGTCAAGCACTATGGCGGCCGGGCCATCGCCGGCATCAAGCCGCGCCCCCAGGCCAACCTGCTCAAGGTGGTGGCCCTGGCCGAAGCGGCCGGCGCCTGCATGATCGCCATCGACATCGACTCGGCCGGGCGCTACCTGGGCAACCCCCGGGACCTGGCGGTGGAGCCCAAGTCCGTGGCCCAGCTGCGGGAGATCGTCCGCTCCACCCGCATCCCGGTGGTGGTGAAAGGCATCATGACCCCCGAGGACGCCCTCGCGGCGGGCGAAGCGGGCGTGGCCGGCATCTGCGTCTCCAACCACGGTGGACGGGTCCTGGACCACACCCCGGGCACCGCCGCGGCGCTCCCGGCCATCGCCGGCGCCGTCAAAGGCAGGCTGGTGATCCTGGTCGACGGCTGCGTCCACTACGGCGACGACGTGCTCAAGTACCTGGCCCTGGGCGCCGACGCCGTGCTGGTGGGCCGGCACCTGGCCCGGGCCGCCTTCGGCGGCGGCCGCCAGGGGGTGGACCTGTTCCTGCGCACCATGCGCCAGGAACTGGAGGCCGCCATGGTGGTCACCGCCATGCCGGACGTGCGCAGCATCGACCGGCGCATCCTGGCGTAGAGGGCGGCCATGGAAGCGCGCTGGTGTTCCCTGGCCCTGGCGGTCCACCTGGCCCTGGCGCCGTTCCCGGCCCGTTCCGCCCCCCGGCCCCTCACCTACCGGGGCGGGAGCCAAGGGCCGGTGATCTTCGACCACCAGCGGCACGCCCGCGCCGGCTGGACCTGCCGGGACTGCCACGCGGTGTTCGTGCCCACCGGCCGGCAGCTGTTCCAGACCCGGAAGCAGGGCCTGATCACCTGGGACGATCACGAAGGGCCCACCCGGTGCTTCGCCTGCCATGACGGCAAGGCGGCCTCCGGCGCCTGCGGCCAGTGCCATCGGGGCCCGTGAACAGGCTGTGGCCAGGCCCCGATTGCGGTCATACTCGGCAGGGAATCCGAACAGGGAGAGACCATGGCGAAGGGATACTGGGTGGCCCGGGTCGACGTGAGCGACGTGGACCGGTACCGCGGGTACGTGGCGGCGAACGCGGCGGCGTTCAAGCAGTTCGGGGCGAAGTTCCTGGTCCGCGCGGGCGCCTTCGAGAATCCGGAAGGCACCGCCCGCTCCCGCAACGTGGTGATCGAGTTCCCCTCCTACCAGGCCGCCCTGGACTGCTATGCCTCGCCCGTGTACCAGGCGGCCAAGGCAATCCGCCTGCCGGTGTCCAGCATCGACCTGATCATCATCGAGGGCTACGACGGCCCGCAGCCCGGGTGACCGTCCCGGGGGTGCCATGATGCCCCGCGTCCGGCGCGCCCCCTGGGCCGCGGCCCTTGGCTTGGCCTTGGGCCTGGCGGGCCCGGCCGGGGCGGCTCCGGATCCCGGGGCGTTCGCGCCTCCCGGGCCCGCCGGCGTTGCCACCCTGCCGCCCGAGGGGATCACGCCATGGACCGCCTATGCCGCGGGGAGCCGTTCCCGGCTGGCGATCCTGCTCACGGACCCCGACAGCCGGTGGCTGCCGCTGGTGCATGGGCTCAAGGCCATGGGCGTCCCGTTCGTGCTGGTCCGGGATCCCGCCGAGGCCCTGCGGCACCGGGTCGTGATGGTCTATGCGGACCTGCTTCATCCGGATCCCGGGCCCTTCGAGCGTTTTCTCAAGCAGGGAGGAACCCTGATCACCATGGGCGAGGTGCCCAAGGCCCTGGCGGCCTCGTTCGGGGTCGGCCCGTCCTTGTACGCGGAGCGGATGGGCCTGGACTTCAACGACCTGGGCAAGGGCCTGGCGGGGCTCGAACAGCCCAGGGAGTGCCACCTGCGGATGGGCCTGCCGGGGGGGAACGCCCTGAAGGCGGTGGGCTGGAAGACCTTGGCCGACGGCACCCAGGCCCTGGCGGCCTACGAGGACGGTTCGGCGGCCATCGTCCGGCGCAGGTGCGGCGAGGGGATGGCCTACGCGTTCGGAATGAATTTCGGCACCATCCTCTATCGGGGCCAGAGCGGCCGGGACGAGTGGTTCGCCAGGGACTACGTCAACGCCTTCGAACCGGCCGGCGACGTCTTCCTGAGGCTGTTCCGGGCCATCTACCTCCAGGGCGAGCCCTCGGCAGTGCTGCTCGGCACGGTGCCCAAGGGCCGCCAGTTCACCTTCCTGGTCACCCACGACATCGACTTCGTCCACTCCCTCCACAATTCCCTGGAATTCGCCAAGTACCGAGCGTTCCCTGGGGATCCGGGCCACCTACTTCATGCAGACCAAGACGGTCCGGGACTACCTGGACACCAATTTCTTCAACCCCTCCACCCTGGACCAGGTCAAGGTCCTGGCCTCCCTGGGACACGAAGTGGCGAGCCATTCGGTATCCCATTCGCCGCTGTTCGCCAAGTTCCCGATGGGTGACGGCCGGGAGCATTACCCCGCCTACAAGCCCTTCGTGCAGAGCCCTCAAGTGACCCTGGGCGGGACGGTGCTCGGGGAGCTCCGGGTGAGCAAGTACCTCCTGGACTGGCTCCTTCCCGGAAACCCGGTGGTCT
>CAWFOJ010000160.1:0-5816 GCA_963816585.1 uncultured Holophagaceae bacterium | reverse complement strand
ATTGTCGCACTTCGTTCAGTTATTGCTATGCGGTCGGGCAAGCGACCGGCACCATGGACACCACGGCAGCAGCGCGCTACCAGATCTTCAACGAGGGCAAGCAGAACAACGCGCCCTGGCTCCCGAACTGGCTGCCCACCATGACGTTTAGAGCCGCCGGCTTTATCCCGGCAGCTACAGCCATTCGGTGGCCTTCGATCCGGGCAACCACTCCGTTGGCATCGAACCGTCCTGCTCATCCGCAAGCATATCGGCTGGCCCGGGTTCGGTGTCTGGGGCGATGCAGGTTCCCGCTGGATGCACACCACCGGGAACAACCAATACATCGCATCGGCGGGGTTCTTTCAGCAAATCGGCGGGTGGGAACTGGATGCCGGCTACCGGCATTTGCAGGCGACGTCCGGCGAGGACATTAAGCTGGAGGGATCCGGCCCGCCCTGGTCAGGGGATCTCTACGCGGCTGACGTGCGGGAGATCAGCGACTCGATGGATGCGGGTTTCAGCTATACCACGCGCCACCACCACATCCGCTACGGGTTCCACGCCCGAAAGACCTTTGATGGCCGCAATACCGACTCGGCGCTCTGGCTGGGCGGATACATCAATATCCCCTTCAACAACCTGTTTGGCCGGGGCAAACCATTGAATTAGCGCCTGGTTGGGGAAATCGGCGACTCACTCCTGTGCCTGGCGGTAATCGGTTTTCGTGCTGCTGGCGCCGCGGCGCCCAGGTCGAGGGCCTTACTTGATTACTGGCCGGAGCACGAGGTTCCGGTTATCGATTCCGGTGTGATCGCCCTGGAGGCGCAGCCCCCACGCCCACGCCCGGGTGAAGCGCATCGACGTGAGCCGGGCCAAGGCCCTGCCCGGGGTGGCGGCGGTGCTCACCCCCGCGGACCTGCCCAAGGCGAAGTTCCCCACCGCCGGGCACCCCTGGTCCCTGGACCCGGCCCACCGGGACGTGGCCGACCGGCTGATCCTCACCGACAAGGCCCGGTTCGTGGGCGACGCGGTGGCCGCGGTGGTGGCGGTGGACCTGCTCACCGCCGAGAAGGCGCTGCACCTGATCGAGGTGGATTACGAGGTGCTGCCGTTCGTGCTCACCGCCGAGGACGCCCTGAAGGAAGGGGCCCCGGTGCTGCACGACGAGCGCCCGGACAACATCGTCAGCAGCTTCGGCACCCAGTACCGGCGACATCGACGCCGCCCTGGCCGCCGCGGAGCGGGTGTTCGAGGGCCAATTCGAGACCAGCATCGTCCAGCACTGCCACCTGGAGGCCCAGACCGCCTTCGCCTTCGTGGACAGCCACGGGCGGATCGTGGTGAACAGCTCCACCCAGATCCCGCACATCGTGCGGCGCATCGTGGCCCAGGCCCTGGACCTGCGCTGGGGCCAGGTGCAGGTGATCAAGCCCTACATCGGCGGCGGCTTCGGCGCCAAGCAGGACGTGGTGATCGAGCCCCTGGTGGCGGCCATGACCCTGGCGGTGCACGGGCGGCCGGTGCGCTGCACCTTCTCCCGCGAGGAGGTCTTCATCGACTCCCGCACCCGCCACTCCATGAAGATCGACCTGCGCATCGGCACCTCCCGGGACGGCATGCTGCAGGGCATCGACGTGAAGGTGCTGAGCAACACCGGGGCCTACGCCTCCCACGGCCACTCCATCGCCATGTCCACCGGCGCCAAGTTCCGGCCGCTGTACCTGGTTCCCCAATTTCCGCTTCCGGCCCAAGACCGTCTACACCAACCTGCCGGTGGCCGGGGCCATGCGCGGCTACGGGGTGCCCCAGATGTTCTTCGCCCTGGAGAGCCTGCTGACCGACATCGCCCGGGAGCTGCAAGCTGGACCCCATCGAGTTCCGGCGCAAGAACCTCATCTCCGTGGGCTTCCAGGACCCCCTCACCAAGAACGTGGTGCGTTCCTTCGGCATCCCCGAGTGCATCGCCAAGGGCAAGGAGCTGATCCGGTGGGACGAGAGGATGCGGGCCAACGCCCACCAGGCCGGCCCCAGGCGCCGGGGCCTGGGCATGGCCCTGTTCAGCTACGCCTCCGGCACCCACCCGGTGGGCCTGGAGCTGGCCGGGGCGCGCATCGTCATGCACCAGGACGGCTCGGTGACCCTGCAGGTGGGCGCCACGGAGATCGGCCAGGGCTCGGACACGGTGTTCGCCCAGATGGTGGCCGAGGAGCTGGGCATCGCCATGGACATGGTGAACGTGGTGACCGTGCAGGACACCGACATCGCCCCGTTCGACACGGGCGCCTACGCCTCCCGCCAGACCTTCGTCACCGGCATCGCCGTGCGCAAGGCCGCCCTGGAGGCCAAGGCCAAGGTGCTGGCCATCGCCGCCCGCAAGTGCGGGCTGGCCGCCGAGGAGCTGGACCTGCGGGACGGCGGCGTGGTGGAGAAGGCCATCGGCCGGCCATTGTGCTCCCTGGAAGAGATCGCCATGGAGTCCTACTACGACCGGATCCACGCCGACCCCATCAAGAGCGACGTGTCCGCCAACGTGCGCATCAACGCCATGTCCTACGGGGCCACCTTCATGGAGGTGGAAGTGGACATGGCGACCGGCAAGATCCAGGTGCTGGAGCTCTACAACGTGCACGACTCGGGCACCATCATCAACCCGTCCCTGGCCGAGGGCCAGGTGCACGGCGGCGTGAGCATGGCCCTGGGCTACGCCCTGCTCGAGCAGATGCTGTTCGACCCGCAGACCGGCAAGCCGCTCAACAACAACCTGCTGGACTACAAGCTGCCGACCATCCTGGACACCCCGAAGATCAACGCCGCCTTCGTGGAGACCAGCGACGCGGCCGGCTCCTTCGGGTCCAAGTCCCTGGGCGAATGCCCGGTGATCTCGCCCGCCCCGGCCCTGCGCAACGCGGTGCTGGACGCCACCGGCGTCGCCTTCAACCAGATCCCCCTGTACCCGCAGGTGGTGTTCGAGAAATTCAAGCAGTTGGGATTGCTTAGCGAGGGGAGCGTGGAAGATGTTCAACATCTCAGTCCTGCAAGAGCCTGAGTCGGTCGAGGCCGCCCTCGGCATGCTGGCCGAGAACGCCCGCCTGCGGGTGATCGCCGGCGGCACCGACGTGCTGATCCGCCTGCAGCACGGCGCGGACGGCTGGGAGGAACTCCTGAGCCTGCGCAAGATCAAGGAAATGGAGGAGATCGGCGAGCGGGAGGACGGCACCGTGCACATCGGCGCCGCCGCCCCGTTCACCCGCATCTTCCAGAATCCGGTCATCCGCGCGCGGGTGCCGATCCTGGCGGAGGCCGCCGTGTCCATGGGCGGCCCGCAGATCCGCAACGTCGCCACCATCGGCGGCAACATCTGCAACGGCGCCGTCTCCGGCGACAGCGCCTCCACCTTGTTCGCCCTGGACGCGCTGCTCCGGCTGGAGAGCCTGGCCGGCACGCGCTTCCTGCCCATCCACGAGTTCTACGCGGGGCCGGGCAAGGTGAACCTGCGCCCCGGGGAACTGCTCACCCGGATCCTGGTGCCCCGGGACAGCTACCTGGACACCGGGGGCCACTACATCAAGTTCGCCATGCGCAAGGCCATGGACATCGCCACCCTGGGGGTGGCGGCGGTGTGCCGGGTGCGGGACGGGCGGTTCCAGGACCTGCGCGTCGGCCTGGGCGTCGCCGCCCCGGTGCCCATCCGCTGCGCCGAGGCCGAGGCCTACGCCAAGGGCCGGACCACGGACCCGGAGACCATCCGGGAGATCGCCAGGCTGGCGGTGAAGCCCTCCCGGGCCCGCACCTCCTGGCGCGCCTCCAAGGACTACCGGGAACACCTGATCGAAGTTCTGACCGAACGGGCCGTAACCGAGGCGGTCAACCGTGCTGGAGGTCGCCGTGCTGACCAGTAGCGACGTCGCAACCAAACTCCTCTCCATCACCGTCAACGGCCGGCCGTGACCGGCTCCAGGTGGACATCCGGGAGACCCTGCTGGACCTGCTGCGCAACCACCTGCAGCTCACCGGGGTCAAGCAGGGCTGCGCGGTGGGCGAATGCGGCGCCTGCACCGTGCTGGTGGACGGCACCCCGGTGAACTCCTGCATCTACCTGGCCGCCTGGGCCGACGGCAAGAGCGTCACCACCATCGAAGGCGTGGAGAAGGACGGGGAACTGTCGGACGTGCAGAAGGCCTTCGTGGAGGAGGGGGCCATCCAGTGCGGCTTCTGCACCCCCGGGCTGGTGCTTTCCACCACCGCCCTGCGGGACAGCGGCAAGACCTTCACCGAGGACGAGATCCGCCGGGAGCTGTCCGGGCACCTGTGCCGGTGCACCGGCTACCAGAAGATCTTCGACGCGGCGGAAAAGGTCCTGAACCACTGAGCCGGGCCACTCATGGAACATCCGGTCGCTGATCATCCCAGCCGAAGATCGGGACCCTCTCGTGCATAATCTCCTCCATGAACCGAGAGACTTTGCGCCTGATCCCCCTGGTCCTGGTGGCCATGGCCGTGAGTGTCGCCTTCTGGATTTTTGCTTCCCGGACCCTTGGCCCACCGGCGGTTTGGCGCGCCGAGCCGGCCCAGGGGCTGACCCTCGAGGTTCCCGCCGGCACCCTCCCGTTCCGGCAGGTCCCGGGAAGCCCTTGGACCGCCACGGAGTTCCATGCCGGCATCCTGGGCACCCTCCGGGTCGCCCGGGAACAGCCCCAGGGGGACCTTGAGCCGGCCCTGACCGCCTGGTTCCAGCTCCCGGGTCCGCTGGCGGGCCCCGTCACCTACCGTGCCCGGGGCCAGCTGGCCCAGGCCCGTCCGGTCACGGCGTTCGGCCCGGCCGGGCACCTGGTCCAGCGCCAAGGCCGCCAGCTCGCCATGGTCCTGGTGTTCGACCTGGACGGCTCCCGGTACTGGGTGCAGGCCCGGACCGCCACCGCCACCCCGGCCGCCGTGGCCAGCTTCCGCCACGTGCTGCTCTCCCTGCGCGGCCCCCGGGGGGAAGGGCCCGATCCGGCCCTGGCCCGGGACCTGGCCGCCGCCGAGGCGGGACTGGCGCCGGGCCTGGTGCAGGACCAGAGCTGGGTGCGCTACCTGCCCTTCCTTCCGCTGCTGGGGGCGTTGGCGGTCGTCGTGCTCACGCTCGGGACGGTACGGCTCTCCGGGCGGCCGCCCAGGGACCTGCCGGCCCTGGGCAGCCGCTACGACGAAGCGCCGGTGGAAGTGTGCCTGGCTTTCCGGATGCAGCGCAAGTTCTTGTGGAGCGCCCTGGTGGTGACCGGGGACCGGCTCCTGATCCACACGTTCGGAACCCTTTTCCTGTCGGTCCCGCTGGCGCCGCTGTCCGGCAACGTGGTGGAGAAGAGCAGCTGGCTCGGCCCGCCCTACCTGGAACTCACCTGCGGCGTCGCACCGGAGATGCACAAGTACCGATGGGTCTACGGGCACGTGAAGAGCCCCTGCAGGCTGCGCATCTACACCAGGGACGGGCTGCGCCTGCGGGCCGCCCTGGGGCTTAGCCGGCCGGCCGCGCCTCACCCTCCGTGCATCTTGTAGAAGTACCACCCCGCCAGCACGAAGCCGACGCCGATGACCACCGCGCGCACCACTTTGCGCCCCACCCGGTGGGCCATGTGGGAGCCGACCACGCCGCCCAGGAGCGAGGCGGCCATCATGCACACCACCATCCACCAGACCACGTTGCCCGGGTGGTAGAGCCATTCGAAGACCACGAACGCCGCGACGGCGATGCCGTTGATGGAGAGGGCCATGAAGTTCTTCAGGCCGTTCATCTGGTGGATGTCGTCCAGCCCCAGCAGGCCCAGGGCCGCCAGCATGAGGATGCCGATGCCGGC
>CAWFOJ010000159.1:0-34817 GCA_963816585.1 uncultured Holophagaceae bacterium | reverse complement strand
ATTGACGTGGGCGACCAGGTAGTTCTGGTGCACCTGGGCCCCCCGCACCAGGTAGGCGGTGAGGGCGGCGATGCCGATGCTGCCGCCGATGTTGCGCACCAGGTTGTAGATGCCGGCGGCGTTGCCCATCTCCTCCTTGCGCAGGCGGCCCATGGTCATGGTGGTAGGGGCACGAAGACGAAGCCACTTGCGAAGCCGTTCAGCAGGTTGGGCGACGGCCACCGCGGCCATGGAGATGTCCAGGTTCACCCGGCACAGGAGCGGATGGAGCCGCCGAAGATGCCGAAACCTACGCCCAGCATGATCCGCCCGTCGACCCTGTTGGCCAGGTACCCGGCCACCAGCATGGACAGGATGGAGCCCACGCCCCGGGGGCTCACCGCCAGCCCGCTGTCCAGGGCCGGGTAGCCCAGGAGGGTCTGCAGGAACAGGGGCAGCAGGGCGGTTGACCCGTAGAGCACGAAGCCGTACAGGCCGGTGATCAGGGTGCCCACCCGGAAGTTGTGGTTGCCCAGCACCTGCAGGTTGACGATGGGTTCCCGGTGGGTGGACTCCCGGGCGATGAAGGCCCCCATGGCCAGGACCGAAACCGCACTCAGCCAGCAGATCCAGGGGGCGCCGAACCAGTCCGCCTCCTGGCCCTTGTCCAGGATCAGCTGCAGGCTGCCCAGCCACACGGCCATCAGGGCGAAGCCCAGGTAGTCGATGGCCCCGGGCACCGCTTTCCTCAAGTATGGCGGGTCGTGGATGAAGGTGCTGACCATAGCCAGGGCCACCAGGCCTACGGGCAGATTTATATAAAAAATCCAGCGCCAGGAGTAGCTGTCGGTGATCCAGCCGCCCAGGGTGGGCCCGATCACCGGGGCCACCACCACCCCCACCCCGTAGGCGGCCATGGCGCTGCCGTGCTGGCGACGGGGAAAGCTCTCCAGGAGGATGGCCTGGGCAAGGGGCAGCATGCCCCCGCCCCCCAGCCCCTGCAGGACCCGGGCGCAGATGAGCATGGGCAGGTTCACCGCCACCCCGCACAGCAGGGAAGCGACCGTGAACACCCCGATGGAGGCCATGAGCAGGCGCCGGCGCCCCAGGCGCCGGGTGAGCCAGCCGGTGGCGGGCAGCATGATGGCGTTGGAGACCAGGTAGCTGGTGAGCACCCAGGTGGATTCGTCGGTGGCGGCGGAAAGGTTGCCGGCGATGTGGGGAAGCGCCACGTTGGCCACGGACGAGTCCAGCACCACCATGAACGTGGACAGCATCACCGAGGCGGCGATCATCCACAAGCGCACCTGGTCCTCCGATCCGGCCGGTTCGGCATGGGGGCGCGGCGGGGCGCTGGATGAATGCATCCCTCCATTCTTGGGGACTCGGTGGAGAGTTCAACTATCCTGAGCCTACCCCCCGTGCGGCCAAGGCCAGGACTGGGTCTCACCAGGAAAATGTCGGCGCCTTCCCTTGACGGCCAGCCGATCGGACCGTATTCCTTAGGGCGTCATTTAACTTTAAAAGTTCACGGTTCCGGCAAGGTTCCCGGTCCCCTGCGCGGTCTGGAGGCGGTGTGGATATCCCTGGATTCGTCAGCCTGGTGGGGGCCGGCCCTGGCCGGCCGGACCTGATCACCGTGCGGGGCCTGCGCGCCCTGGAGGCGGCCCAGGTGGTGCTGTACGACCCGGCGCTGGAGGCCGGGTTCCGGGACCTGTTCCCGCCGCAGGCGCAAACGGTGCCGGTGAGCGGCCGGCGCGGCGCCGACGCCGCGGCCGCGCAGCGCCTGATGATCGAACACGCCGCCCAGGGACGGCGGGTGGTGCGCTTGATGGAGGGCGATCCCCTGGTCTTCGGCCCGGGCGGGGAGATGGCCGAGGCCCTCGAGGCGGCGGGCGTCCCCTTCGAGATCATCCCGGGCATCAGCGCCCTGCAGACCGGCGCCGCGGCGTCGGGGATCCCCCTGTTCTACCCGGGTTTGTCCCGGCGCCTGACCATCCTGGAGGAAGGCCATATGTCCGGGGAGGACGGGCCCTGGTACGCCCTGGCTGCCGAGGGGGGCACCCTGGCGGTGCGCCTGGGGGCCCGGCGCCTGGGGGCGTTCGCCAGCAACCTGCTCTGGCACGGCGCCCCGCCCCTGACGCCGGTGGCCCTGGTGGAAGACGCGCTGGGGCCGGAGCAGGTGACCACCCTGTCCACCCTCGGGGTGGCCGCCGGAGGCGCCCTGCGCTCCACCACCGCCGGCACCGGGCTGCTGCTGGTGGGCGCGGCCCTCAGGCACCGCACCCACCCGGAGCTGCCGGAAGCCCGGCCCGGCGTTCTTCCCGGGCCCGGGGGAGAATGGCAGTCCGACCAAGGCCGGGGCGAACGCCGCATCGGCTGAATTCCGCTCCGCGGCCGGTTGCCCCGCTCAGGAACTGCGCGCCAGCAGGAACTCCGGGATTTCCAGGAGCAGCTTCTTGGTGGCCGGGTCGCCGTCGATCCCTTCCAGGGCCGTGGTGGCGGCAACGGAAGCCTGGCGGGCCAGCTGGCGGGTCTCGGCGCAGGCGCCGTGCCGCTCCAGCAGGGCGCGCAGGGCCTGCTCGTCCCGGGGCTGGATGGGCGTCTCCTCCCCGGCGTCCCAGATGCGCTGGATGATGGGGCGGGCCTGCCCGGGCGCCCGTTCCAGCAAGGTGAGCAGGGGCAGGGTGAGTTTGCCTTCCCGCAGGTCCGAGAACACCGGCTTGCCCATCTGCTCGCTGGTGGAGGTGTAGTCCAGGAGGTCGTCCACCAGCTGGAAGGCCCGCCCGATCTCCAGCCCGAACCGGCGCAGGGTGGCGCAGTCCTCCGGGTGCCGGCGGCCCAGCACCCCGGCGGTCTCGGTGCAGCCGGCGAACAGCAGGGCGGTTTTGCGCTCCTGGATGTCGAAGTATTCCTTGCGGGTGGTGTCCAGGTTGAACAGGAAGTCGTTCTGGATGAGCTCCCCCTCGATCATGCGGGTGGTCACTTCAGCCAGGATCTCCAGGATCCGGAAGGACCGCCCGGCGATGGCCAGGGACATGGAGTGGATGTACAGCAGGTCCCCGAACAGCACCGTCAGGGTGTTGCCCCACAGGGCGTTCAGGGTGGGGTTGCGGCGCCGGGTCTGGGCGTGGTCGATGACGTCGTCGTGCACCAGGGTGGCGGTGTGCACCAGTTCGAACACGGCCGCGAAGCGCACGTCCTCCTGGGACTCCACCCGGCACAGGCGGCTGCACAGGAGCACCAGGGCCGGGCGCAGCCGCTTGCCCTTGCCCCCGCTCACGTGGGCGGCCAGCTTGCGGGCCACCGCCACATCCGATTCCAGGACACGCTGCAGCTCCTCCTCCACCCGGGCCAGCTTGGCCTGGATGGGCAGGAAGTAGCGGAGCAGGTCGAGGCGGGACACGCGCTCAGGACCGGTAGTTGGTGAACTGGAGGTCCAGTCCCTGGTCATTCTTCTTGATCAGGGCGATGGCCTCCTGCAGGTCGTCCTTGTTCTTGCCGGAGACCCGCAGCTGGTCGCCCTGGATGGCGGCCTGGACCTTCAGCTTGGCGTCCTTGAGGGCCTTCACCAGGCCCTTGGCCTTCTCGGGGGGGATCCCCTGCAGGATCTTCACTTCCTGGCGGACCGCGCCCTTGGTGGCGGCCTCCACTTTGCCGTACTCCATGGCGCGGATGCTGACCCCCCGCTTCACCAGCTTGCCCTGGAGCACGTCGATCACCGCCTTGAGCTTGACCTCGTCGTCGCTGGTGAGGGTGAGCAGGGCCTCGTCCTTGAGCTCGATCCTGGAGACGGAGCCCTTGAAGTCGAAGCGCTGGCCGATTTCCTTCACGGCCTGGTTCACGGCGTTCTTGACCTCCTCCAGGTCCACGCGGGAGACCACGTCGAAACTGCATTCACTGGCCATCGACTCCTCCGGGACCCTACTAATGTAGCAGCGAGTGAGGCCTTTATCAGCGGCCGGCGCACAGGGAGGCTTCCAGTTCCGCCCACCCGGGCCACAGGAACAGGCGCAGGAAGGCGGCCATCACCAGGGCATGCTCCATGCGCCCGGAGCGCAACAGGGCCTCCGCCTCCGGCCAGGTGGCGGCCCACACCCGCAGCTCCTCGGAAGGGTCCAGGTCCAGTTCGGCCACCCGCTCGCAGTCCAGGGCCAGGTAGAGGTGGCAGTGATTGTTCTGCACCGCCGGGTTGGGGGCGCAGACGCCCAGGCTCACCCAGCGGCGGGCGGCGTGGCCGGTCTCCTCCCGCAGCTCCCGCTGGGCGGTGACGGCCGGGTCCTCCCCCGGGTCGCACACCCCGCCCACGATTTCCAGGGTGCTGGCGTCGATGCCGTGGCGGTACTGCTCCACCAGCAGGAGTTCGCCCCCGGCCGCCGGGGGCGTGAAGGCCACCACGTTCACCCATTCGGGGCAGATCAGGCGGGTGAAATCGTGTTCCAGAGTCGTGTGGGGAGACCGGCGCCGGACAAGGAAGTGCTGGAATAAGCGGGTTTCCCGCGTAACCTGGGCCGCGCATTCGGTCCACGGCGTGCCCGGGTCGAACTTGGGGGAATGCTCGGCCAGGATCCTCATGGGTCAAGCTTAACACCGGGGCCGCCATCCCTTCTCTCGCCAGCAGGTTGGTGTTATGTTTCCGCCATGGTGCTCGCACGGTGCGTGGTCCTGGCCTTGGCGCTGGTCCTGGTGTCCTGTCATTCGGAGGATCCCCGGCTGCCCCAGCAACTCTATGACGAGGCCATCCACCTGAACCAGGACGGCCGGCAGCTGGAGGCCCGCACCCTCATGGCCCAGCTGGCGGCGCGGTACCCGGACACCCCCGCCGGCCAGCAGGCCACCAAGGACCTGTACCTCATGGATGCCCTGCTGCGCCAGGACATGCAGGAGCGCCAGCGGCAGCTCCACAACATCATGCGCCGCACCGCCGACGCCCTCACCCGCTACAAGACCAAGCACGGGGAGTACCCCCGCTACCTCTCCGCCCTGGTGCCGGACTACCTGGAGCAGGAGCCCGAGACCCCGTGGCACCATCCGTTCTTCTACCGCCCGTTCGTGGGCGTGCCCATCCTCAACACCAAGGACAAGAAGGGACACTCCATCCAGGTGCTGGCCACCAAGCTGGACAGCTACCACCTGGCCTGCCTGGGCACGGACCTGCAGCCGGGGGGCGAGGACCTGGCGGCGGACACCTTCATCGTCGACGGCGAGTTCTACCCGGAGAAGACCTTGCCGCCGATCCCCATCCCCCAGCCGGTGCGCTGACCCGCTGCCTGGCCCCCGGAAGTTTCTGCATCAGAATTAACGGTCAAGAGAGGAGAGACTGCCATGAGACCCAGCCTTTTTTTCGTCAGCAAGCTGGTCGCCATCTCTGCATTCTGGTTCGGCACCAGCCTGATGGCCCAGATGCCTAACCCATATGGGACGCCCATCCCGGTGGAGCTGGCCAAGAAAGCGGCCGCGGCCGCCCTGGCCGAGGCGGTGAAGAACAGCTGGACGATGGCCGTGGCGGTGGTGGACTGGAGCGGAAACCTGGTCTACTACGAAAAGATGGACAACACCCAGGTGGCCAGCGCGAAGGTGTGCATCGACAAGGCGCGCACCTCGGCCATCTACAAGCGGCCCAGCAAGGCCTTCCAGGACGGGCTGGCGGCCGGCGGCGTGGGGCTGCGCATCCTGGACCTGCGCGGCGCCACGGCGGTGGAAGGCGGCATACCGTTGCTGGTGGATGGCAAGATCATCGGCGCCATCGGCGTCTCCGGAGACTCCAGCGAGCACGACAACGTGTGCGCGGTGGCGGGCGCGGCGGTAATCAAGTAGGTATCTGTTCAGCCGGGTGTCAACATTTGACCCATTTGGGCTTATGGGTGAATGGCGTGCGGCTTGGGGTTCAAGCCTTCCGGGACGCGTCCAGCCGGTGGATCTGCATCCAGGGCCCCGGGTCGGTGATGCGCTGGAATCCGCATCGCGAGTAGACCCCATGGGCATCCCGGGTGACCAGGATGATCCTGCGCAGGCCCTGGACTTCGGGCAGGTCCAGGAGGGTCCGGACCATGGCCACGGCAAGCCCCTTGCCGCGGTGCGGCTCCAGCACGAAGACGTCGCACAGCCAGGCGAAGGTGGCGTGGTCCGTGACCAGGCGGGCGAACCCCGCCTGCTCTCCGGACGGGCCGTAGGCCCCCACACACACGCTGTGGCGGAACGACTTGACCATGACTTCCATGGGCAGGCCGGGGCTCCAGTAGGCGCTGGTCAGGAAGTTGTGGACCACCTCGAGCTGGAGTTCGGCGGGATCCAGGGAAATGCGGTATCCGTGGGCAATCATCGTGCGCCTCCTCAAGGCGGATGGGGCCGGCTCCGCCTCGGCGTCCACCGGGGCCGGTTTTCATCAGCATGTCCTGTATCAAACGTCAGGTTACTCCAGTGCGCCCGCGCGGCCCTGGCCATTTCCCCGGTAGGCCGACAAGGGTCCGTACGGCTAGGATTTAGCTTTGGAATGGCGGGGCCGGTCATGGATTTGGTGTTCCAGGGAAAGCAGCTGTGGTGGTGGCAGGGACCGTCCCCCCGCCTTCCGGAACCGGTCCTGGTGCTCCCGGAAGGTTCGCGGGTGCACCGGCTCCCCGAGGGCGCTCCCCTTCCGGCCGGGGTCCAGGCCCTGGGCCTGCGGGAGGCTTACGGGGTGCTGCCCTGGGTCGACTGGCTGCGGGCCGGCCGGGCCTGGCAGTGGCTGACCTGGTCCGAGGCCCACCGCCATTGCGGAGCCTGCGGCGCCCCCTTGGCGGCCGGGGAAGGAGCGGGGCGGAAGTGCCCGGCCTGCGCACTGCAGGTCTTCCCGGTGGCCTCAACCGCGGTGATCGTGTTGATCCGGCGGGAGGGGGAACTGCTCCTGGCCCGGTCGCCCCACTTCAAGCCCGGGGTGTACAGCGCCGTGGCCGGGTTCGCCGAGCCTGGCGAGTCTCTTGAACAGGCGGTCCATCGGGAGGTCATGGAGGAGCTGGGGGTGCGGATCCACCGCCTGGGCTATTTCTCCAGCCAGCCATGGCCGTTCCCCAACGGCCTGATGGTCGGCTTCAAGGCCGACTACCTGGACGGCGAACTCCGTCCCGATCCAGCGGAAATCGAGGATGCCCGCTGGTTCCCCCTGGACAGGCTGCCGGAGCTCCCTGGCGAACTGAGCATCGCCCGGTGGCTGATGGAGGACGCCCTTGGGCGCAGGATGGCGCCTTCCTGGGGAGCCTGAACGCCCTCCGAGCCCTGGACGACGCCCAGGCCCATGGAATCCTGCCCCTTACGGCACCCGCAAAGGGGAAATTCCGGCCCCTGCCCTTGACGGCCGGGATGCGGCGCCTATTCCTTAGCTTGTTGGTAAGCATTATCGGTAATCCGAGACCGGGAGCCCACCCGCCGGTCCGGTGCCGTCGCCGCATCAGGCCCCAGCGGGCCGGCCATCGGCCTGTCTCCATCCCCCTTCCTGCGGAGCATCCATGTCCAAGCGGCCCCTCGGCGTCCCGTTCCTGCGCTGGCTCACCCAGGATTCCTGGGCGGTGCTGGGCGCCTTCCTGCTGGCGGCCCTGGTCAAGGCCGGCCTGCTCAAGGCGGTGCCCTGGCGAGCCCCGCCGCCACCTCCGCGGCCGGAGTGCTGGAGGCGCCGGCCCAGCCCTTCGCCTGGACCCGCCTGCTGCCCGGGCTGGCCCTCATGGCCGGGGTGGGCTGGCTGGGCAAGCTGACCGAGCAGGGCCTGGCCGCCTTCGCCAGGGCCCGCCACCTGCGCCTCCCCAGCATCGAGTACGTGCTGTGGGCCATCCTCATCGGCCTGGTGCTGGCCAACACCGTGCGGCTGCCCAGGGTGTTCCAGGCGGGCATCGCCACCTGCGACTTCTGGCTGAAAGTGGGCATCGTCCTGCTGGGCGCGCGCTTCGCCCTGGGGGACGTGCTGCAGTTGGGCGGGATGAGCCTGGCGCTGGTGGTGGTGGAGATCGCCGGGTCGCTGGCGCTGATGCTGTGGCTGGCCCGGAGGTTCGGCCTGGAACCGAAACTGGCCTCCCTGCTGGCGGTGGGCACGGCCGTGTGCGGGGTTTCGGCGATCATCGCCGCCCAGGGCTCCATCGACGGGGAGGACGAGGACGCCGCCATCGCCATCGCCGCCATCCTGGCCCTGGGGGCCGTCGCCCTGTTCGCCTTCCCGGCCGTCGGCCACGCCCTGCACCTGTCCGACCGCGCCTTCGGGGTGTGGTCCGGCCTGGCGGTGGACAACACCGCCGAGTCCGTGGCCGCCGGAGCGATCTTCTCGGATACCGCCGGCAAGGTGGCGGTGCTGGTGAAGTCCACCCGCAACGCCATGATCGGGTTCGTGGTCCTGGGCTTCGCGCTCTACTGGCACCGGCGCGGCCAGGCCCGGGGCGTGGGCAGCAAGACCGCCTTCCTGGCGGCCAGGTTCCCCCGCTTCGTGCTGGGCTTCCTGGCCCTCTCGGCCCTCACGTCCCTGCACGCCTTCACCCGGGACCAGACCCTGGTGCTGGGCAACCTGTCCCGCTGGGCCTTCCTGCTCACCTTCGCCGGCGTGGGGCTGCGCACCGACCTGCGGGAGATGTTCAAGAACAAGTTCCGCCCGCTGGTGGTGGGGGCCCTGGGGGAAGTGCTCATCGCCCTTCTGACCTTGGGCCTGGTGGTGGCCGCCAACGCCGTGTGGAGGCTGTGATGGCCGCCGCCGGCTTCGTGAGCCTGGTGGGAGCGGGCCCGGGCAGCCCGGACCTGCTCACCCTGCGCGGGCTGCAGGCCCTGGCCAGGGCCCAGGCGGTGCTGTTCGACGAACTGCTGGACCCCGGCTTCCAGGCCCTGTTCCCGCCGCACGCCCAGTGCTGCCCGGTGGGCAAGCGTTGCGGCCGCGAAGGGATGCCCCAGGAGGCCATCAACCGCCTGATGGTCGAGCTGGCCGGACGCGGCTGGCGGGTGGTGCGCCTGAAGGGCGGCGACCCGCTGATTTTCGGGCGGGGCGGCGAGGAGGCCGAAGCGCTCCAGGCCGCCGGCGTCCCCTTCGAGGTCATCCCGGGCGTCAGCGCCCTGCAGGCCGGCGCCGCCGCGGCGGGGATCCCGCTCACCTACCGCGGGGTGGCGCGGCGGATCACCCTCCTGGAGGGACACCACCTTCCCGAAGCGGAGAACACCTGGCGGACCTTGGCCCAGGACGGCGGCACCCTGGCGGTCTACATGGGCGCCCGGCGCGCCGCCGAGATCGCCGGGCGCCTGGTCGCCCACGGCGCCGGGCCCGGCACGCCGGTGGCGCTCATCGAGAACGCCCTCGGGCCGGGGCAGGCGGCCACCCTGTCCACCCTGGGCAAGGCCGCCGCCGGCGCCCTGCGGCCCTGCACCGGCGGCCCCGGGCTGCTGCTGGCCGGGCCTGCCCTCCTCCACCGCACCCATCCGGAGTTGCCCCATGAACCTGCTTCCGCTCTTCCTGGACCTTTCGGGGAAACGTTCACTGCTGGTGGGGGGTGGCAGCGCCGCACAGGGTAAGTGGCGGGCCCTGCGGGAGGCGGGCGGCGCGGTGCGGGCGGTGGCCAGCGCCTTCGATCCCGGCTTCCGGGCGGAACTGGAAGCCGCCGGGGCGGAATGCCGCCAGCGGCCGTTCCGCCCCGCGGACCTGGCCGGAGTCCACCTGGTGGTGGGGGCCACGGACGACCCGGCCTTCCACCGGCTGCTCGGGGCCCTGGCCCGGCGGCGGGGCATCTGGTTCAACGCCGTGGACGATCCGGCGGCCGGGGACGTGCAGTTCCCCAGCATCCTGCGCCGGGGGCCGTTCGTGGTGGCCGTTTCCACCGGAGGCGGCTTCCCGGGGTTGAGCCGGGTGGTGCGGGAGGCCCTGGAGGCCCTGGTGCCCGCGTCCGCGCTGCCCGAGCTGGAAGCCCTGGTGCAGCTGCGCCGCCGGCTGCGGCGGGAGCTGCCGGATCCCTCCCGGCGCGCCAGCATCCTGCGCGGCATCGCGCGCCAGGCAGGGCGCGCCCTGGCTCCGGGGGGGCGTCCATGAGCCCGGGCCCGGTGGAAGACCTCAAGGCCGGTTCCCGCCACCTGCGGGGCACCCTGCAGGAGGAGGCGGCCGGCGCCGATCCCTCGTTCTCCAAGGACGCCCAGGCCCTCATCAAGTTCCACGGCCTCTACCAGCAGAAGGAGCGCGGCGCCAAGGAGCGCCCGCCGGTGCTGATGCTGCGGGGGCGGATCCCGGGCGGCCGGCTGACGGCGGAGCAGTACCTGGCCTGGGACGCCCTGGCGGACCGTTACGGGGACGCCAGCCTGCGCCTCACCACGCGCCAGAGCATCGAGCTGCACGGGGTGCTCAAGGGCGACCTGAAACCGGCCCTGCTGGGACTCGCGCGCGCCCTGCAGACCACCAAGGGCGCCTGCGGGGACGTGGTGCGCACCGTGACCCAGGCGCCCAACCCCTGGCTGCGCCCGGACCTGGCCCAGCTGGATCCGGTGGTGGACCGCCTGGCCTCGCACTTCCAGGCGGTCTCCAACGCCTACGCCGAGATCTGGCTGGACGGCGAGCAGGTGAACCCGGAACAGGAGCGGGAACGGGTGTTCGGGGCCACCTACCTGCCGCGCAAGTTCAAGATGGCGGTCACCGTGGCCGGGGAGAACCTGGTGGACGTGTACACCAACGACCTGGGACTGGCCGCCAGCTTCGGCGCGGACGGGATCCTGGACGGCTTTTTCGTGTTCGCCGGGGGCGGGCTGGGCATGACCCACGGGGACGACACCACCTTCCCCCGGGCCGCCGACCTGGTGGGATGGGCGCCGGCGGCGGCGGTGCTGGCGGTGGCGGAAGGGGTGGTGGGCATCCACCGGGACTTCGGCAACCGGGAGGACCGCAAGCACGCCCGCCTCAAGTACGTGATCGCCCAGCGCGGGCTGCCCTGGTTCCGGGCGGAACTGGAGGGGCGGGCCGGCCTGGCCTTCCAGGACCGGCCCCTGCCCCCCTGGCGCACCTCCCCGGTGCACGGCTGGTTCGACCGCGCCGACGGCACCCTGGCCCTGGGGCTGTGCATCGGCTCCGGGCGGGTGCGGGGGGCGCTGAAGGAGGCCGTGCGGGCGGTGGCGGAGCGCTTCCGTCCCGGGTTCCAGCTGAGCCCGGACCAGGACCTGGTCCTGCTGGGGCTGGCGCCGGAGCACCGGGAGGCGGTCGCCGGCCTGTTCCGGAGCGCGGGGCAGCCGCTCCTGCCCAGGGATCCCCTGGAGGCCCGGGCGCTGGCCTGCGTGGCCCTGCCCCTGTGCGGCCTGGCTCTCACCGAGGCCGAGCGCTCTATGCCCGACTACGTGGGGATGGTGCGGACCGCCATGGCCCGCCACGGGCACGCCGGCAAGCCCCTGGTGTTCCGGGTCACCGGCTGCCCCAACGGCTGCGCGCGCCCCTACACGGCCGAGCTGGCCCTGGTCGGGCAGAGCGTCTCCACCTACAAGCTGTTCGCGGGCGGCGATCCGGAAGGGGCCCGGATCGGCTTCCCGGTGGTGGAAAAGCTCACCGTGGCGGCCCTGCCCGGGGCCCTGGACCGGCTGTTCGAGGCCTGGGCCGGATCCGGCGGCCCGGGCGAACCGTTCGGAGACTTCGCCGCCCGGCTGGGCGGCGCCGCCCTCTCCGAGCTGATCAACCGCACGGCCTGAGCCGAACCGCCCCTTGGCCGGATTGGGCCGGGGCTCAGGTCCAGCGGATATCGGGGCGGCCGGCGCCGGCTGATCAGCCCGGCGGGGCGAGCCCGCCCGCCATGGCCACGAGGAGCAACCCCGCACCGATGGCGACGGCTCCGATGCCCCGGGCCACGTGCCTGCCCGACGGGGCCAGACGTTCGACGGTGATAGCTGCCGTCACCAAACCCATGACCCGCGGGTCCATGACCCCCACGACCAGGAGGATCGCCATCAGGCCGCCGCAGCAGCAGCCGCAGTGGAGGCCCAGGCTCAAGCCATGCCGCCAGGCCGTGCCCGCGTCCCCCCGCATTGGGCAGCAGCCTCCCGGCGCCGCCCGGCAGCACGCGAGGTGGCGAGCTTTCCAGGCGGTGAATTGGAGGGCGCCCGCGGCCAGGACAGTGCCTCCGACCAGGAACGGCACGGCACGGGCCACCACCGGCAGCCGCATCTCGGCCGCGGCCAGCCCGGCCCCCAGCGGAAAGGCCAGCAGCCCGAGCAGGGTCCAGACGAGGAAGTAGCCTGCGCCCACCAGCGCCGTCAGGCCCCCCAGGCGGGTGCCGCCGGTCCTGGGGATCGACTGGCGGTAGCGCCACAGCATGGGCACCAGGGACGGCAGCATCATCGCCACCATCATCAAGTCCCACATGCCGAGGAAGGACACGGCGGCAGCGGGCCAGGTCTGTCCGGGCATCCGCATCCACGCCATCGACATGGTCCAGCCGCCGGGCATCTGCATGCCGCCCATGGCGGCCATGGACGCGCACAGGGCGGTCGTCAGCCCTGCGGCGACGGCGAAAAGCAGCACCGCGACGCCGAAGAAGGCTCCCTGGGAAGTTCGCCCGGATGCCATGGGTGGTGACCGCTCCTGCGGCCTGTCGGCCCCTGCGCTGCCCGCCTCCCGGGTCAGCGATGTTCGTATTCGTCGTGGCGGCGCAGCCACCAGCGCGTTTCGTTGCGGCCCTTGGGGGCGCGGTCGAGCCACGGGTACAGGCCCCAGAGGGCGTCCAGCCCGCGCGCATAGGTGGAATAGGTGTGGTAGACGGCGCCGCCGTCCAGCGCGAACGCGCTCATGCCCGGCCTTTCGCGCGTGAAGGTGGCCACATCGGTTCCGGCCATGGCCGCGACCTGCGCCACGGGCCCCTGGTCGTTGACCACCTCCCATTCCTGCACGTCCTTCCCCGCCAGCGGTTCGCGCGCCGGCGATTCGCGCCGGTAGTTGTAGTCGATGCTCCCCTCCTGCTGCTGCTGTTGGGAGTGACCAGACGCCGTAGTCGGAATTGAAGTCGCCGCCGAACGAGGACGCCCAGGGAAAGGTCCATCCCATCCGGCGCTTGTAGGCCTGGAGTTGCGCCAGAGGCGCCCGGGACACGGCCGTGAGCATGACGTCGTGGTTGGCCAGGTGGACGGCGATGCCGTTGAACCCATCCGCGATGGACGAGCAGGCCGGGCAACCGGCGGTGAAGTCGGGTCCGAACATGAAGTGGTAGACAAGGAGTTGGGACCGGCCTAGGAAGAGGTCCGCCAGGGAAGCGCTGCCGCCATCGGTCTCGAACCGGTAGTCCTTGTCCACCCGGACCCAGGGCAGCTCCTGGCGCTGCCGCGCCAGTTCGTCCCCGCGCCGTGTCAGCTCCTTCTCCGCCTTCAGCAACTCAACCCGCGCCGCGAGCCACTCTTCACGGGACCCGACGCGCGACCTGCCTTCAGCCGTTTTGCTCATCGAACTTCTCCTCAAGGTTTTGGGCCGTGGTTTCTGAACCAAGGTGGGTCCAGGCTTGCGCTCCGTCCCCAGGCAATGCTTTGTGCTCATTGCCGCCACCTGAAGCGCCGCCGGCGGCGACCATCGCGAGCATTGGACGAGAGGCAAGACCCATGGACTCCACCGCTTCGGGAGGCTCACGAATCATCTCACAGAGGTCAACTCGAATGGGTAAAAAACGACCAGGGCTAGAACCGGACCCCCGGGGTGCCCCGCACGGCCCGCCCGTCGCCCTCCATCCAGGTGGCGGCGCAGGCCGCCCCGGGAACCGGCCGTGGCCTTCCTACTTGACGCCCCAGTCCAGGATGACCTTTCCGGACTTGCCGCTGCCCATCGCCTCGAAGCCCTGGCGGAAATCGTCGATGGGGAAGCGGTGGGTGATGACCGGGGCTGATGTCCAGGCCGCTCTCGATCATGGCGGCCATCTTGTACCAGGTCTCGAACATCTCCCGCCCGTAGATGCCCTTCAGGAACAGCCCCTTGAAGATCACCTTGCCCCAGTCGATGGCCACGTCGTCCGGGAAGATGCCCAGCATGGCGATGCGCCCGCCGTTGACCATGGTGTCGATCATGCTCTTGAAGGCGGAGCCGTTGCCGCTCATCTCCAGGCCCACGTCGAAGCCCTCGGTCATGCCCAGCTCCTTCATGACGCCTCGCAGGCTTCTCGCGGCTCACGTTCGACGGCGCGCGTGGCGCCCATGCTGCTGGGCCAGGTCCAGGCGGTAGTCGTTCACGTCGGTGATGACCACGTTGCGGGCGCCCACGTGCTGGCGATGGCCGCGGCCATGATGCCGATGGGGCCGGCGCCGGTGATGAGCACATCCTCGCCGACCATGTCGAAGGACAGGGCGGTGTGGGCGGCGTTGCCGTACGGGTCGAAGATGGACGCCAGCTCGTTGGAGATGCTGTCGGGAAGCTTGAACAGGTTGCTGGCGGGCAGGGCCAGGTACTCGGCGAAGGAGCCGGGCCGGTTCACCCCCACCCCGAAGGTGTTGGGGCACAGGTGGCGCTTGCCGGCCCGGCAGTTGCGGCAGTGGCCGCAGACGATGTGGCCCTCGCCCGAGACCCGGTCGCCGACCTTGTAGCCTTCCACCTCGTCGCCGACCTTCTCGATCACGCCGGCGTACTCGTGGCCCACGTGCATGGGCACGGGGATGGTCTTCTGGCTCCAGTGCGTCCCAGTTCCAGATGTGCATGTCGGTGCCGCAGATGGCCGAGGTGTGGATGCGGATGAGCACGTCGTTGGGGCCGATTTCGGGGATGGGCACGTCCTCCATCCACAGCCCGGGCTCGCGCTTGCTCTTGACCAGTGCCTTCATGGGGCTTCTCCTTGGTTCCGGTTGGACTTGGACGGGATTACTTGATCACCCCCAGCTCGCGGCCCACCTTGGCGAAAGCGGCGATGGCCGTGTCGATGTCGGTCGCGCTGTGGGCGGCGGACATCTGGGTGCGGATGCGCGCCTGGCCCTTGGGCACCACCGGGAAGAAGAAGCCGGTGACGTAGACGCCCTCGTCCAGGAGCCTGGCGGCGAAGGCCTGGGCCAGGGGGGCTTCAAAGAGCATCACCGGGATGATCGGGTGCTCGCCCGGGAGCAGCTTGAAGCCCAGCATCTCCATGCCGGCGCGGAACTGCACCGCGTTGGCGCGCAGCTGCTTGCGCAGGCCGTCCCCTTCCCGGAGCATGCCCAGCACGCGGATGCTGGCGGCGACGATGGAGGGGGCCAGGGTGTTGGAGAACAGGTACGGCCGGGACCGCTGGCGGAGCATGGCGATCACTTCCTTGCTGGAGCTGATGTAGCCCCCGGAGGCGCCGCCCAGGGCCTTGCCCAGGGTGCCGGTGAGGATGTCCACCCGCCCCATGACGCGGTGGTGCTCGTGGGTGCCCCGCCCGTGCTCGCCGATGAAGCCCACCGCGTGGCTGTCGTCCACCATCACCATGGCGCCGTGGCGCTCGGCCAGGTCGCAGACGGCGGGCAGGTCGGCCAGGTAGCCGTCCATGCTGAACACGCCGTCGGTGGCCACCAGCTTGAACCGGGACCCGGCGGCGTCGGCCTCCTTCAGCTTCGCCTCCAGGTCGGCCATGTCGCTGTTGGCGTAGCGGAAGCGCTTGGCCTTGCACAGGCGGATGCCGTCGATGATGGAGGCGTGGTTGAGGGCGTCGGAGATGATGGCGTCCTCCTCGCCCAGGAGCGCCTCGAACACGCCGCCGTTGGCGTCGAAGCAGCTGGAATAGAGCTGGGTGTCCTCCATGCCCAGGAACTGCGCTGAGCTGGGCCTCCAGCTCCTTGTGGATGTCCTGGGTGCCGCAGATGAAGCGCACGCTGGACATGCCGAAGCCGCGGGCGGCCAGGCCCGCCTGGGCGGCATCTCACCAGCTCAGGGTGGTTGGCCAGGCCCAGGTAGTTGTTGGCGCACAGATTGATGACCTTCGCCCGTTGGCCTGGACCCAGGCGCCCTGGGGCGAGGAAATGATCCGCTCGGTCTTGTAGAGGCCCTGCTCTTTCAGCTTCTCCAATTCCGCAGAAAGGAATGCAAGATACGGCTTGTTCACGTTAGACCCCTTTTAAGCACGGCCAATTATAGGCGCCTCCCAAAGTGAGGGTGGTCACGACCGGGGCTGGGAGGCAGAATGGTGCATACCGCCTGGAGGAGCCCGTGCTCTCGCTGCGCCTGATCCTCGTTCCCGTGCTGGCCGTCCTTCTGGGCTGCGGACCGTCCCAGCTGACCCCCAGAGAAGCGGAGGCCGATATCCGAAAAGATTACCCGGTGGCGGTGACCATCCGCGTGCCGGAGACCGAGAGCGCCATCAAGGGTTCCCCGGACCACGCCCGGCTGGTGGCCCTGCAGGAGGCGCTGGTGCGCACCGGCTGGTTCCTGGTGAACCGCGCCCCCCAGGGGGACCGGGAGCAGTTCCGCTTCCAGCTCAATCCCAACGCGCCCAAATCCATCCGCACCAGCGCCGCCGGCTTCGAGCTGCCGGCCGCCGAGGCGGAGTTCGTGCGGGTGCTGCCGCGCATGGAGACCACCCGGGACGGCATCCGGGTGGGCTACCTGGTGCGCCTGGTCCATCCCACGGAGCATTTCCGCCTGTTCCAGACCCTGCACCCGGGGGCGCGCATCGGCGAGACCAAGGAGCGCCACGCTTCCTACCGCCTGCAGGGGCGGGCCTGGGTCCTGATGGAAACGGACGAGTTCTTCAAGAAAGCCTCCTGACCTGGGCGGAAGCGTCCCGGTCCGGTATGCTCAAACCTTGTCCAGGTGGGGTTTCCATGCATCATGAGCGCGTCGCCATCCTCGATTACGGGTCCCAGTACACCCGGCTGATCACCCGCCGGCTGCGGGACCTGGGGGCGTTCGGCCTGGTCTACGGGCCCAACGCCACCGCCGCGGAGATCCAAGGCCCGGACCTGCGCGGAGTGATCCTCTCCGGAGGCCCCAAGTCGGTGCTGGCAGCCGGCGCCCCGGACCTGGACCCGGCCATCCTGGACCTGGGCGTGCCGGTGCTGGGGGTGTGCTACGGCCAGCAGCTCATGGCCAGGAACGCCGGGGGCGCCATCCACCGCTCCGCCCGCCGGGAGTACGGCAAGGCCGCCATCCAGGTGCAGGACCCGGACAGCGTGCTGTTCCAGGGCCTGGAGCCGGAGCAGCAGGTGTGGATGAGCCACGGGGACCACGTGGAGCAGGCGCCGCCCGGGTTCCAGGTCACCGCCCGCACCCCCCAGGTGCCGGTGGCGGCCATGGAGAACCGGGCCCGGCGCCAGTTCGCCATCCAGTTCCACCCGGAGGTGAGCCACACCACCCACGGCGCCGCCATCCTGCGCAACTTCCTGCACGTGTGCGCCATGAAGCTGGACTGGAACGCCGGCCAGTTCATCGAGGAGAAGGCCCGCCAGCTGCGCGCCCAGGTGGGCGAAAGCCGGGTGGTGCTGGGGCTTTCGGGCGGGGTGGACTCCAGCGTCGCCGCCCTGCTCCTGCACAAGGCCGTCGGCAGGCAGCTCACCTGCGTGTTCGTGGACACGGGGGTCATGCGCAAGGACGAGATGGCCCAGGTGCAGGAGGCCTTCGCGCCGTTCGACATGCAGGTGCGCTGGGTGGACGCCGGGGACCGGTTCCTGGGCGCCCTGGCCGGTGTGTCCGACCCGGAAGCCAAGCGCAAGATCATCGGCCGGACCTTCATCGAGGTGTTCGACCGCGAGGCCCACCAGGTGCAGGCGGACTTCCTGGCCCAGGGCACCCTGTACCCGGACGTGATCGAGAGCTCCGGCATCGGCGGGGCGGTGCTGGTGAAGTCCCACCACAACGTGGGCGGACTGCCGGAGGTCATGAAGCTCAAGCTGGTGGAGCCCCTGCGCGAGCTGTTCAAGGACGAGGTGCGCCGGGTGGGCCTGGCCCTGGGCCTGCCCGAGGACATGGTCTGGCGCCACCCCTTCCCCGGCCCGGGCCTGGCGGTGCGCATCCCCGGGTGCGTCACCCCCGAACGGGTGAAGATCCTCCAGGACGCGGACGCCATCTTCATCGAGGAGCTCAAGGGGGCCGGCTGGTACCGCACCACCTCCCAGTGCTTCGCCGTGCTGCTGCCGGTGCAGACCGTGGGCATCATGGGCGACGAGCGCACCTACGAGAACATGTGCGCCCTGCGGGCGGTCACCTCGGAGGACTTCATGACCGCCGACTGGGCCCGCCTGCCCCACGACCTGCTGGAGCGGGTGGCCCAGCGGATCGTCAATGAGGTGAAGGGCATCAACCGGGTGGTGTTCGACATCACCAGCAAGCCTCCGGCGACCATCGAATACGAATAGCTCCGCCGGGACTCCCGGGGGCGCGGTCCAGGACCGGCCGGCCCGGGGAGGAGGGACACCATGATCAGCCTGCCAATCCGATCCACCTGGAAAGGTTGCGCCATGCTCTTGTGCGCCGCCCTCCAGGCGGCCGCCCCTGCCCCGGGGCCCGGCGTCTACCGCCTGAAGCGCCACGTGGTCATGGACCAGCGGGGCTTCGAGCGGCCCATGCCGGCCCTGAGCCTGCTGCTGCCCCCGGACTGGCAGTTCCAGGGCCAGGTGGAGTACAGCCCCACCGTGGGCTGCCATGCGGACCTGGTGCAGGTGGTGTTCCGGGCCCGGAGCGGCGACGGCCGGCAGCGCCTGGAGCTGTTCCCCAACCACCACTGGCAGTGGGCGGCGGATCCGGGCATGGTGCAGATGATGCAGGCCAACGCCCGGCAGGCGGCGGCCTTCGGGCGGCGGGAATGCGACATCGCCCCGCCCTTGCGGGCCGCCGACTATTTGCGCCAGCAGGTCCTGCCCAAGGTCCGCCCGGGGGCCCAGGTGCTGGGCGCCGAGCCCCTGCCGGACCTGGCCCGGGCCCTGAACGCCCAGGCCCAGGAGCAGGTGCAGCTGGCCGCCCGCCAGGGGATGCAGATCCAGGCCCAGGTGGACGCGGCCCGTCTGCACCTGGCCTACTCCAGCCAGGGCGCGGACATGGAGGAGTGGCTCGCCGGGGTGACGGTGGTCACCGCCGTGCCCGCCCCCTCGTTCAACCCCGGGACCGGCCGGATGGGCCGGACCCTGAGCTACCAGTGCGCCGCCAGCACCGTGTTCGCCATGACCGCCCCCCGGGGAGAGCTGGCGGGGCAGGAGCGCTTCCTCAACATGATCCTGTCCACCGTGCAGGTGGATCCCCAGTGGGAGGGCCGGGTCCTGCAGGTGATCGGCAGCATGGGCGCCGCGGACAGCAAGGGCGCCATGGACCGGGCGGCCATCGCCCGCCAGGCCGGCGAGACCATCAACAAGGGCATCATCCAGGGCCAGGAAGAACGCAACCGGCGCACGGACCGGGCTTTCGCCCAGTTCGACGAGTACATCCGGGGCGTCCAGACCTACCGCAATCCCGCCACCGGCGAGCAGGTGCAGCTGGACAACCAGTACGGCCACGCCTGGACCAACGGCATCGGCGACTACGTGCTCTCGGACCAGGCCGGATTCAACCCCAACGCGGCCCTGAAGGGCAACTGGACCGAGCTCCAGCCGGTGAAGTAGGCGGGGCTGCTGCTTCCAGGGGCAGGAGGACTGCGTGCATTCCTTCTACAGGGGCGGCGCGACGCCGGCCCGGTGATTCAATCGCCCAGGAGCTTGCCCTGGCGCCGGTAGGCGAGCGGCTCCCGGCCCGCCACCTTGCAGAACTTCTGTCCGGGGCTGACCAGCCGCCCGATGGCATGGGCGAACAGCAGTCCGGTGGCGGCGCAGTACACCGGCGTGCGGGCGGCGCCCCAGGGTTCGCCGAAGGGCGCCACGATCTCCGCCACCAGCTCGCCCGCCGCCACCTGGTCGCCCAGGCCGCGGCGGTACACCACCACCCCGGCCCCCGGCGCCACCAGCGTGTCCACCGCCTCCAGGGGGGTGCAGTCGCACCGGGCGGCCGGAACCGGCCCCGGGTCGCCGCCCAGGGCTCCCCGCCTTTGCAGGAACCGCACCAGGGCCGCGGCGTCGGCCGCGGCCAGGGGGTCGGTCACGTCCCCCTGGCCGCGCAGCTCCACGGTGGCGGCGAAGCAGGCCAGAGGCAGCGGCGTTCCTTCCGGCAGCCGGCGGCGCAGCTTCCACCAGGGCCCGTGGCACGCCTGGTCCATGGGCATGCCCTCGGTGCCGTCCAGGCCGTCCAGCATCACCGCCCGGGCGCCCAGCTCCGCCCCCAGGGCGGCGGCGTCCGACGGCTGCCAGGCGGAAGCGTAGAGATGCTGCAGGGCCACCCCTGCGCAGTGAAGGTCCAGCACCAGGTCCGCGTCCTGGGCCAGGCCCAGCAGGGCGCGCTTGAGGGTGTCCGCCTCGCCCGCCGGAGGCAGGTCCGCCAAGGCCTCCCCCAGGGCCTTGCGCACGGCCGCCACATTGGCGGCGGGATCGGCGCCCAGGACGTCCCGCACCCGCTCCAGCACGGCCGGCGCCAGGTCGGGGAAGTCCCGGTTGAAGTTGCCGGATCCGGCCAGGTCGAACCGCCCCACCAGGCGCCCGCCCAGGTGCTGGGCTAGGCCCACCGGGTTGGCCGCCGGCACCACCACCACCTCCCCCTGGACCGCTCCCTGGGCCTGGAACCGCTCCAGTTCCAGGAGCAGGTGCTGGGCCACCAGCAGCCCGGGGATCTCGTCGGCGTGCAGGGCGGCCTGGACGTAAACCTTGGGCCTGGCGCCGGGGCGGCCGTAGCGGTGCGCCAGCAGGGAGCGCTCGGTACCGGGCGCGGGGGAGGGCAGCGGGATCCGTTCGGTCGTGGTGGGCATGGGCAGAAAGCGATATTTGTACCCTATCATTCGCCCGGAAACCTGGGTTTGATTATAAACGCTCAAAACTTCATTTCGCCCGGAGGATACCATGCTCTCTCCCCATTGCCCAATGCCCACACGCCGGCTGCGCGGCCGGGTCCTGGCTCTGGTCCTGGGCGCCACCTTCGTCCCTTTGGCGGCGGCGACCCCCAAGGACACCCTGGTGCTGGCCGATGAACTGGATTCGACCATCACCATGGATCCGGCCGAGGTGTTCGAAGGCACCTCCGCCGAGGTCATGGGCGACATCTACGACCGCCTGGTGCGGTTCAGCCCCGCCGACCCGTCCAAGCCGATGCCCGACCTGGCCGAGTCCTGGTCGGTTTCCAAGGACGGCAAGGCCTATACCTTCCACATCCGGCAGGGGGTCAAGTTCGCCTCCGGCAACCCGCTGACCGCCGAGGACGTGGCCTGGTCCCTGCAGCGCGCGGTGCTGCTGGACAAGAGCCCGGCCTTCATCCTGACCCAGTTCGGCTTCACCAAGGACAACGTCAAGCAGATGATCGCCCCGGCCGGGCCGCTCACCCTGAACATCACGGTGGACAAGAGCTACGCGCCGTCGTTCGTGCTGAACTGCCTGACCGCCAACGTGGCTTCGGTGGTGGACAGGAAGCTGCTGCTCGAGCACGAGGACAAGGGCGACATGGGCTACGGCTGGCTCAAGAACGCCTCCGCCGGGTCCGGGCCCATGAAACTGCGCGAGTGGCGGGCCAACGAAGTGATCATGCTGGAGCGCAATGACGCCTACTGGGGCAAGAAGTCCATCATGGCCCGGGTGATCTACCGCCACGTCAAGGAGTCCGCCACCCAGCGCCTGCTGCTGGTCAAGGGCGACATCGACATCGCCCGGGAACTGGCGCCCCAGGACCTGGACGCGGTCCTCCAGAACAAGGACGTCAAGCTCGACATCTGCCCGCTGGGCTCGGTGTTCTACATCTCCCTGAACCAGAAGAACCCGATCCTGGCCAAGCCCGAAGTGCGGGAGGCGTTCAAGTACCTGGTGGACTACTCGGCCATCCAGGCCACCATCATGAACCACATCGGCGTGGTCAATCAGAACTTCCTGCCCAACGGGCTGCTGGGCGCCGCCAACGTCAACCCGTACAAGTTCGACCTGCCCAAGGCCAAGGCCCTGCTGGCCAAGGCCGGCTATCCCAACGGCTTCAAGGTCACCATGGACGTGCGCAGCGCCCAGCCGTACCAGGGCATCGCCGAGGCTTTCCAGGCGACCGCGCGAGAGGCCGGGGTCGACATCGAGATCCTGCCCGGCGACGGCAAGCAGGTGCTCACCAAGTACCGGGCGCGCAAGCACGACCTGATGATCTACAACTGGGACGTGGACTACTGGGATCCCCACACCAACGCCGACACTTTCGCCCGCAACCCCGACAACTCCGACGACGCCAAGTCCAAGCCCCTGGCCTGGCGCAACGCCTGGGACATCCCGGAGATGACCGCCAAGGCCGACGCCGCCGTGCTGGAGCGCGACACCAAGAAGCGGGCCCAGATGTACAAGGACATCCAGGCGGACTTCCGCAAGAACAGCCCGTTCGTCATGCTGTTCCAGTCCATCGGCGTGGCCGCCGTGCGCAACGGCGTGGAGGGGTTCAAGCAGGCGCCCTCCACGGGCAGCACCTACGTGTTCAACGTGGCCAAGCGCTGACGGCGCGTTCCGGCCCGGAAACCCAGGCAGCCATGCCCCTGCCCCCGCCCAGCCCCCGGAACGGGAACGGCAGGCCCCGCCTCGCCCGCGCCGCCCGCAACCTCGCGGAGTTCCTGGCGGTGGTCCTGCTGACCTACCTGGGCCTGCTGGCGGTGACCTTCGTCATCGGCCGGGTCATCCCCATCGACCCGGTCCTGGCGGTGGTCGGCGATCGCGCCCCGGAGGCCGTGGTGGCGCGCGTGCGCGAGGAGATGGGCCTGAACAAGCCGTTGTGGGAGCAGTTCGGGTTCTACATCAGCCACGTGGTGCGGGGGGATTTCGGCACCTCCATCCTCACCGCCAACCCGGTCATCAAGGACATCGCCCGCGCCTTCCCGGCCACCCTGGAACTGGCCACCTTCGGCATCCTGATCGGGGCCGGGGTGGGGGTCCCCCTGGGGGTATGGGCCGCGGTGAAGCGCGGCCGCCTGATCGACCAGGTGGTGCGGGTGCTGGGGCTGGTGGGCTACTCGGTGCCGATCTTCTGGCTGGGGCTGATGGGGCTGGTGCTCTTCTACGCCCGCCTGGGCTGGGTGGCCGGGCCGGGGCGGCTGGACGTGGCCTTCGGGTCCACCCTCAAGCCGGTCTCGGGGCTGCTGCTTCTGGACGCCGCCCGGGCCGGAGAGTGGGAGGCCTTCTTCAACCTGCTGTCCCACCTGGCGCTGCCCGGGGCCCTCCTGGGCTACTTCTCCCTGGCCTACATCAGCCGCATGACCCGTTCGTTCATGCTCAACGAGCTGACCCAGGAATACGTGGTGGCCGCCCGGGCCAAGGGCATTTCGGAGAGCCGGATCATCTGGCGGCACGCCCTGCGCAACGCGCTGGTGCCGCTCATCACCGTGGTCGCCCTGTCCTACGCCGGGCTCCTGGAGGGCTCGGTGCTCACCGAGACCGTGTTCTCCTGGCCGGGGCTCGGCCTGTACATCACCAACGCCCTGCAGAACGCCGACATGAACGCGGTGCTCGGCGGCACCATCGTGGTCGGCTCGATGTTCATCGGCCTGAACCTGTTCTCCGACGTGCTGTACCGCCTGCTGGACCCCAGGACCCGGGAATCATGAGCGTCCCCTTCGCCGCCCTCGCTGCCCGCCTCCGTGGCCTGGACGCCTGGCTCATGTCGGACCGCCCGGAGTCCCGCCGGCAGGCCGCCCTTGGCCGCGCCTACGGCTCCTGGCGCGCCTTCACCCGCAACCGGCTGGCCATGGCCGGCCTGTTCATCATCCTGGCGCTGGTGCTGGTGGCCCTCACCGCCAACCTGGTGGCGCCCCATTCGCCGATCCTGGGCGACCTGCGCACCACCCGCCTGCTGCCGCCCTCCCGCGGCTACTGGCTGGGCACCGACGACCAGGGCCGGGACATCCTGTCGCGCCTGATCTTTGGGTCCCGGATCACCCTGAAGGTGATCTTCCTGGTGGCCGTGCTGGCGGCGCCCATCGGCCTGCTGGTGGGCACCGTGGCCGGCTACGCGGGCGGCCTGCTGGACGCCGCCCTGATGCGCCTCACCGACATCTTCCTGGCCTTTCCCCGGCTGATCCTGGCCCTGGCGTTCGTGGCCGCCCTGGGTCCGGGCATCGAGAACGCCGTGATCGCCATCGCCATCACCTCCTGGCCCCCCTACGCCCGCATCGCCCGGGCCGAGACCCTCACCCTGCGCAAGGCCGACTACATCGCCGCGGTGCGGCTGATCGGCGCCTCGCCCTGGCGCATCGTGTTCCGCCACATCATCCCGCTGTGCATGTCCTCAGTGATCGTCCGGGTCACCCTGGACATGGCCGGCATCATCCTCACCGCCGCCGGGCTGGGGTTCCTGGGCCTGGGCGCCCAGCCGCCCATGCCCGAGTGGGGCGCCATGATCGCCAGCGGGCGCGCCTACGTGCTGGACCAGTGGTGGGTGGCGGCCGCCCCGGGCGCGGCCATCTGCCTGGTCAGCCTGGCCTTCAACCTCCTGGGCGACGGCCTGCGCGATGTGCTCGACCCCAAGGCCGCCCGATGAGCGAGAGCGCCGGCGGTTCCGCACCTCTGCCTGCGCAGGGGAGCCCTGCGCTCGCACCGCCCGCTCCGGTCCCCCCCGCACCCACGTGGTGCCAAGGCCAAGCCTCGGCACCACGTTTGCTGGAAGTGGACGGCCTGACGGTGGCCTTCCCCAACCGGGACGGCTCCTGGTCCGAGGCGGTGCGCGACGTGAGCTTCACCCTCGGCCGGGAGCGGCTGGGCATCGTCGGCGAGTCCGGCTCGGGCAAGTCCCAGACCGGGCGCGCCATCATGGGCCTGACCGCGCCGGAGGCCCGGGTCACCGCCCGCCGCCTGGCCTTTTGCGGCATCGACCTGCTGCGCTGCCCGGGCCGGGAGCGGCGCGCCCTGCGCGGCGGCCGGATCGCCATGGTGCTGCAGGACCCCAAGTTCTCCCTCAACCCGGTGATGACCATCGGCGCCCAGATCGCCGAGACCCTGCGGGCCCACCGCCGGGTAACCGGCGGGGAAGCCCGGGCCCGGACCCTGGCGGCCCTGGACTCGGTCCAGATCGACGATCCGGAGCGGGTCTACCGGCTGTTCCCCCACGAAGTCTCCGGGGGGATGGGCCAGCGGGCCATGATCGCCATGATGCTGATCGCCGAGCCGGACCTGCTGATCGCCGACGAGCCCACCTCGGCCCTGGACGTGACCGTGCAGCTGCAGGTGCTGGCCATCCTGGACCGGCTGGTGGCCCAGCGCGGCATGGGGCTGATCTTCGTGTCCCACGACCTGCGCCTGGTCTCCACCTTCTGCGACCGGATCCTGGTGATGTACGCCGGACGGATGCTGGAAGAGCTCCCGGCCGGGAACCTGGCCCAGGCCAGGCACCCCTATTCCATCGGGCTGATGAACTGCCTGCCCCGGCTGGGCAGCGCCGCCCATCCCCTGCCGACCCTGGACCGCCGGCCGGAGTGGGCCCGATGACCCCCGCCCCGGCCTCCCCGGCCTTGGCCCAGCCCGCCGTGGGCCTGGACGTGGAGGGCATGCGCGTGACCTTCGACGGTTTCGTGGCGGTGGCCGACACCTCCTTCCGGGTGGAGCCGGGGGCGACCTTCGGCATCGTCGGCGAATCCGGATCCGGCAAGTCCACCGTCCTGCGCGCCATCTGCGGCCTGGCCCGCATGGAGGCCGGCGCGGTCCGGCTCCTGGGCGGGGCCGGCGCCCCCCTGCCGGCGCCCGGGTCCAGGCCGTTCCGGCGGCTGGTGCAGATGGTGTTCCAGGATCCCTACGGCTCCCTGCACCCCCGCCACACGGTGGACCGCATCCTGGCCGAACCCCTGGAGATCCACCGCCTGGACAGCCACCAGGCGCGCATCGAGCGGGCCCTGGAGGAGGTGGGCATGGGCAGCGGCTACCGGTTCCGCTATCCCCACCAGCTGTCCGGCGGCCAGCGCCAGCGCGTCGCCATCGCCCGGGCGCTGATCCTGGAGCCCCAGATCCTGCTCCTGGACGAGCCCACCTCGGCCCTGGACGCCTCGGTGCAGGCGGAGGTTCTGAACCTGCTGGAGGACATCCGGGCGCGCCGGGGCCTGACCTTCATCATGGTCAGCCACGACCTGGCCGTGGTGACCCACCTGTGCCGGCGGCTGATGGTCATGCAGCGCGGCCGGACCGTGGAGTTCCTGGATTCCGGGGACCTGGCCGCCGGCCAGGGGGTGGCCCCCTACACCGCCCGGCTCCTGGAGGCCTCCAGGGGCTTCCGCCGCGGCCAGGCGGCCCCTGGCCCCCCCGCGCCGGAGGCCGATGGTTTACCATAGGGAATCCAAGCCGATGCCAGCCAGTCCGAAAGCCTCCATCCCGCTCGACTGGGCCCAGGGCCGCTGGGCCCGGCCCGGGGCCGGCCGGGCCCGGACCAGCCTGGTCATCGCCGCGGACTGGGCCCCGATCCGCGCCTTCGGGCCCCTGGTGGCGGCGGACCCCGAAGCGGTCTACGGGGACCTGCTGCCGGTCCTGCGCGCCGCCGGCCTGCGCATCGCCAACCTGGAATGCCCCCTCACCCGCCTGGACCAGCCTGCGGTCAAGAGCGGCTCGGTGCTCAAGGGCGCGCCGGACCACGTGCGGGGCCTGACCGCGGTGCCGTTCGAGCTGGTGACCCTGGCCAACAACCACGTGTTCGACCACGGCCTGGCGGCCTTCCAGGAAACCCAGGACCTGCTGGCGGCCCAGGGCATCCGCACGGTGGGCGCCGGCCTGACCGCCGAGGCGGCCTTCCGGCCCCAGGTGCTGGACCTGGATGGGGTGCGGGTGGGCATCCTCAACTTCAGCGAAGGGGAGGACCTCACCGGCGCCGGTCCCGGGCCCGGGGTGTTCGGCTGGGATCCGGACCGGGCGGCGGCCATCCTGGCGGACCTGGGCCGGACCGCCGATGTGCGGGTGGTGATCTTCCACGGCGGCGTGGAGTACATCCCCTTCCCGCCTCCGTATGTGGTGTCCGCCCTGCGCGCCTTGGCGGATGCCGGGGCGGACCTGGTGGTGGCCCACCATCCCCACGTGCCGCAGGGGGTCGAGATTCGCGGACGCACGCCCATTTGCTATAGCCTGGGCAACTTCCTGTTCCACCAGGACACGCGCCTGCTGCACCGCAAGACCGGCTACCTGGTGCGGGCGGAACTCGGCCGGGGCGGGCTGACCGGCCTGGAGGTGATCCCGTACCGCATCGGCCCCCTCGGGCTGCGCCTGCTTGGGGGCCCGGACCGGGACGCGTTCTTCGCCTCCCTGCGTGCGGTGTCGGAACCCCTGGCCGCCCAATCGGGGGTGACCGACGCCTGGCACGGGTTCCTGCGCTGGGTGGGCCGGGCCGGGTTCCGGGCCGAGGTGGAGCGGATCCTGGGCGAACTGGCCGAGCGCCCTCCCATCGGCGCGGCCATGTTCCGCAACCGGCTGACCACCCTCCAGCACCGGGAGCAGTGGCAGGACCTGCTCACCCGGATCATGGCCGGGGACCTGGACACGGCCCCCCAGTGGGCCTTCGACCTGGTGGACGAGTGGCAGGCCCGCACGCTGCCCGGGAGCGCCCAGCCATGACCGGCGCGGATCCGAAGCCGCGCCCCGGGCCCTTCTCCCTGGTGGTCACCGACTCCGGGCTGGGGGGCCTGGCCGTCGCCGCGGGGCTGGTGCGCCGCTTCCTCCGGGACCGGCCCGGGCGGGACCTGGCCATCACCTACTTCAACGCCTGGCCGGAAGCGGGCCGGGGCTACAACCGGATCCCCGACCCGGCCGGACGGGCCCGGGCGTTCGACGCCGCCCTGGCCGGCATGGAGCGGTTCCACCCGGACCTGATCCTGATCGCCTGCAACACCCTTTCCATCCTGTACGGGCAGACTGATTTCGCCCGCCTGGCCCGCGTGCCGGTCGTGGACATCATCGGGTTCGGCCTGGACCTGATCCTGGCCCACTGGAGGCGGCAGCCGGCCAGCCGGATCCTGCTCCTGGGCACCGTCACCACCATCGCCAGCGGGGTCCATGCCGCCGGCCTGCGCGCCCGGGGGGTGCCCGCCGAAGGCATCCTGGCCCAGCCCTGCGACGGCCTGGCCACCCTGATCGAATCGGGGCCGGACCGGCCGGAGGTGCAGGAGCTGATCGACCGCTGCCTGGACCAGGCCGCCGCCCGCGGCCCGGACCGGTCCGGGCCGCTCCTGGCCGCCCTGTGCTGCACCCATTTCGGCTACAGCCTCCCGGCGTTCCGCCGGGCCCTGGCGGCCCGGTTCCCGGGCCCCGTGACCGTCCTGGACCCCAACCAGGCCATGGTCGACGGCCTGACCGTGGACCTGGGCCCCGCCGGCGGCCCCGGGGGGCTTCTGGACCTGCAGGTGGTGTCCCGGATCGAGTGGAGCGCCCAGAAGGTGGCGGCCATCGCCGCCGCCCTGGATCCGGTCGCGCCCCTGGCCGCCGACGCCCTGCGGCATTACCGGCAAGATCCCCTGCTGTTCACCTTCTAGGAGCGTGACCATGAAACGCGTTCTGCTCATCACCGGCCAGGGGGGCGACGCCCAGGGCTGGGGCGACCTCAAAGCGACCCAGAGCGTCCGGGAGGCCCTCGCCGGGGACGATTCCCGGGCCGACATCGCCTTCGTGGAGACCCGGGACGACTTCCTGCGCCGGATCGACCAGCGGGATTACGACCTGGCCTGGAGCGCCCTGTACTTCATCTCCTGCCGGGCGGACGTGGTCGGCGCCAGCGGCGCCGGGACCATGTGGGTGGCGGACGAGCTGGACGCCCGGGGCATCCCCTACATCGGCCCCAGCTCGTCCACCATGAAGAACCTGATCCACAAGCACGACACCCATTCGATCCTGGGACGGGCCGGGGTGCGGGTGCCGGAGAACTACCTGGTGCCGCTGGGCGCCGACCCGCCGGCGGTGGCCTTCCCGGCCTTCGTGAAGCCCGAGTCCGAGTCCCGCTCCGTGGGCATCAGCGACCGCAGCGTGGTCCACAACCAGGCCGAGCTGGCGGCCCAGGTGGCCTTCGTGCACAAGGCCCTGGAACAGCCCGCCCTGGTTGAGCAGTACCTGCCCGGGGAGGAGTACACCGTGCTGATGCTGGGCAACGGCCGGCACCAGGAGATCCTGCCGGGGATCGTGCGGGTGGATCCGGTCCACTACGGCCAGTACCGGATCCTGCGCAGCGACCTGCGGGGGGTCGGGCTGACCCATGTCTTCATCCCCGATTCCGCGGACCGGGCCGAGGAAGCCCGGGACCTGGTGCGCCGGTGCACGGAGGCCCTGGAGTGCTGGGACCACGTGCGGGTGGACCTGCGGGTGGACAGCGAGGACCGGCTGCGCATCATCGAAGTGAACGGCATCCCGGGGCTGAAGCCGATGAAGAGCTGGAGTCCCCAGATCTATTCCCTGTACCACCCCGCCCCGGGCGGCCCTGCGGAGGAATACCGGAACATGCTCCAGCTGATCCTGCGCTCGGCCTGGGAGCGCAACGGGCTGGCCTAGGAGCCCGGTTCGAGTGCAGGCTTGACCCTCCTGTTTCGCGCCGAGCCTCAAGTTAGGGGCCGTTTCCTGCCGCACCGGGGCATCCGGAGAGTCCTTGGGCTGAAGACTTGGCCATTTCCGTTCGGGAGCCTGGGCCGGAGAGTGGCTTCCGCCGGCCTGAATCATTACCCCAAGAACTTTGACAAGTTCATCCATGTACCTTGCTAAACTTGGAAAAAGGAGACCGGGTTGGATCGTTATAGATTATTCATCACGAAAGGAGGCCGATCAGAACCATACAAGTGCGATCCCCCTTTCCCCCGAAAACCCACCTGTCCAGCCGAGCGTTGCTGGAGGTTCGCAGCAAACCAAATTCCATAGGAGTGGATATGCCAAAGAAAAACTCGTTCCTCGCGTCCGCCCTGACCACGGCCTGCCTGGCCTTGCTGGGGTCCGGCATGGGCGCCCAGGCGGCCACCGTGATCAAGATCGCAACCCAGAGTCCACTGTCCGGTGCCATGTCAGTCATCGGCAGCGACATCAAGAACGGAACGCAGCTCGCCATCGAGCAGTTGAGCGGACCCCTCACCCAGATGGGCTTCCGGGTCCAGCTCGCCCCCTACGACGACCAGGGCAATCCGGACACCGGCGTAGCCAACGCCAAGGCCATCGTCTCCGATCCCTCGATCCTGGGCATCATCGGCCACTACAATTCAGGCGTCCAGATTCCCTCCTCCGAGGAATACCACGCCGCCAACCTGGCCAACATCTCGCCGGCCAACACCAATCCCAAAGTGACGGACCGCGGCTACCTGGAGGTCAGCCGCGTCTGCGGCCGGGATGACGTGCAGGGCGCGGTGGGCGCCCAGTACGCCAAGGGCAAGGGCATCAAGAACGTCTTCGTCATGCACGACAAGACTGCCTATGGGCAGGGCATCGCCGAGTATTTCCAGAAGGAGGCCAAGAGCCTGGGCGTCAAGGTGGCGGGCTTCACCGGAACCGAGGAGAAGGCCAACTTCGACGCGATTCTTTCCCCCATCCTCGCCGCCAAGCCTGATTGCATCTATTTCGGCGGCATGTTCGACCAGGCCGCCGTGCTCTTCAAGCAGGCCAGGCAGAAGGGCTTCATGGGCATGTGCCTGTCGGACGATGGCTTCGATTCCCCTGACGCCTCCAAGATCGGCGGCGACGTGCTGCTCCAGGGAGCGGGCACTTTCTACTCCACCGTGTCCGGGCCTGCAAGCATTTATCCCGGCACCAAAAAATTCATAGCCGACTTCAAGGCGAAGTTCGGCAACGAGCCGGAACCGTTCGCGGCCCAGTCCTACGACGCCACGGCCATGTTGCTGAAGGCCATCGAGACCGCTGCGAAGGCCAACGGCGGCAAGGTGCCCGATCGGTTGGAAGTCTGCAAGGCGGTCCGGGCCATCAAGAGTTTCAAGGGTATCACCGGCACCATCAGCTTCGACCGTAAAGGCGATCCCCTCGTGGCCAGGTATTTTGTCGTGCAGGACACCGCCAAGGACCCATCGCAGTGGGCGAACAACAAAGTCATCCAGACTCTGGACATCAAGGCTCCGGAATAGTTCACGGATCGTGACGGCCCCCTTGCTCCCCCCCGGAGGGGTATGATCCACTGCCCAGCCCGAACACGTGCGGCACCCAGGCCCCGAGAACATCGGGGCCTTCGTTTGGCCTGCCCTGGGTATAACCTTTGAATGTCCCCCAACCTTCCAGGAGCCCCAGATGCAACCGCTGCCTCGCTACCAAGCCGCTGCCTGCCATGTCTCGCCGCTCTATTTCGACGTGGAGGCGACGCTCGACAAGGCCTGTTCCCTGATCGCCGAAGCCGCCCGGCATGGGGCCCGCCTGGTCGCCTTCCCCGAGGCCTTCCTGTGTGCCTTCCCGGTGTGGTCAGGGGTGCGCGCGCCGGTGGAGAACCACGACTTCTTCGTCGCCATGGCATGCTCCTCCCTGCGGGTGGATGGCCCGGAACTGCTGCGCATCCGGAACATGGCCAGACAATGCGGCGTGGTTGTTTCCATGGGCCTCAACGAATCCACCCCCGCGAGCCTCGGCTGCATCTACGACACCAATGTCCTGATCGGTTCGGACGGAAAACTTCTGGTCCACCACCGCAAGCTGGTTCCCACCTTCTGGGAGAAACTCACCTGGGCGAACGGCGACGGCCGCGGGCTCGTGGTCGTGGACACGGAAGCGGGCCGGATCGGCGCGCTCATCTGCGGCGAAAATACCAATCCCCTGGCACGCTATGCGTTGATTGCCCAGGGCGAGCAGGTCCACGTGGCCACGTATTCGCCCCGGTGGCCGACCCACCCGGCCGGAGACAGCAGCAACTATGACCTGGCGGCGTCCATCCGGATCCGCTCAGGGGCGCACGCTTTCGAAGGCAAATGTTTCAACGTGGTCGCATCCGGATTCCTCAGCGACGCCGCGGCCGACCTCGTCTGCCGCGGGGAGACCAAGGCCCGGGAATTGATCGACGCATCCCCGCGCAGCGTATCGATGATCATCGATCCCAGCGGCAACGCGATCAGCGAGGTCCTGCAGAACGAGGAAGGCATTGTCTACGCCGAGATCGACGTGAAGAAGTGCATAGCGCCGAAGCAATTCCATGATCTCTCCGGGGCCTACAACCGGTTCGATGTCTTCAAGCTCCAGGTCAACCGCTCCGCCCTCGAGCCGGTGACGTTCACTTCAGCCGCCGATGAGGACCTGCCGGTGGATATGGGCATGGAAACGGCTGACGGCGATCACGCAGGTCAATGACGCTTCTCCCCGCCTGGCGGTCGCAACAGCAGCACCGGGCAGGGTGCGTGATCGAGCACAAAGCGCGCCACATGCCCAACGGAGCGTGGGCCAATAGCCGGTGGTGCTCCATAGTCGGCCCGTGGGCAGATGAGAATCAAATCTGCTTGCCACTCTGAGGCCGCGTTCACGATTTCGAGCTCAGGATGCCCCTGGCGAAGCAGGGACTCAGCTTCGGCAAGCGTTCCAGTCCTGCCTGCAAGATCTCTTCGGCAGCTTCCTTTTCCGCCCCCAGCATCTCCTGGATGACCGGTTGACGATGCATCGGCGGCCTCCAGAAGCGTTCCCGGGTCCTGTCGATAGCTCTGCGCGGCCCAACATCCATCACCGTCAGCAGGCCGATGACCGGAGGCTGGGCCCCGGCGAACATCTGCGCGGCACGGCTCACCGCGTCGGCATTGGTGCCATCCAGGCAGCACAGGATTTTCATCGTTACCTCCTCTCCCTGATCGGGTTACAGGCATAGCCAAATGGTGCAGGCGCCTGCGAGAAGCATCAATGGCGTCACCACAACGCCCACCTTGAAGTAGTCCAGGCCGGAAACATCCAGCTTCCGTTGGCGCAATATGAGGAGCCAAATAATCGTAGCCAGGGATCCGACGATCGTGATGTTCGGGCCCAGGTCACAACCGAAGATGGTGGCAGCGACGAATCCGTTCCTCAGGGCGGGAGCCGCATGCTGGACACTGCCGAGCGCGGAATTCATGACCACGGCCATGGGCACATTGTTGATCAGGTTGGTCCCCAGAGCGGACGCCACCGTCCCCGCCAGCACCGCCCCGAACCGGGTGCCGCCGGATAGATGCAGCAGCAGGTTGCCCAGTTTGACCGTGAGTCCGGTCTCCTCGATGGCGCGCACAACCACGAACATTCCCGCGATGAAACCGAAGCGGTGCACGATGGAACCGGCGATGACCTGGCTGAGCGAAGCGCCGATGCCTACCGCCGTGCTGATGGCGCCCAGGGCGAGATTGAAGCGGCCCGACCCCCGCGTGAGATCCGCGATCACCAGGACCGGGACCACGCCGATTATTCCCGCTCCCACTCCGTCCAGGAGGGGGCGCTCCTTGATGAGCGCGCGGGCCTTTTCCACCTTGACGGTTCTACCGCCGTCATCCGCGCCGCGGGCGATCTCGTAATCAATTTCGGAGGGTTTGATGAGCGTCAGGGCAGCAATCGTCGGGATCGCGAGAGCCACCACGAAAAAGAAGATGCTCCGGTCGGATAGGAGGTAGCCAAGGAGGCCCATGGACAAAGCTGCGACCACCTTGCCATCGGGGCCCGTTTGGAGTGCAACCAATCGACCAGGGCGCCTGCCGGGGTCTGGGTGAGAATTCCGGCGATGCCCCCGACCGTGAGCGCGATTCCGACCTTCTCTTCGTTCCAGCCATGCCCCGCCAGAAAGATCGCAAGGAGGGGGGAGAGTCCTTGCGTTGGAGGCGGCAGCCAATGAATTTGCTGGCTCAGGAGGTGCTAGAGGGATGAGAACAACCCTCCACCTTGGTCCCGGAGACAGGACCAGAGGCTTGCCGAACCAGGACCCTGGAGATGAATGGGCGATCCGCATTCCGTGGGCCTATTGCTAAATTTTTCAATAGCTTGTGGCATTGGAGTCCAATGGATTCCCTCCCGAATCAATCGAAATGAAATATCGTTCCCACTCACGGGACGTTGGCAGCCACTGCGCTTCCCTGCGATGGGGCAGGTCATGGTGGTGGTGTTGCGGATGTCCCGGCCACCGCGAGCCTTGGACCTGGCAGCCGGAACGGGAAATTCGACCCGAGTCTCCCCAGTCCATCCTGGTGATCACCGCAAATCAGCGGTGGCTTCATCGCAGACCCCCTGACTGGCAAGCAGCTTGGAGAGGTCGTTGAAATCTTCTGGTGAGGGTCGGTTCATGCTCGCTCCGGTTCCCCTACGGCTCTGGCTTCAAGTGGCCCCGGGCTAGGAAAGCACCTTGGCGAGGCGGGTCCTTGTCAGACGAGAAGATCGTTCAGGTCCGCACAGCCATTCTTGAGGGTGGTCAACAAATTCGGGTCAACGAGCATGCGGTTTGTGCTCGGGCTGGCTGGCACCGCCTTGGCGGCCCGCTCGTACAGCGCGACACAAGGTTCGTCCGCGTGCATCGAAGAGCCGTAGAGAAGGCCGTCCACATCCGGGAAAGCCGTGTAGAATGCCTGGGACCAGCGGCGTGCGCGAGCCTTTTGCCCGGACGGTATCTCCGTTGAAGCCCTGGCCTTGGTGGGCCAGACCCCGGTGAGAACCAGGAGGCGGAGATCTCTTGTCGTATCGAAGGAGGCCAGGAACGGGTAAGTGGTTGGCGCGCGCCAAGGCATCTATCTTTGGTTAAATTACGTAATTTCAATGATTTACACCGGATGAGAACTTGTTCTTATCCTCACCCATTCTCCGTACATGGGTGGCCTACTTCCAGAGAGCAGAAGTAGCCTGATTCTGGAGAGCGTCGAAGGCAATGCGTCGACCGGGTTCGCCAGGAGACCGGCATCACCCTCGAAATCGTCAAACGTCCAGGCCAGGGAGATAGGAGAGCATGGGCCCAGGAGGGCACCAAGCCGGATGCCGCGGCCAAGGGCTTCAGGATTCTGCCCAGGCGTTGGCTCGTTGAGCGGACC